>CAZFFG010000014.1:0-33797 GCA_964518275.1 uncultured bacterium | reverse complement strand
CCCACCGCCTTCGCAGCCGTGAGCAGCAGCGTCATGGGCGGCGCCGGCACGCTGAACGCCAACCCCGCCTACAACGGGACGACCGCTACCAACATCTTCGAGGACGGCCAGACCCTCGGCTTCTCCGATTCCGAACTGGTCACCGAGACCGTCTACGTGGTCGTTACCCTCCAGCCCGGCACCGAACTGGTGAGCGGCACGCTGGAACTCACCAACGAAGCCGCCGTGCAGGGCACCAGCCCCGGCGGTCAGGACGTGACCGACGACTCCAACGAAGGCTTCGACCCCGACGTTGGTCAGCCGAACGCCGACGACCCCACCAACGACGACGACGGCGACCCCACCAACAACGACGGCCCCACCACCATCACGCTCACCGAGGCGCCCGCCATCGCCATAGCCAAGCAACTGGTGGCCACCGAGAACCTCGGTACCGGCCAGTACCGCGTGAGCTTCCTGCTCACCGTGGCCAACGTGGGCGACGTGAACCTCAGCAACGTGCAGGTGACCGACGACCTGAGCGCCGCCTTCCGCGGCACGCCCGTGGTCATCGAGAGCCTCAGCGCCACCGGCACCCTCAGCGCCGCTACCGACCTGGCTGCCGCCCTCACCAGCACCGAGCTCCTCGACGCCGCCGCCAGCACGCTGGCTGTGGGCCAGACCGAGACCATCAGTCTGGTGGTGCTCGTTACCCCGGGCGCGGAAGTGTACGGCGCCGCGTTCGAGAACAGTGCACTGGCAACAGGCGACAGCCCCTCCGGCGCCCCCGTTGAGGACGAGAGTAACGACGGCGACACGCCGGATCCTGACGAGGACTCCACCACGCCCATCGTGCTCACCGAACAGCCCGTCATCGGCGTGGCCAAGGGCGTGCCCGCCACCTACGACTTCGGCCAGGGCGCCGAGGCCAACCCCCGCAACCAAGAGGACGGCACCTACGAGGTGGCGTACGAGTTCACCGTGCGCAACTACGGCGACGTGGTGCTCACGGACCTGAGCCTCACCGACGACCTGCTCGGCCAGCTGGCCACCGGTAACCCCGTGGCCGTGCGCGCCGAGGACGGCTCGCTGACGGCCAACCCCGCCTACGCTGGCGCCGCCGGCGTGAACCTGCTGGCCGCCGGTCAGCAACTGGACGCCGCCGGTACTGAAGCCAGCGGCGGCGTGGAAGCCGGCACCGTCTTCGTGGTGGTGACCCTCCAGCCGGGAGCTGCTCTCGAGAGCGGCGCCCTGGAACTGCAGAACCAGGCGCAGGTCCAGGCCACCAGCCCAGGCGAAGAAACCCCCAGCGACGACTCGAACGAAGGCTTCGACCCCGACAACGGTCAGCCGCAAGGCGACGACCCCGCCAACAATGGCGACGGCGACCCCACCAACAACGAGGGCCCCACCACGGTGGTGCTCACCGAATCTCCGCTCATTGCCGCCGCCAAGACGGTGGTAAGCGCCGAGAACCTCGGCACGGGCATCTACCGCGTGACCTACCAGATCGTGGTGGAGAACCAGGGCGACGTGAACCTCACCCAGGTGCAGGTGTCCGATCCGTTCGGCGCCACGTTCCGCGGCTCCGCTTACGAGATCCTCTCCATAACCACCACGGGCCCGCTCACCGCTGCGGACCCGAGCGACGCGCAGACTACTGACCAGCTCCTGGACGCCGCCACCAGCGCCCTGCTGGTGGGCGAGAGCGGCACCATCACCGTGGTGCTAAACGTGGAGCCGCGCGCCGAGATCCACGAGGGACCGTTCCTCAACACCGCCACCGCCGAGGGCACCAGCCCGAGTGGCCGCGTGGTGGAGGACGACAGCAACGACGGCACCTCACCCGACCCGGCGAACGACACCCCCACGCCGCTCACCCTGACCGAGAACCCCGTCCTCGGCGTGGCTAAGGCCGCCACCGTTACCCCCGTAACGGACGGCAGCTACATCGTGCAGTTCGACTTCACCATCACCAACTACGGCGACGTAGAGGTGCGCCAGCTGCAGCTCACCGACGACCTCGACGAGGCGTTCGGTGCTGGCAACCACAGCGTGCTCTCCATCTACAGCCCCACGCTGAGCGCCAACTCGGCCGCGCCCGACCCCGACAACGCCGCCGCCTTCGACGGCAGCGCCAACCAGGAGCTGCTCCAGGGCGTCGACACCCTAGCCGTGGGCGCCACCGCCACGGTGCAGCTGCGCGTGCGCGTGACCCCCGCCCACATGGGCGAACACGAGAACCAGGCCGAAGTGCTGGGCACCAGCCCCGGCGAGCGGCCCGTGACCGACCGTTCCACCGATGGCCTCGACCCCGACCCGAATGGCGACGACGTACCCGACGAGGAGGAGCCCACCCCGGTTCTCTTCGAGGAAGCGCCGCTGATCGGCTTGGCCAAGAGCGCCGCCGTGAGCATGAACGACGACGGCACCTTCAACGTGGTGCTCACCTTCACCGTGCGCAACATGGGCGACGTGCCCCTGCGTAACCTGCAGATCACGGACCCCATAGACGGCATCTACGCCATCACCGACCTTACGCCCGAGCGAATCTTCGTGGAGAGCAGCACGCTCACCGTGAACGGCAACTACGACGGGCGCACCGACAGCAACGTGCTGCTCGGCAACGACACGCTGGCCGTAGGCGCCGAGCGGCAAGTGACCGTGCGGTTGGAGAACGTGACCCCCACCACGGGCACCGCCACCACCAACACGGCCGTGGCTTCGGGCACCTCGCCTAACGGCACGCCTACCGAGGATCGCTCCACCGACGGCCTCGAGCCCGACCCGAACGATGACGGGGTACCGAACGAGGACACCCCAACGCCGATCGTCTTCGAGGCCATAACGCAAGTTGCGCTGGCTAAGAGCGGCAGCGTGGCCGTGGCGGAGGACGGCACCTTCGACGTGACGTTCGAGCTCACGGTGGCCAACGCCGGCAACACCTCGCTACACGGCGTACAGGTGCGCGACAGCCTTGCCGACTACTACGCCAACACCGACCTCACGCCCGCCCAGGTGAGCATCGCCAGCAGCGACTTCGCTGTGCGCGCCGCCTTCGACGGCGTGAACGAGGTGCGCATGCTGATGGGCACCGACAGCCTGGCCCTTGGCGAGAGCGGCGTCATCACCATCACGCTCACCGGCATCACCCCGAACCCGGGCGTGACCGAGCTTGAGAACAGCGCCGTGTCTAACGCGACCGGGCCAGACGGCACCCCTACAGACGACACCTCCAACGACGGCCCCACGCCTGAACCCGGTGTGGACGTACCCACCGTGGTCGAGCTGGTGGTGGAGCCCCTCCTCGGCGTAGCCAAGGCCGCCAGCGTGGTGCAGGCGCTTGATGGCACCTACAGCGTGACCTTCGACTTCGTGCTGCGCAACTACGGCAACGTCGACCTCGAGAACCTCAGCCTGGTCGACGACCTGGCCGACTTCTACGCCCAGGCCGGTCTGGTGGCCGCCAACGTGAGCGTCAGCTCCGCCAGCGGCTTGCCGCTCAACCCGGGCTACGACGGCAGCGCCGACACGGAGATCCTTGGTGCGGGCGCCGGCCTGGCGATAGGCGAGACGGCCACGGTCACCCTGCAGCTCACGGGCCTCACCGTGGGCGGCCCCACCAACCTGACCAACCAGGCCAGCGCCGCTGGCACCACGCCGACGGGGATACCCACCCCGCCCGAGCTGTCCACCGACGGAACCGATCCCGACCCGAACGGCAACGACGACCCAACGGACGACTCCGAGCCGACCCCGGTGTTCCTCACCGCCGAGCCGCAGATCGGCCTGGCGAAGCGCGCCGACCTGCGCCAGAACGCCGACGGCAGCTACCGCGTTGAGTTCACCTTCGTGCTGACCAACCTTGGCAACACCCACCTGGTGAACCTCAGCCTGGTCGACGACCTGACCGACTTCTACACCCACACCGACCTGGTGCCCGCCAGCGTGAACGTGAGCTCGCCCGACCTGGCGGTCAACGCCGGCTTCGACGGCGACGTCGACACTCAGCTGCTCGCGGCTGGCAACGAACTGGCGCTCGGCGCCAGCGCCACCGTGCAGCTGGTGCTCGACCCGGTGAACCCGCTCACGCAGACCCACTTCGAGAACAGCGCCCTGGCCGAGGCAGAGAGCCCGGACGGCACGCCCACTGAGGACCGTAGCCAGGACGGCGAGGACCCCGACCCGGACGGTAACGGTGACCCAACCGACAACGACGACCCCACCCCGGTGGTGCTGGAACCCAGCCCGCGCGTTGGGGTGGCGAAGAGCGCTGACGTGGTGGCTAACGCCGACGGCAGCTTCGACGTGAGCTTCGAGTTCGTGATCGGCAACTACGGCAACACCGTGCTCGAGAACGTGCAGGTGCGCGACGACCTCAGCGTCTTCTACGACCTCACCGACCTGAGCGCCGCCCACATGACCGTGACCTCGCCCGACTTCAGCGTCAACTCCGGCTTCGACGGCCGCACCGACCTGCGCCTGCTGGCGCCTGGCAACAGCCTGGGCCTCGGCGAGAGCGGCACCGCTACCCTCACCCTGGCCGGCTTCTTCATCCGCGGCCCGGTCGACACCTTCAACACCGCCGTCGGCACCGGTACCAGCCCGGACGGCACACCGGCCGAGCCCGACCTCTCGCAGGACGGCCCCGACCCCGACCCAGACGGCAACGGCGACCCGGGCGACAACAGCGACCCGACCCCAGTGCGCCTCGGGCAGTCCCCCCGCATCGGTACCGCTAAGTGGGCTGCTACCAGCCGCGGCGACGACGGCTCCTACACCGTGGAGTTCGGCATACTGGTGCGTAACTACGGCGACGCCCCGCTGGCCGACCTCAGCATCACCGACCCGCTCGTGGGCTTCTACGAGGGCACCAACCTCACGCCCGAGCGCGTGAGCGCCAGCTCCACCGACCTGGTACTCAACCCCGCCTACGACGGCCGCACCGACGCCGAGCTACTCGCGCCCGGCAACGGCCTGGCCGTGGGCGCGGAGGCCACCCTCACCATCACGCTCACCGGTCTGGTGCCTAACGAGGGCATCACGCGCGTGGATAACCTGGCGCTGGCGCGCGGCACCGCGCCCGACGGCACCGAGGTGGCCGACACCTCCACCGACGGCACCGACCCCGACCCCGACGGCTCGGGCCCCAACAACCACAGCACCCCCACGCCCGTCTTCTTCGAGGAGCTGGCCGCCATGCTCCTCACCAAGGAAGTGGCTGAAGGGCCGTACGCCATCGGCGACCGCGTGCCTTACACGGTCACGATCATCAACCCTAACGACGTGGCCGCCGCCTTCGACCTCACGGACCGGCTGCCTCTCGGCACCGCCTACATCGCGGGCACGGCCGCCTTCGACCCGCCCGAACGGATCCCCAGCGAGGGGCTGGAACCGCGCCAAGACGAGCCGGGCGTCATCAGCTGGCACTCCATCGTGGTGCCCGCCGGCGAGCAGTTGCGCGTTAGCTACGAGCTGCGCGTGCTTCCCGGCGCCGGCGATACGCTCGTGAACCAGGTGACCCTCGAGGGCTCCACCGGCTTCGGTGCGCCCCTCCAGGCCACCGCCTCGGCCGTGGCGCGCGTGGAGCACGGCGTGTTCGAGCTCGGCACGGGCATGCTCGTGGGCCGCGTGTACATCGACGTGAACCGCGACGACAACTTCCAGCTCGGCCTCGACGTACCCATCGAGGGCGCGCGCGTGATCCTCAGTAACGGTTGGCAGACCGTGACCGACGAGCAGGGCAACTACGCCTTCCGCCACCTCGCGGTGGGCAGTTGGACGGTGATGGTGGACGAGATAACCGCCCCCTACCGCCCCAGCGTGCACCCTGAGCAACTGCGCGATAAGCGCCAGCACCTCGTGAACGTGCAAGGTCTCACCGTGAGCGACTTCCCGTTCCAGCTGCCGGAAGGGCTGGTTGGCGCCGGCCGCACAACGGTGGTGGAGTTCGGTCCTGTCACCCTGCGCAAACGGCTCGTGCAACTGCCCGACGCGGAGCGCGTGGTGCTCGAGGTCGACTTCGCAGGTGAGTGGCCAGCCGTGCTGATAACCGACCCGGTGGACGGCCAGGCGGACCGCACCTTCGAGGTGGCGCCCGCAGCCGACACGACGGTGATCACCTACGACCTACCTCTCGGGGCGAGACTCACAGATCCCGAGATCGAGTGGAGTGAACGATGATCCGCATCCTAGGAACCCTGCTCGCCCTGCTCGCCTTCGGCGGCAACGCACTGAGCCAGAGCATCACGGCCACCGTGCCGGGCGACCAGCTGGGCTGGGAGACCGACGAGCTGAACGTGGTGGTGAGCCTCCTGGAGACCAGCCAGGTGAAGTTCGAGGTCTACTCGCCCGCCTTCGACCCCGACGACTACCGCGCCTCCCTCGAGGGGCGCCCCGAGCTGGGTGACGAGCGCTACGACGGCGGTGAGGGCGAGGTGCAGGCGCACTTCAGCCTGTGGCGTAACGGCAGCGTCATCCTGGAGCGTGCCTTCGGCGTGGCGCCGCACGCCACCGAGACCCTCTTCGAGGGCGAGCTCGCAGCAGGGGAGTACACCCTCCGCAGCAGCTTCGAGGGGCTAGCCAAGAACTCGTTCGTTTACACCCTCACGAGCCAGCCCGCCGCCGCCGTGTACTTCGGTGCGGGCGAGACCATGCTGTTCAACATCCGCGGCCCAGAGCTGCAGGAGGTGCTCACCGTCGTGGTAGACGAAGAGCACGCCCCAGCCACCTTCGAGCTGTACGACGGCGACGGGCGCTCCGAGCTCCGTGGCCGGCTAGACACGCCGTCGGGCCCGCTCGAGATCCCCATCTCCGGCGACCTGGAGTGGAGCACCATCCGCCTCGGTCAGCCCGGCACCTACACCTTCAGCTTCTACCAGCCCGAGGGCGCCTACCAGCACTCGAACACCATCGGCATCCGCGCCAACGCGCGCCTGCGTAGCACCCCCACGGGCCTTCGCTTCACTCAGGTGGCGCCGGTGCACGTGCGCATCATCGACACCAGCGGCGTGAGCCTGCCCGGCAACTACGTGATAGAGACCGAGGGCGAGCTGCGCACCGCTGTCCTCACGGGCCTACCGGCCAGCTACCGGCTGGTAGACACGCGCACGGAGGGCGGCGTCATCGAGAGCGCGCGGCGCGTGAACTTCGCTAGCGAAGGTGGCGTGGCCATCTTCGTGGCCGAGCGCGAGCCGGAGCTGCAGAGCCGCCTCACCGTCAGCGCCGAGCTCGTATACCCCGGGCACCGCAGCCCCTACCCGTTGAGCTTCAGCCTCTCCGAGGTTGGTCACGAGTTGGGCGAGGCGGGCGAGGTCACGCTCGATGTCACGCCTGGCGTGTACACCTTCAGGCTCCCGCGCGTGGCGGGCGCCCGCGTGAGCGGCCCGAACTCCGTGATCATCGGCGCCGGTGAGCATGCCCGCGCGCGCTTCGTGGTGGAGCCGGAGGTGGAGCTCGACCTCACCGTCGACGTTCACACCCGCTGGCAGGACGAGCTGTTCGTGTTCACCGCCACCGGCAGCACCCTCTTCGAGCAGCCCCTGCCCGGCGTCCTCGCTCTGGACCTGCCCGAGGGGCTGGAGGCGCTCAGCGCCACCACCCTGACAGGTAGCCTCACCAGCGGCGAACCGCTCGTGCTGGTCGTCACCGCCGCCGGTCGTGTGGTGGGCGACCACCCGGTTCGGGCCACGCTGGAACCGTGGGAGCTCAGCCAGGGCCTGCCCGTGACGGTACTGGCGCCTGAGCCCCTGCCCGAGCCGGAGCCAGAGCCAGAACCTGAACCGCAGCCTGAACCTGAGCCCCAACCTGAACCGGAGCCGGAACCCGAGCCGGAGCCGGAACCCGAGCCGGAGCCGGAGCCGGAGCCCGAACCGCTCGGTGAGCCCGAGCCGGAGCCGCTGCCAGAGTTCGCCATGGCGCGCCGCTCCACCGTGCAGCTCGCCTTCCAGGCGGGCAGGGTGCACCGCTGCCAACTGGCGCCCCTAGCGCCGGGCGAGAGCGCCACCCTGGGCCTCGCCCTGCGGGTCACCGACCCGGCCCTCTACGAGGAGCCGCGCCTGCGGCCCGTTGCCGACCCAGCCGACGCGCTGGAGGTGTACCTCTCGGCGGTCACGCGCCCAGAGGGAAGCCACACGGCCGAGCTGCGGCTACAGGTGCGCAACGTTAGCGACCAGACCGTGGAGCGCGGCAGCGTGCTCGTGCCGTTGCCGCTCGGCACCGAGGGCGTGAGCGACGCCGACTGCTTCGACGCGGCCGGCGCCGGCGAGACGCTGCTACTGGCCCACGAGGTGCCAGCGGGCGCCACTTACGTTCTCGGCAGCTCGAGCCTGAACGGCGTGAGCGTAGACGACCCCGTCGTGAACGGCGCCACCCTCCTCTGGCAACTGCCCTGGAGCGAAGCTGGCAGCGTGACTTACGACGTGAGCCACGAAGACGCCCTGCCTGAGCTAGCGGAGCCCAGGCTCACGACGCTCTACGCGGAGCGCCATCACGAGCTAGTGGGCGACCTCGATCCCAGCGAGTACGGCGCCGTTGCCGGCACGCACGCAGCGGAGCTCGGTGAGCTCACCGAAGCCATGCGGCGCGAGCCGCTGCCGGCGGGGGCCAGCCAGCTCGTGGTGACGCCGGTGCGGCTCGTGGCCGACGGCCGTAACCCGCTGGTGGTCGAGGTGCTGGTGCTTGACGATGATGGCGAGCCCGTTGGCGACGGCGTGCTAAGCGTGGCTGCCAACAGCGAACTGACCGGCGCCGACGCGGCGCCCGGCGTCAGCGGCCACCAGGTGGCGCTTCAGGACGGTCGCGCCAGCGTGGAGCTCGCGCCCGCCGCCACCCCGTTCACGCTGCAGTTGAGCGTGTTGGCCGTGACCGAAGAGGGTGACCTCCTCGTAACCGAGAACATGCAAGTGCTCGGCACCCGCAGCGGCCTCTACCAGGGCCAGATCAGCGCCACCGCCAGCTTCGCGGACCCGATGAGCGTGGCCGGCTACGCGCGCGGCTACCTAGAGTTGCCGCTGGGCGACGAGGGCACGCTGCAGGCGGCGGTAGATGTGGGCGCCAGCGGTGAGGGCATCGACCTCGACCGCTCGCTGGCGCAGCAGCCCCTCGACTCGCAGCGCTTCCCCCTCACCGGGGCAGGCGAGGAGGCCCGACCAACCTTGAGCAGTAGCGACGGCTTCGGCGTGCTCTACACGGCGCCAGGCGTGAGCGCCGGCTACTACGAGGGCCGCGCCACCGTGCCGGGGGTCTCCGGACTACCCAACCTCACCGGGGCGCACGCCACCGTCGGTTTGGCGGAAGGCTTCGAGGTCCAGGGCTTCGCAGCCCTGGTGAGCAGCGGCACCCGCACGCAAGTGTTCCGCGGCGACGGCACCCGGCGCTACTCGCTCGGCGAGAGCGTGCGGCCCGGCAGCGAGAGCGTGAGCGTTGTGGCCGGAGAGAACGTGACCGAGCTGGTGCGTAACCGCGACTACGTCATCGATACCTACCTGGGCGCTGTCACGCTGGTGGAGCCGCTCTGGCCGTACGACTTCGACATGAACCCCGTGAACCTGGTGGTGGCCTACGCGCCGGTGAACGAGCCTCGCGACGCGGTGCACGGCGGCTTCGGCGTGCGTTACCGCAGCCAGTCCGCCACCGACACGTTGCAGCTCGAGCTCGGGGCCGCGTACATGGGCACCACGGTGGTGGGAGCCAGCGTGGCGTACAGCGGCGAGCGTATCGACGCCAGCGCCGCCTACCGGATGGTGCTCGGCGACACCACCGACCTGACCGGCACGGCCGAGTTCGGTTACGCCCTCACCCCGCAGGACCGCATCACCCTGCGGCACGCCACGGCGCGGCACAACACCACCAGCCTGGCCTACTCCCACCGCTTCGACTGGGCGCAGCAGAGCGCGCTCACGCTCTCTGCGGGCCTGGCTCACACCTGGGAGCAGAGCCTCCTCAGCGCCATCGTGGGCGCCGACCTGCAGTCCGGTCAGTTCACCGTGAGCGCGGACCACAGGCAACCCTTCGACACGTCCGCTCAGGCCGTGACCCAAGCCAGCGTGGGTTACCAGCTCGATCAGAACCTCACGGCCAAGGCGTCCGCGGAGCTCACTTGGGGTAACGACCTCGTGAGTATGGTGGGTCTCGAGCAGCGCCTCGGCGCGGCAGAGCTCTCCCTCACCTACGAGCTGCCCACGGCAGCCGGTGCTGGTAACCGTGCGCGCTTCGGCGTTCGGGCGCCGTTCGACCTCACCGAGAACCTCGGTCTCGACCTGCACGCTGCCCACAACCGCTCGCTAACCACGCAGCAGGCCGACACATCGGCCGGCGCCGCGTTGCGCTACCGCGCGCAGGGCTTCGTGGCCACCCTCGGTGGTGAGGTGGCGCACAGCGCTGGCGGCTTCAAGGTCGTGCTGCGGAGCGGTGCCAGCGGGCAGCTCAGCGAGGACCAGAACCTCTCGTTCGACGCGAACTACCAGGTGGTCCCGAGCCTCGAGGGTCGCTTCACCGTGGCTTACTCCCTGAAGCGCGGGCCGCTGAACCTCCTCACCTACCACCGCCTCGTCAACCGCCCGGGCTCCTCCATGGTGGAGGGCGAACTGGCGCCGACCCTCAACTTCGCTAACCGCCTGCAGCTCAGGCCCAGCGTCGCTTACCGCGTGCTGCTCGACGACCCGGACGGCAGCGCCTACCAAGCCTCCCTCTTCGCGGTGAAGTACTTCCAGCCGCAGCTTGGAGAGTGGCACCCCACCCTGGGCCTCGGCCTCGGCGGTCACGCCCTGTGGATGCCGGGCCTCGAGGCCATGTCTTACGGCCTCACGGCTGAAGGGCAGCTCAAGGTGGTGGACGAGGTGTGGGTGGCGCTCGGTTACACCTTCGGAGGCTTCGAGGGCCTCACGCAGGATAGCCGTGGTGGGCTCTACCTGAGGCTCGACCTCGTGACCGGCGGGCAGTTCTAAGCCGCCGGCGCGAGCCGGTTAAGCTCCCGAGCAGGGCCGAACGCGCTTGGCGTTCGGCCCTGCTCGCGTGGTCAGGTCGGGTGCGTCACTCGCCCGGCAGGAACGCGTCCGCGGCGTACACAGCCACGAACGGTGGGTTGCCCAGGTCCTCGCCCCCGTAACGGAGGGGCTCGCCAGCAGCCAGCATGTTGCCGCCGGCGGCGATGAGGATGGCTTGGGCGGCGGCGGTGTCCCACCACATGGTGGGCCCGAGCCGCGGGTAGTAATGAGCGGTGCCGTCGGCCACTAGGCAGCTCTTGATGGCGCTGCCGCGCGGCAGGGTCTCCACCGTGCCGAAGCGTTCCTCAAGCGCTGCGATGAACTCGAGCGTGGGCGCGTTGGCGTGCGAGCGGCTCACCATCACCGTTACCCCCGTGCTGTCAGGCGCGCGGCTGTGGATGGGGTGGGCTGCGCCTTCGGCGTCGTAACGCCAGGCGGCGGCTGCCGTGTGACGGCTGCGGGGGGTACCAACGTACGTTAGGCCGGTTACCGGCGCGTGCACAACGCCCAGGATGGGGAAGCCGTTCTCTACCAGGGCGATGTTGACGGAGAACTCGCCGTTGCGCTTCACGAACTCCTTGGTGCCGTCCAGCGGGTCCACGAGCCAGAAGCGGCTCCACTCCTTACGTTCCTCGTACGCGGGGGCCGCTTCCTCCTCTGCGATGACCGGCACGCCGGGCAGCAACTCCTTGAGGCCGGCCACGATGTGAGCCTGTGAGGCCACGTCGGCAGCGGTGACGGGTGACGTGTCGGCCTTGGCGGTGACCTCGAACTCGGTGGCGTACACCTCGAGGATCTTCTGCCCGGCTTCGTGCGCCAGGCGCGTGACGCTCTGGCGGAGGAGTTCGATGTTGAGGGGGGCTTCCGTCGCCACGCCCAAGGGTATCGCGTGGGGAGCGGGCGCATGTCGCCTGGGAGGGTTGCAGCCAGCGGCGCTGGCTTAGGTGCGGAAGCGGGAGGGGTTGACCCTCACGTAACGTGAGGCTCTACGCTGCTTCTGGAAGGAGGCGCACCGTGGCAGAAGAGCCTTACGTGAACGAGAGGGACGACGAGCAGCCCGGCATGTCGGTGGGCGAGGTCGCGGCTCTGGCAGGAGTGAGCGTGCGCACGCTGCACCATTACGACGCCATCGGCATCCTCTCACCACAGCGGCGCAGCCAAGCTGGCTACCGGCTCTACGGGCGCGCCGAGCTGGGGCAGCTGCAGAAGATCCTCTCCTACCGCGAGCTAGGCTTCGAGCTCGACGCTATCGCTCAGCTCCTCGACGACGCCGGCACGGACCCGGCCGAGCACCTCAGGCACCAGGAGGCGCTACTGACCGATCGGCTGGAGCGGCTGCTCACCATGCGCCGCCAGCTCAGGAAACAGATGGAGGCAACCAAGATGGGACTAGAACTAACACCGAGCGAGCTCTTCGAACTGTTCGGAGAGAACGACCCCACCAAGTACGCGGCCGAGGCAGAGGAGCGCTGGGGTAACACCGACGCTTACGCGCAGAGCCAGCGCCGCGTGAAGGGCTACACCAAGGCCGACTGGCAGCGAGTGCAGGCCGAGACGGCGGCGGTGGAGGCGCAGCTCGTGGCGCTGCTACAGGCGGGCGTTCCAGCCAGCGACGACCGCGCGTTGGCCGCGGCCGAAGCGCACCGGCAGCAGATCAGCGCCAACTACTACGACTGCACTTACGAGATCCACCGGGGCCTGGCGCTCATGTACGAGGGCGACCCGCGCTTCACGGCCTACTACGAGGCGAAGGCGCCCGGTCTGGCGACCTACCTCGCCGCGGCCATCAGGGCCAACGCCGATCAGCGCGTGGGCTCCGAGGGAAAGTGAACGCCCCGTAGCTGGTGCAACGAGTACCGTGAGCGGGTGAATGATCGCGCTCCGAACCCAGGCCGAGGGGCCCAGCGCAGAACAGCTGGGCTCCTCGTGCTCGTGTTGGCAGCGCTCGTGCTGGCCGGCTGCTCCGTGATGACCACGAGCCGCCGTGCCGGGGCGGGCGGTCCGGACGACGCGAGAGCGCGCGGCCAGGCGCCCAGCGGCCACGCCAGCACCCCCGCGAGCGCCACCCAGGGTGCCCCCCTCGACGGGGTGGAGTGGCCCGCCCATGGCTGTAGCGCCGAGGCGGCCGCGGGCAGCTTCACGGGCGCTAACTACCGGCCGCGCCTCCTCGACGAGGTGGGCCCGAATCTGCCGTTCGCGCTTCTCATGCCGGTGGACCACGCGCTGGTGGAGCAGGTCTACCCCTCGTTCGGCGCCCCCCGCAGCGGTGGGCGGCAGCACGAGGGGGTCGACATCATGGCGCCCCGCGGCACCCCCGTGCGGCCGGCGGCGGCGGGTTACGTGACGCGGCTCTCCACCACGGACCTGGGCGGGATCTCCGTAACCATCGTGGGCCACGGCGGCGCCCGGTACTTCTACACGCACCTCGACGCCATCGCCGTGGGCCTAGCGGATGGTCAGTACGTGAGCACGGACGACGTCATCGGCTACGTGGGCAACACGGGCAACGCCGCGCACACGGCACCGCACCTTCACTTCGGCGTGTACGTCGGGAGCTTGGGTGAGTGGTGCGGCTGGCAGCCCGTGGATCCGCTGCCGCTACTCGTGAACAGGACCCAGCTCTGAGCCGCCTGGTGGCACCGTGACGGTGGGCTGGCTGCGGTGCCCGGAGGTTGCGGTTTTGCGGCGCCCCGAAGCTAACCCTCGTTGAGGAGCCCGAGCAGGTACTGCCCGTAGGCGTTGCCCCGCATGGGCTCGGCCAGAGCCGCGAGCTGCTGGGCGTCGATCCAGCCCTGTTCGTAGGCGATCTCCTCAGGGCAGGCGATCTTGAGCCCCTGGCGTGCCTCGAGCGTCTCCACGAAGTTAGAGGCTTGCAGGAAGCTCTCGTGCGTGCCCGTGTCGAGCCACGCCATGCCCCGACCGAACAGCTCCACGGTCAGGCGACCCTCCGCCAGGTAGAGCAGGTTGAGGTCCGTGATCTCGAGCTCGCCGCGGGCCGAGGGTTCAACGGCGGCGGCCTTGGCGCTCACGTCGGCGGGGTAGAAGTAGAGCCCCGTTACGGCGTAGTTGCTCTTCGGCTTGGCGGGCTTCTCCTCGATGGCCGTTACGTGACCGGCGGCGTCGAACGACACCACCCCGTAGCGCTGTGGGTCGTTGACGTGGAAGCCGAACACGGTCGCCTGATCCGTACGTTGCATGGCTGAGGTGAGCAGGCCCGTGAAGCCGTGGCCGTAGAAGATGTTGTCGCCCAGGATGAGCGCGGCCGCCGAGCCCGCTAGGAACTCCTCGCCGATCAGGAACGCCTGCGCGATGCCGGCGGGCGACGGCTGCTCGGCGTACTCGAAGCGCATGCCCCACTGCGCGCCGCTGCCCAGCAGCCGCTCGAAGGCTGGCAGGTCCTGCGGGGTGCTGATGATGAGCGCCTCGCGGATGCCGGCCAGCATGAGCACCGACAGCGGGTAGTAGATCATGGGCTTGTCGTAGATGGGCAGGAGCTGCTTACTTACAGCCCGCGTGGCGGGGTACAGCCGGGTGCCTAGACCGCCGGCCAGGACTATGCCTTTGCGGTTGGTACTCACGACTTGGCGTCCGGTTCCGCGCGCTGCTCAGGTTTAGCTTCGGGGCTGGTGCCTAGGCGGCCTAGGTCGTAGCGGCTGTTCCTGATGGCGTCGACCCACTCTTGGTTGGCCAGGTACCACTCCACCGTGCTCCGCAGCCCAGCTTGGAACGGCACCTGCCTATCCCAGCCCAGTTCCCGCTCGGCCTTGCTCGAATCTACGGCGTAGCGCTGGTCGTGCCCGGGCCGGTCGGGTACCAAGGTGATGAGCTCGCGGTAGTCGGCCGGGCCGGGTTCCAGCTCGTTGAGGATGGTGAAGAGCTCGTTCAGCACCGCTAGGTTGGCGCGCTCGTTGTTGCCGCCCATGAGGTACGTCTCTCCCGGCGTGCCGCGCTCCATCACCGCCACGAGACCGCGCGCGTGGTCGTCCACGTGCAGCCAGTCGCGTACGTTGCTACCGTCGCCGTACAGCGGCACGGGCTCGCCGGCCAGCGCACGCGACAGTGCGAGCGGTATCAGCTTCTCTGGGAACTGGTACGGCCCGTAGTTGTTCGAAGCGTGCGTGGTGATGGTGGGCAGACCGTAGGTGGTGAAGTAGGCGTTGGCCAGGTGATCGGCAGCCGCCTTGCTGGCGCTGTAAGGCGAGCGCGGGTCGTAAGGCGTGGCCTCGGTGAACACACCCGTGGGTCCGAGGCTGCCGTAGACCTCGTCGGTGCTCACGTTCACGAACCGGAAGGCCTGCCGCTCGGGCTCACCGAGCGCCTGCCAGTAGCGCCTGGTGGCCTCGAGGAGCCGCAGGGTGCCAACGGTGTTGCTCTGCACGAACTGCTCGGGCCCGTCGATGGAGCGGTCCACGTGGGTCTCGGCTGCCAGGTGGTAGATGCCGCTCGGGCGCTCCTCTGCCAGCAGCCGCTCGAGCGCCGGCTGATCGTTCACGTCGAGATGTACGAACCGGTGCCCGTTACCGCCCTCAACGGACTCAAGTCGCGCCAGGTCGCCTGCGTAGCTAAGCGCGTCTACGGTGACGACCCGCGTTGCCCGTTCCAGTACCAGATGACGAACCAGCGCCGAGCCGATGAAGCCCGCCCCGCCAGTGACTATGAAAGTTGAGCTCACCTACGCACTCCTCGCTGGGCGCTGGCCAGCGACGCCTGGCTGAACCGTTACGGGTGGCCCTCACGCCGTGTGGCTGACGCCCATGGAAGTATACCTACCGCCCAGTTACGGGCCCTGCGTCGGCTAGGGAGCGTACAGGAAGTTGTACTCGGCGTCTTCAACGAACGGCAGCGCCGCGTCCTTGGGGGAGACGAGCGGCGCGAGGTCGGAGCCCGCCTCGCCAAGGGTCGGGGCGCCTTGGCTGCGGCCCGCCGCCCAGTCGATGCCGAGCGTTGGGTCGTCCCAGCGCACGCCCCGCTCCGAAGCGCGGTCGTACGGCTGGTCTACCTTGTACATCACGTCGGCGACCTCCGAGAGAACCATGAAGCCATGCGCGAAGCCGGGCGGGACCCAGAGGTGCGCCTGCGTCTCATCGTTCAGCTCCACGGCAACGTGCTGTAGGAACGTGGGGGAGCCGCGCCTCAGGTCAACGGCCACGTCCAGGATCCGGCCCCGCACCACGCCTACTAGCTTGCCCTGCGCGTGCGGTTCCAACTGGTAGTGAAGACCCCGCAGTGTGCCACGCCCCGACCGGGAGTGGTTGTCCTGGGCCCAAGCTGCGGGCAGTCCGGGTAGGTCCGCGCGCCACCGCTCCGTGAAGAAGCCGCGCGCGTCGCGGTGAACCGTGGGCACGATGAGCTTCACCTCAGGGATCCGCTGGTCGATTATCTCCATGTCACTCCCTTACTGGGGCCCCCGCTAGGCCTACCGCGGAGGCGATTTGGGGCGCTCGGCGCGGGCCCGCCAGCTAGCTCTCAGCTCCTGCAGCCTGTCCGTGTTGAGCGACACGTCTGCCGGCAGCTCGACCGGCGAGGAGGAGCGCGACGCCCGGCCCACGTCCGGGGCGCGGCGGCGCGCGAGGTCGTACACGCTCTTGCGGTCGGTGGCAACGTGCAGCGTGGGGTACGGCACTTCACCGAGGTCGTAGCGGTACAAGACTTCCGCCACGAGCGGAGCGATGACGTCGACGTAATCCTGCGTGGTGAAGAGGTCGTCGTACGCCACGGGGTACGGCCACTCCCGCGGCCTGAACGAGGTGCGCAACACGAGGCTGTTCTCGTACGCGCGGGCGGCTTCCTCGGCCACGAGCTTGGTGAGCGAGTAGTAGTTGCGCACCGGCCCCGGGGTGTCGTCTTCGCGGTAGCCCGCGCCGGCGCCGTCAGCCTGCCGCGCATCACCGTAGAACACGTAATCGGTGGAGACGAGAACGAAAGCCGCCCCCACGCTGCGAGCAGCAGCCACGAGGTTGCGGGTGCCCTCCACGTTCACTCGCCAGCATAGGTCGCGCTGCTCCTCGGCCTGCGCCACGTTCGTGTAGGCCGCCGCGTGCACCACCAGCCGCGGAAGGTGCTCACGTGCGTACGAAGCGACGCCTGCTGCGTTCGTGACGTCGAGCTGGCCGCTGCGCGGGGCCAACAGGTCGTGCCAGCCGAGCTGGGGGAGCAGCGCTCGCAGCTCGCTGCCGAGGCGCCCGCTGCCGCCGGTGAGCAGAACCGGCCCAGCGGCCGGCGCGACTGCGCGGCTCTCCGTTGCAGCGTTCACGTGAGCGCCACCCATGTACTCGCTGGCACGGCGCCCTGCCTCAGCCGGGTTCGGGGCTATCGGGGTCGACCGCCGGCCACTCCCCTGTGCGCTTGAGGTTACCGCTGGTGCGGTCGATGTCGTACTGCCGGCTGTTGATGCCGAACCGCTCGGTGGGAGGGTCCGGTTCACGGATGGCTGCCCGTAGGAACACCACCAGCGTGGCGAGCAGGCCCGCCACCACGGCGGCCGCCAGGGTGATGGTGAGCCGACCACGCGGCATGGGCTCCAGGGGCGGCGCGGCGGGCACGATGACCCTCGCGGCGCTAGAGATGGCGCTCTGCTGCAGCCTGATGAGCGGCACGAGCCCAGCCACGTTGTCGAAGCTCTCCTTCGCCTGAACGAGCTGCATGTCGAGCTCGTTGGCGGCTAGCTCGACCTGCGCCAGCTCGGTACGCAGCCGCGTGATCTCGGCGTCGGCTCGCCCGAGGCGCTCGGTGAGCAGTGCCTGTTCCGCCACGTAGCCCGCTAGGTCGCTCGTGAGCGACTCGAGCTGCGTGCGGGTCACGAGCAGCATGAGGTCCTGCCCGCTGCTCCCGGCGCTGGCGGGCAGCTGCGCCAGCGAGCCCTCCAGCTGCGTCGCCGTGGCGCTGTCGAGCGCGCCCGAGGCCACCAGGGCCTCCAGTTGCGCCGCCAAAGGCTGGTTGCTCGCGCCCGTGCGGGAGTCGAGAACGGCCTGCAGCATGTCGCGCTTGGCGCGCGCGGTGGCTTGCAGGTTCTGCAGCTGGGCTTGCCGAACCAGCGCGTCGCGCTGCAGCTGCTGCTCAACGTTGAGCAGTGAGGTGAGCACGGCGCGGTCGTCTTCCTGAGCGAACGCGGTGAGCTCCTCGCGGGCGCGGCGCAGGTCGGCCTCTCGTTGGGCGATCTCGCGTAGCGACGCCTCGGCGTTCGTGTTCACCGTCTCGCTCATGATCTCGGTGGCCACGCTAACGGCGGTGCCGGCCCAGTCGTTGGCCGCCGCCGCTGCCTCTTGGGCCGTGGGTGCGGTAGCGATGTGGGTCACCGTGAGGAGCCCCCGCGCCTGAGCGGCGGGGTTGATCTCCTCTAGCTCCAACCTTTCTCTGATCTCGAGGAGCGCCTCTGCGTCTGCCTCGTTCAGCCCGAACGCGGGGCCGAGCACACGCGGTCGGAACGCGAGCGCCTGGTAACTGTTCCAGTCGAGGCCGGCCGGGGTGAGGAGCCAGGCCGCCTCCTCGGTGGTGGTGTTGGGTACCGGCACGTTGATCTGCACCGTGGCGGTGGCTTCGTACAAAACAGGCTTGGTGCTCAGGTACAGGAACGCCGCGGCTCCGGCCACGAGGGCGGCCAGCACGATGGCGAGGAAGCCGGCGCGGAAGATGAGGTAGAGCTCGCGCAGCGAGATCTCGTCACGAGGTTCGTACAACGGTGGCCTCCACGGGGTAATAGGATACGCCACCGGCGCGGGGGAGCGTGCGGACAACCGCGGCCTCGTCGGCGCCTAGGTGCGGGCATGACCGCGGGCTCGCGGTTTGCCACTACTCGTGCGGTTGGCTCAACGGCCGCTCTTGCGCAGCAGGCCGTCCTCCTGGAAGCGTTCCAGCCACGGCTTGAGCTTGCCCAGCTCCATCCTCAGGTCCGCCGCGGCCTGCTCCAGCGTGGTTCCACTACCCAGGGTCTGCAGGACGCGCACGCCGTCGTTACCGTGCTCCGCCCGGAACTGCATGCTGAGCTCCATCATGGTGTCTAGAGCGTCGCGCCCTCTGAGCGTGAGCTGGTAACGCTCGTCTTCCCAGCCGGGTGGCTCGGTGGGCAGCGCTATCTCGGGCGCCTTCGCCACCGCTTCGTCCTCCATGGCGTAGCGGCGCTGGGGGCCGGTCGTCTCGCCGGGTACGACGAGGAACGGCTGGCCGGCGCGCCAGTAACGGTAGCCGGTGGGCGTGACCTCCAGCCCGCTGAAGCCCGGGCTTGCCTGCACCGAGCGCTCGATGGCGAAGGCGGTGACTGGCAGCATGACGGCTGGGTCGAGGGTCTCCAGTTCGAGCCGGCCCCGCGCCTTGGGCTGCTCGGAGCGCTGCAGCGCACGCAGCGCCTCGGCGTGGCTGTTGAGCCGGCCGCCAGCCTCATGAACCGCGGCGCGGATGGTGCCAGCCACGAGGAGGGCAAGCGCCGGGCCGTCCTTCTCTTGGTAGGCGAGGGTGCCGTCGAAGTCGGCTTCCGCCAGCTGATCGAGTAGCCGAGTGAGGTTCACGGCGCCGGCTCTTAGCTGCACGGGCGGCGCTAGCCGCGGCAGGGCCCTCAGCAGCGGTGAGGCGCTGTCTGGGTTGCGGGCCGGTAGGCGCGGCAGGTCGGTGGGCTCATGCGGGTTGAGGTGGAAACCTTGCTGGGTGCCGCTGAGCTCGTGGTAAGCGCCGAGCCGGAAGCTGGCCTCCACCTGCCCCTTGGCGAGGAGCAGGAGCATGGTGCCGCCGGCGTCGGTGAGCGCGAGGGTACCTGTGAACCGCAGGTTGCGTAGGCCGTCTACGAACCGTTCGGCGCTCAGGTCGCCCGTGCTGCCTAGTAGCGCGTGACCGGCCGCGCTGACGCCGGTCTGGTCGGGGTCGGTGGCCCGCAGAGTCACGCTGGCTCCCGGAAAGGCCCAGCTTCCGCCAGGACGCGCTGGAGCAGTTGCCTGTCTGCATCGAACGTGAGCCGGGCCAGGGCGTCGGCGGGCGGCAGGAACACGGCCTCGTCGAACGGTTCCTTGGATGACAACGGCTGAACAGCGCTGGTGTCGGTGCGGCAGGCGAACCACGTGATGTGGCGCCACGTGCCGTGAGCGTTGCGGTAGGTGGTGATCCAGCTGCGCTGTGGTTGGGGGCAGCTGGCGCGCACACCCGCCTCCTCTGCCACCTCGCGCAGCGCGGCCTCGAGCTCGGTCTCGCCGCGCTCGAGATGACCCTTGGGGAAGACCCATTGGCCCTCGGCGTGGCGTATCACCAGCACGTGACCGCGGGGGTCGAAGACCACGCCACCGGCCCCGCCGACCGAGCCGGTGGGCGGAACCTTTACGGCGCTGCCTTGTTCAGGGGCGGGCTGCATCGTGGTGCAATGGTAACACTGGCGCCCGAGGCGACTGGGGCGCAACTGCGCTGCCGGCGTGCCGCGGTCGAGTACTGCTAGGTCAGCGCTGCGCGGCCAGGCCCCCGCCGCGCAGGAACTCCAGCACGCCGTCCGCTAGGGCGTTGGCGAGAACCTGCTGGTAGGAGTCGGTGGCCAGCTTGCTGCCCTCGTCGGGGTTGCTCACGAAGCCTAGCTCCACGAGGACGGCGGGGATGCGCGCGTTGCGGATGACGTAGAAGAGGTTCTGGCGCACGCCGCGGTCTACGGCGCCCGTGGCTGTGACGAGGTGGCGCTGCACGGTCTCGGCGAGCGTGCGGCTGTAGTTCAGTTGCGCCTCGCGCAGGATGTCGGCCGCTAGGCCGTGCGCGGCCTGGCGCGCCTCCTCAGTTAGCGCCTGGCCCTCCGCGCCGCCCCCGTTCTCGCGGATGGCGCGCTCCAGCAGGCTGGGGTCTAACTGCTCTCCGAACACCCACGTTTCAATGCCGGAGGGTTGGGAGTTGGCGACCGCGTTGGCGTGGATGGAGATGAACAGGTTGCGGTCCGAGCTCGAGTAGAGAGAGCGTTGCTGCAGGCTGAGGAACGTGTCGTCCTCGCGGGTCATGATGACCTCGATGCCTTCGGCTTCCAGCAGCGCCTTCAGCTTCTTCGCTACCGACAGCACCACCACCTTCTCGGTGGCGTAGCTGGAGTTGGCGCCCGGGTCTTTGCCGCCGTGCCCTGCGTCTATCACCACGATCTGGCGCTGCTGCGGCACCGAGGCTAGGGCGATGGGCGCCTGCGGAGCGGCGGTCTGCGGGCTCTCCGCGCTGCTGGCGAGAGCGCTGACCGCGGCGCCCACCAGGCTCGGCGCTAGGTCCACGTACACCGTACGCATGGTGCCCTTGGCGACCTCACCGAAGCGGAAGCCGTGCCCCTCGGGGCTCAGCTCGTGACGCGTGCGTAGAACCACGCTCACGTAGCCGCCGCCGTTAGCTACGGAGACGGTGGTGAGGTTGGCGTCGTCTACGAAGAGGCTAGCCTCGTCAGCCCGCGCGCCGGGGAACGTCATGAGGAGCGTGTCGCCGTCGGCGGCCACGTCGAACACCGCGTCGGCAGGGATGTCGAGGGCCACGCGCGAGACGCCGTCGGTGAAGCCTGTTCGCGGTTTAGCGATGGAGTAGCCGAGCCTGGTGGCCGTGTCGACGGTGACCACGCGCCGCTGCGAGTTGTAGCCGGCCTCGCCCTCGAACGCGCGCACCAGCGGGGCGATGGCCACGTACGACACGCCGTCCACGAGGATGGCCTTGGGGCTGGCGAGCGTGCTGGCGCCGTCTACGGGCGGGTTGACGCTGATGATGCCCTCTCGCTTTACGAGCCCGTCGGCCACGTCGGCGGTGGCTTGGAAGCGGGCCGTGCGGTAGCCGTCGGAGAAGACGAGCACGCGCTCGGCCTCCAGGAAGGTGACGGTGAGGTTCATGGCCTCGGCTAGCTGAGCTGCCCGCGCGTACGCGTTGCTGGTGTCGCCGTAGCTCGTGAAGTAGTAGGGGCCGGCGGTGTCGAGGAGCTCGCCGTCCACGGCCAGGTAATTGAGGCGGTCTTGCGCACCCGCTAAGGTGAGCGACAGGAGGATCAGGAGGGGGAGTACCAGGCGCTTCACGTAGACCGGAGTCTAACAAAAAGACGTCGGACCAATACATGAGAGAATTCGCTTGTAGCGGGCCTATCGGCCTTAATCAAGCCTCAACCGTGGTTCGTGGTCCGACCAGTGTCGTCGTGCTGTTCGAGTTCCCGTAGGCGGCGCTGGACCGCGTCCTCGGCGGTGAGGCTGGCCGCGCCGCGCTGGAGGTGCGCGTAGAGCAGCTCCACGTCCGACCGCAGTCGCGTGATGAGCTCACCCGACTCTTGGAAGTGGTGGGCCACGTCGCCATGCAGCCGGTCCAGCACGTCGTGCATGCGCCGGAGCTGCTTCTCGTGGGGACGCTGCCGCGCCAACCACCACATGACCCCGGCGCCCAGCAGGGCGCCTACCGCGAACGAGAGGATCGACCAAGCCCAGACCGTCATCGCCTGGAGTGTAGCCTGTGCCGCGCCCTGCACTGTGGTGCACTACACTCTGCCTGTGTCTGACCAGCGTGGGCGTCCAACCAGCGGCCTGACCGGCGTGTACCTGCGGCCGCTGCCCGACGACCTGGTGCCTGCCCGTCACTCCGCCGGTGCGCGCACGCGCGCCCGGCAGCTGCAGGCCTTCCTACGGCCATTGCAAGCGGCGGCCGCGCCCGTGCTTGAGCCCGAGGGCAGCATGACGCTCATCGTGGCGGGCGCCTCCGACTGGCGGCGTCTTTGCAACTACCCGTACGGGCTGCCGTTCACGCGCAACGGCCCGGGCGGAGCCAGCGCCGCCATCATGGCCGCCGCCGATTACCAACCGCGCTTCGTGCGGCGCTTCGACGCCATGCTCCTCGAGGCCGGCCGCGCCGGCCGCCGCGCGCCGGCGCACATCGGCGAGTTCGTGGACCTGATGGTGGGGCACGAATGGGGGCACGCTGCCGCTAACCTCTCGGGGCTCCGCACGCGCGTTAAGTGGCTCGATGAGCTGCTGGCCAGTTACCTGTTCGTTGCGGCGCTGCACGCCACCGGTCAGGGAGAGATGCTCGAGCGGCTAACCGAGTGGACCCGACTCCAGGTGGCGGGCACCAGCGCGTTCCGCGGTGACCTTGCCGACTTCGAGTACCCGCGCACGCGAGCCGGGTGGGGCAAGCTGCTCTGGTACCAGGGCGTGTTCACCGAGCGCGCGCTGGAGCTGGTGCCCGAGCGGGGCTGGGACTTCCCCCTGCGCTTGCGGGAGGCCCTGCCCGTCTCCGACCGCGGCGAGCTGGCGCGCAGCTTGGTGGCGGTGGAGCCCAGCTTCAAGCCTTGGTTCGCTGTGTTCGGCCGTTCGAGAGACCCAGCGTGATGGCCTCCTCCTTCAGCTGCTCTAGCACTAGGAGCAGCGTCGCTCGAGCGTCGCCCTGCACGCGCTCCACGAGCTCCTCCGCGCGCAGTAGCGTGCTGCTCACCACGTCAGGTAGCGCCAGGCTCAACACCGCCTGCGCGTAGGCCAGCGCACCTTCGGCTAAGCTCTCCGGTGGCACGGGTAGCCGCAGTAACGCTTCGTAGAGCCGCAAGGTGGTGTCGACCTCGTGCTGCGAGCTGGCCAGGTCGGCGGCGGCCAGGTAATGGGCGTAGGCGGCGTCCGGCGAGCCGCCCAGCTCGAACTGCGCCGCCGTGAGCTCCGAGAACGCTAACGGGGCGAACTGCTCCAGCCAGGTGGCGATGCGCAGGTGCAGTAGCGGGCGGTCGGCGAACGGGATCATGGTGAGGGCCGCGTTACGCACCAGTTCGCTCTG
Organism: uncultured bacterium; assembly: GCA_964518275.1. Classification (GTDB taxonomy): domain Bacteria; phylum Deinococcota; class Deinococci; order Deinococcales; family Trueperaceae; genus JAAYYF01. The sequence continues at coordinate 10,116 of CAZFFG010000014.1, read as the reverse complement.
GAAGCGGTATTCCACCTCCGACGGTATGGCTGAGCTGTTCTGGGCGATGAGCAGGTTCTCACGCACGAGGGCGCGGATGTCCTCAGCCGCGGTGGGGCCGCCGAGCTCGCGTAGGAGGCCGTCCCACGTGACCTCGCCCACGAGCGCGGCGTGAGCCAGCAGGCGCCTGGGCGTCGGCTCCAGCAGGTCGACGCGCGCCTGCAGCAGCGACGCCAGGGAGCCCGAGAACGTGTCGTCCTGCGTGACCGAGATGGCGCGGCCCAGCTCGAGCACGTGAGCAGGAACCCCGCCCACCTGCGCCACCAGGTCCGCGGCGGCGGCCCGGTCGGCCGGGGCCGTCAGCTGCTCGAGGAGCTCGAGGCTCTCCTCCCGGCTCAGTGCGGGCAGCTCCACGGTGGACGGAGGGTCGGCGGTGGCCGTAGCCGCATGTCCGGCGCCACCGCCCGCCTCCACGCGGTTGCGGGTGGTGCGCACGAGCAGGATGGGCGCTCCGCTCTCGGCGAGGAGGCCCAGGAACTCCGTGAGCACGGGGTCGCGCGGCTCGTTCTCGATGAACAGCACCAGCGCCCTCGGACCGTCGGCGCGGCCCACCATGGCCGCCATCAGGTCGCGCCAGGCGAGGGCGGTGCGGTCCACGCTCCGGCGCTCGAGCCGGGTCCAGGAGCGTGGCGGCGCGAGGTCCAAGCTGGTAAGGATGAGGCCGTGCCAGCGCACGTGATCGGGGAGGAGCTCGTCCAGCAGGTTCTGCACGTGCCGCCTGGCGGTGCGTTCCTCGTCGCCGAGCCTGAGGCCGAACACCTGGCGCCCGAACGGGCCCCACGAGAACTCTTCGTGCGGGCGCGCCTTCAGCCACAAGGTGGTGGTGTCGGCGCCAAGGGTGCGGTCGAACTCGCGCAGCAGCCGCGTCTTGCCGCTGCCCGCCTCGCCGTGCAGCCACAGCTCGTGCGCCGACCCCGCAGCCACCACGTGAGCCAGCGCGGCGCGCAACTGCTGCAGCTCGCGCTGCCGGCCCACGAAGCGCAGGTGGCCGTACGGGTCGGTCTGCCGGTTGCCGGCCACCATGACGAGGCGGTGCGCGCTGCGCACGTTGGGGAAGCCACGGAGCTCGATGGGGCCGGTCCTCTCGTACAGCATGCGGTGGCGCGTGGCGCGGTACGTTTCGGGTCCGACCCACACCTCACCCGGCGCGGCCGCCTGCTCCAGGCGAGAGGCGAGGTTCACAGCGCTACCCATGACGGTGTAGTTGCGCACGCGCCCCGAGCCCACGGCGCCCGCGATGACCACGCCCGTGTTCACGCCGGCGCGGCCCTTCAACGGTAGGCCCCGCTCCACGCCCACCTCCTCGATGGCGGCGAGCCCGGCGGCGGCGGCGAGCACCGCGCGCTGCGGGTCGTCGGGGTGCGAGTGGGGCGCGCCGAAGAGCGCCATCAGGCCGTCACCGCGGAGGGCGTCGACGTAACCGTCGTACGCCTCGATGACGCCCGCCACCAGTGTGAGCACCTCGTCGGCCAGGTCGCGCATCTCTTCAGGGTCGAGGTCGCGCGTGAGGGTACTGAAGCCAGCCATGTCGATGAACACGCAGCTCACTCGGCGGCGCTCCCGCACCACGGCCTCGTGCGTGAGCTTGTGGCCGCACATGCCGCAGAAGCGCATGCCGCCCGGGTTGGCGTAACCGCACGACGGACAGGGCACCGTCATCACCAGCCAAGCAGCGGAGCCGGGTCGATGAAGGCCTGGCTGCCTCCACCCGCGCGCTGCGCGTAGAACTGGAGGGTATCGCTGCGGGTGAGCGTGCCGCCGCCCAGGTAACCCACCACCGCCCCCTGCTCCACCACCTCGCCCATCTCCACCAGCGGCTGCCGCAGGTTTACGTAGATGGTGGTGAGCCCACCGGAATGGAGCATGGCGAGCATGTAGCCGAGGTTAGCGCCCAGGTAGGTCACGCCGGAGACCTGGCCGGTCTGCACCGCTCGCACGGCGGCGTTGTCGATAGGGGCGCGGATGGCAAGGTACGAGTTGTTGCCCTCCCCGAACCGGCTGATGAGCGCGGCCTCGTCGAACGGGCGGATGAACCCCGTGGTGGTGGCTGGCGGTGGTGTAGACAGTGCGTCGGCGCGGGCCCTGGCCAGGTCGGCTTCGCGTTGGGCCGCGAGCTGACGGTCGCGCTCCTGCGCGAACTCCTGCGCCGCCTCCCGCGCGCGCCGCTCCTCCTCACGTAGCCGCGCGATCTCGCGGTCGCGCTGGGAGGTGACGCTGCCGATGGTGCGCTCCAGCTGCGACTGCTCCTCCATGAGGGCCTGCTGCTGGATCATCTGCCCGGCTTGGGTGGCGTTGAGCTCGTCGATCACCTGCACGAGGCGGGCCTGAGCGCTCTGCAGCTCGGCCTCGGCCTGCGCCAGCTCGGCTTCGGCTGTCGTCAGCTCGGCGAGCTGCTGCTCGAGTAGCGCGCGCTGCGTGGCCAAGCTGGCGAGCACGCCGTCGAGCTCCCGCAGCACGTCGGCGTCCTGCTCCGAGAGGAGGCCCAAGTAGTGGTTGCGCACCCGCAGGTCGTGGAACGAATCGGTGGCCACGAGCCCAGCGGCGGAGCGCCGGCCGCGCTGCTTGTACAGGCTCACCAGCAGGTCCTGCACCCGCTCTTCGAGGTCGCTCATGCGCACTTCGAGCTCCGCGATGCGTTGCTCGGTGTCGGCGCGGGCCGCCTCGAGCTCCCCGATCTGCGCCACGATCTGTTCGCGTTCCCGGCGCCGCTCGGCCAACTGTTCGCTCACCGCGTCGCGCTCGCGCACGCGCTCGCGCAGCGCTGCCGCGGTGTCGCCGAGCGCGGCATCGATCTGCCTCAAGTCGCGGGCGCGCGCCTCGAGCAGCGCTTCGTAGCGCTCCACCTCTTGCTCCAGAGCGCGCAGCTCCGGGCTGTCGAGGTTGGCCTGCGCCAGCGCACCGGCTGGCGCTAATAGGCAGAGGAGCAGTAGCGGAAGGCGCAGCACGGCGTCAGTTTAGCAACGCGCCGTTGGCGTTATATGGGAGCCGCGGTGTGGGGCGTCAGTTCTCCTCGCGCAGGTGCTGTGTGACCGCGATGGCGCTACCGCCGAGACCGACCAGTAGCGCGAGGAGGGTGAGGAGCACGGTGATCTGAGCCAGCAGCACGTTATCGCGCACGAACGGCACGAACGAGAACTGTTCCGAGAGACGCTGCACCGCGAACTGGTAGCCGGGGATGGTGAGCCCGAGGGTGAGCACCGCGCTGATGAGGCCGAGCAGGAAGCCCTCGATGAGGAACGGGCCGCGGATGAAGGAGTGCGAGGCGCCCACGAGCCTCATGACCTCGATCTCCTCGCGCCGCGCTGTGATGGCGGCGCGGATGGAGTTGACGATAGCGAAGAGCGCCGCCCCCAGCAGGATCACCACCAGGATGGAGCCGCCCACGCGCAGCACGTCGTTGATGGCCAGGAAGGTGGCCACCGCCTCGCTGGAGTCGTCCACCTCTGTAACGCCCGGGAGCTGCTCTAGCCGCATGCGCACCACGCTCGTGTGGCCCGGGTCGTGCAGCTGCACGTGGTAGGTGTCCGGCAGAGGGTTCTCCACCAGCCCGGCCGCGCGCCCCAGCGACGGCAGCTCAGACACGAGCCCGGCCAGCGCGGCGTCCTTGTTAACGAACTCCACCTGCGCCACCTCGGGCCAGTTGCGGATGACGTTGGTGAGCTGCACCACGTCCGCGCCGTCCGCTAGGTACGCCGCCATCTCGAGCTCACCCTGCAGGGTAGCGAGCGCCTGGTTGAGGTTCACCGAGAGGAGACTGAACGCCACCAGGATGGTGAGCGACAGCGTCATGGTGGTCAGCGTAGACACGCTAGCCACCCAGTTGCTGCGGATGGCGCGCATGGCTTGCGCGAGCGCGTACATCACGGCAGCCGCCGGTGGGACGCGGCTGGGTCTCTGCCCTGTGCCGGGAGCGGGGTCACGTCGTGAATCTTACCCGAGCACTGCGAGGCGCAGGGGTCAGAGGGCGGCTATCACCGCGTCGGTGAACTGCACGGTGGTGGCGCTACCGCCAAGGTCCGCGGTGCGAGGACCGTTGCCCAGCACGGTGCCCACGGCCGCCTCCACCTTGCGTGCCAGCGCGCTCTCGCCCAGGTGGTCGAGGAGCATGGCCACGGTAAGGAAGGTGGCGGTGGGGTTGGCCACGCCCTTGCCGGCGATGTCGGGAGCGCTGCCGTGCACGGGCTCGAAGATGGCGTACTTCTCGCCCACGTTGGCGCTGGGAGCGATGCCGAGGCCGCCGGTGAGGCCGGCCATGAGGTCCGACAGGATGTCGCCGAAGAGGTTGGTGGCCACCAGCACGTCGAAGCTGTGAGGCTCACGCACGAGCTTCATGGCGGCCGCGTCCACGATGATGTCGTAGGTGTGCACGTCCGGGTACTCCTTGGCCACTTCCATAACGGTCTCGAGGAACAGCCCGGAGGTTAGCGGGAGCACGTTGGCCTTGTGCACCACGGCCAGCTTCTTGCGGCGCCTGCGCGCCTGCTGCAGAGCCACGTGCGCGATGCGCTCGCTGGCGCGCTTGGTCACCACGGCGTCGGCGATAGCCGTGTCGCCGTAGCGTCGCTCCTGCTCGACGTACAGCCCCTCCGTGTTCTCGCGGACCATGAGCATGTCCACACCCTCGATGGTGCCCTCAACCGGATGGGAGAGCGAGGGCCGTAGGTTGGCGTACAGGTCGAGCTTCTTGCGCATGTAACGGATGGCGCCCGCGTGACCGACCACCTTGCGCGAGGGGCTGGTGAAAGCCCCCGCCAGCGTAGCGTCGGCCGCCATCACGGCCTCGAGGGTGGCGTCTGGCACGCTGGTACCCACGCGTTCGAAGGTGGCCCAGCCCGCGTCGGCTTCCGTGAAAGTGAGGTCGAGGCCGGTGGCTTCGAGTAGGCGCCGGGCAGCAGGGATGACTTCCTGGCCGATGCCGTCGCCAGGGATGAGGCAGATGGTAGCCATACAGGTTCTCCAATGCGCCGGGGTGGGCTGCACTCTCTGGCATGTGGACAGCGCGCTCGCAGCGAACCGAACCGCGCGGGGCCGCCCCTCGCCACCCGTCGGCGAAGCGGAACCAAGCTACCACGACCAGCACCGCCGGGACCCTCGTCTGTAGCACGTTCGCACGGTAGGATGGCGCCAGTACCGCGAACCGGAACCGCGCTCAACCCGCAACGGTTGGCCGCAGGGGTGGCAACGTTCCTGAACAGGGACGCCTGGGAGAGAGTCCAAAGTGAAGAACCGCCAGCCAGAAGCAGAGGCAGCATGACGACGTTGCGTGGCGAGATCGAGCCGGGCACCGTAGGGAACCTCATGCAGTACCTCGCGCTCAGCCGCGCCGACGGCCGGCTGACCGTGCTGCACCGCGGATCGCAACAGGGCAACATCTACTTCGACGAGGGCCTCGTGGTGGCCATCGAGGCAAAACCGTTCCGCGACCTCGCGGCGCTGGCGGCCATGCTGGCGTGGGACGAGGGCACGTTCGTGTTCCGCCGCGACCTGCCGCCGCCGCGGCGCACCATGCGCCAGCAGGTAGACCTCCTGCTCCTCCAGGTCAGCCGCCTCCCCACCGCCGGCAGCGCCGAGCCCACCAGGCTGCTCATCGGCAAGGACACCGTGCTGGCGGTCGCTAACGGTGAGGGCTCCTACGTCTTGGCCGACGATCAGTTCTACGCAGCCACAGGCGGCGAGGTGCTCCTCTCGTTGGGAGCGCTCAACCTGTGGCGGCGCCTGGACGGCGTCAGCAGCCTGGCGCAACTGGCCGGCCACTGGTCCCGGCCCGTGGAGGAGGTGGTGGAGGCGGCGCGCGAGCTCCTCGAGCACGACCTGGCCACCTTCGTTTCCCTGCAGGTAGCCGACCCCCGCTTCGTGCTGGAGCTGAAACGGGAGGCCATCGATCTGCTCGGACCGGTGGGTGAGGTCGTGCTGGACGACGCCTTCATCGAGCTGGGGCTCGTGCAGGAATCGTTACCCGTGAGCGCCGTAGACGAGCTGTTCGCCGAGCTGCAACGCACCTTCCCGTGGCGCCTGAAGAGCGAGTTCATGCGGCGCGCCGCCGCCCTGCGCACCATGTTCGACCTCGACGCTCCGAACGGACGGTCGGCGCGCCCGACCGCGGAGCGCGACAGGGTGAACGGGTGAGCGAGGTGAGCGCGCGTTACGTGGTGCTGGTACGCGAGCCGCTGCCCGCCGACCTGCGACCAGCGGTCATCCGCCTGACCGACGCGTTCGACCTCTCGCCCGAGCGAGCCACCCGGCTCCTCCGGCGCGCTCCCGGGGCGCTCACTAGACCGGTCCTGGAGCGCGACGCCCGCAACGTGGCCGCCGTGTTGCGTTCGGCGGGCATGGTGGTGGAGGTGCGCGAAGGCAGCGCCGACGGCCCCGTGATGGAGTGGCTACTCCCCGACCTCGACGAGCGAGGTCAGGCCCTGGGCGAGCGACCGTACCAGCAAGTGGACCCGGCCCTCACCCTGGCCGGCACGCCGGCCGAGGCAGCTCGCACCGCAGAGCCCGGCCGCCGGAGCGAGCCAGGTGGCGGGGCTGGCGCCGACCGCCAGACCGAGCCCGCCCGCCCGCCGGCGGCGCCACGCCCGGAGCCTCAGCGCTCCGAACCCGACCCACGCAGCACGTTCGTGCCCGGCATGACGGTGCCCACCCCACCTCGCGACCCGAACAAGACGACCCTGGTGCGCGAGCCGCCGAAGCTGGACCGAGGCGGGCTGCAGCGCCGCATCACCACCGCGGCCATCTTGCCCGCGTTCCTCACCTTGTTGGTCACGCTGTTGGCGCTCGTTGTTACGCTCCTGCCGCTTTTACGCAACGCGGAGCAGCGGCGCGCGGCCAGCACCGCCAACGCTGTGGCCGCCACCCTGGAAGGGCTGTCGGGCGGTCTGCCCCTGAACGCGCCGCTCGTGCGAGCGCAAGTGAGCAGCGTGGCGGAGCGCACCGCTCAGCGGTTGCCGGCGGAAGGTACCGACTTCCTCATCGTGTTAGACGCCGAAGGCGCACCCGTTGTGGCGTGGTACCGAGGTCAGCTCGGCCTTGAGAACGTGCCGCCGCAACTGCTGACCCGACTGGAGGCGGCCGCCCAGGAGCCCACCGCGGCGGGCGCGCCGGCGGTCGGTGCGGGTGCCGCCCTGCGCACCACCTGGGACGACCTCCTCGCCATGACGGGCCTGGCGCCCGAGCGGGCGATCGTCGCCGTGGCCGAAGTACGGCGCGGTGGCGCCCACGAGGGCATGGTGCTGGCCGGGTCGGAGGGGCCCGCCACGCGCGCCGACGTGGGCTGGGCGCTCCTCACCGCGCTGCTCGTGGGCCTGGTGCCCGTGCTGTTCGGTGTGCTGGCGGCCATGTCCTTGAGCCGCGGCGTGAGGAACGCCATCGTGTACCTGCTGCGCGCCACCGACCGCATCAGCCACGGCGACCTGGAGCACGAAGTGCAGCTGAAGCGTGACGACGAGCTGGGCCAGATCGCCCGGGCGGTGGAGCGCATGCGGGTGAGCCTGCGCGAAGCCATGGAGCGGCTGAGGCGCCGCTGACGACGGTTACGGCATGGGGTGGCCGGCGGCCAGTTCGCGCACCTCGCGCGAGACGTTCTCGACGTCGACCCCTTGCATGCCTCGGTGGATGAGCTCGGCCACGAGCTTCATCTCGCCCGCACCGAAGCCGCGCGTGGTGATGGCGGGCGTGCCGATGCGGATGCCGGAGGTGACCCACGGCTTCTCGGGGTCGTAAGGGATCATGCTCTTGCTCACCGAGATACCCACGCGCTCCAGGCGCTTGCTGGCGGTGTTGCCCGTGATGCTCTGCGGCCGCAGGTCGACCAGGAACAGGTGGTTGTCGGTGCCGCCAGACACGATGCGGTAGCCGAGAGCCGCCATCTCCGCCGCAAGCGTGCTGGCGTTCTCCAGCACCCGCGCGGTGTACTCCTTGAACTCAGGCCTCAGCGCCTCGAAGAACGCCACGGCCTTACCGGCGATGACGTGCTCGAGCGGCCCGCCCTGGATGCCCGGGAAGATGGTGCGGTCGATCTTCTTGCCGATCTCTTCGTCGAGCCCGAAGATGATGCCGCCCCGAGGGCCGCGCAGGGTCTTGTGGGTGGTGGAGCTCACCACGTGCGCGTGCGGTAGGGGATGCGGGTGCAGGCCGGCCGCTATGGGCCCAGCGATGTGCGCCACGTCGGCGAAGAGGAGCGCGTTCACCTCGTCGGCCACGGCGCGGAAGCGCTCGAAGTCGATGGTGCGGCTGTAGGCGCTGGCGCCGGCGATGATCATCTTCGGCTTGAACTCATGCGCGCGCCGGCGCAGCTCGTCGTAATCGATGAGCTCGCTCTCCTCGTCCACCGGGTAGCCCATGACCTCGTACGACTTGCCGGAGAAGTTCACGGGCGAGCCGTGGGTGAGGTGGCCGCCGTGAGCGAGGTCCATGCCCAGCACGCGGTCGCCCTCCTCGAGGAGCGCGTAGTAAACACCGAAGTTGGCGGAGGAGCCCGAGTGCGGCTGGACGTTGGCCCAGTTGGCGCCGAACAGCTGCTTGGCGCGGTCGATGGCCAGCTGCTCGACCTCGTCCACGACCTCGCACCCGCCGTAGTAGCGCTTGCCCGGGTAACCCTCGGCGTACTTGTTGGTGAGCACGGAACCCACCGCTTGCATGACGCCCTGAGAGACGAAGTTCTCGGAGGCGATGAGCTCGAGGCCGTTCTTCTGCCGCTCGAACTCCTTGTCGATGAGGGCGAATACCGCCTCGTCGCGAGGCTGGCTGGCCGCCGGCACGGTGGAGGAGCCTTCTACGCTTGACTTCATGCCCGGAGTATAGCCCCGGCCGGCGCGGCTCTTACCGCGCGGCGGCGCCTAGTGGCCTTGTGATCACTCCGCGAAAGCGCCGAGCAGCGCGGCCGCGCGCTCCAGCTTGGTGATGTCGGAAGGGTAGAGGGGCAGCAGCTCCTGCAGCGCGGTCCCGTAGGCGGTGAGGCGTTCCACCGACACGGGCGCCCCGCCTGCGGACATGGCTTCTAGCTCCACTTCGTGGAACTGCACCTCGTCGATGGCGTACCGAGCTGCTAGGGCGGGGGCGGGCCGGCAGGTGACCTCGTCGAAGGCCAGCTCGGCGGTGAGCCTGCCGGCCTGGTGGAGGTGGAAGCGGTGGCGGGCGGTTTTGATCACCATCCGCGGCCGCAAGGCGGCCAGGTCGAGACCCGCTAACCGCTCGGCGAAGGCGTGCGGCCACGGCGGCGAAGCCTCGTCTGGGTGGTCGGGTAGGGGCAGCTCCAGCTCGCTCCGTTCGTGCACGCCCGCCATCACGGAGCCGCGGCTCTTCAGGGTGGCGAGGCGCTCGCCCTTAACGCTCCTCACCCGCAGCGCTAGGCCGGCGTGCTCCACGGCCAGGGCGACGTCGTCGTAGTACACGTCGGTCTGCATCGCCCTGCCCAGGTCCGTGACGCTGGCGCCGACAGCGGCCAGCGCCGCGCTCAGCTCGGCTAGTGCCGGCACCAGTCCGTCCGGCGACGAGTACTTGAGTTCGCGCTCGAGGGCCATGGCCGAGTGTAACCGCGCTGGGCGCGGTGCTAAACTCGGGGCAACCGTAAGCCCCTTACCCGTGCAAGCAACTGCGGCGTTAGCGCCGCTCACAACCGAAAGGGAGCCGAGATGTCGCAGATCCGCAACGTGGCCGTCCTGTCTCACAGCGGCGCCGGTAAGACGTCGCTCACCGAGGCGATCCTCTACCGGGCCGGCGCTGTGCCCACGCTAGGGAAGGTTGAGGAGGGCAGCTCGCGCTCCGATTACACCCCCGAGGAGAAGCGGCGCAAGATCTCCATCTGGTCCACCGTGCACCCCTTCGAATGGAAGGGTGAGCGCTTCAACATCATCGACACCCCCGGCTACGCGGACTTCGTTAGCGAGATCCGCGGTGCGCAGGCCGCCGCAGACGCCGCGCTCATCGTGGTCTCGGCCGTGTCGGGCGTGGCGGTGGGCACCGAACGTGTGTGGACCTCGAGCTTCGAGCGCGAGCTCTCGACCATGTTCGTGATCAACAAGCTCGACCGCGAGAACGCCGACTTCTTCCGCACCATGGCCGACATCGAGGCCACCCTGG
>CAZFFG010000013.1:0-34590 GCA_964518275.1 uncultured bacterium | reverse complement strand
GCGTTGAAGAAGTAGGTCACGTGAGCGTACTTCTCGGTCTCGGCGGCGTGGAACTGCTTGAGCCCGGCGGCGGCGAGCACCTCCGGCAGGGTCTCCTCGATGACCGGTAACGCGAACGCGAAGGGCGCTGCCAGCTCTTTGTCGTACTCCATCATCGACGCGAAGCTCACCTTGGGCGTGGCGCAGCGCGCGAACTCCCCCCAGGCGGGGCCGCCCAGTAGCGCGTAGGTGAGCTGCCGAGCCCTGTCGGCCCGGAAGTTGAAGAAGAACACGGCGTCGCCGTCGGCGACCGTACCCACCGGGCTCTGCGTGCCTTCCTCCACGATGACCGTGGGCACCACGAACTCGTCGGTCTCACCGCGGGCGTAGGCGTCGGCCACGGCCTGCCCGGCGCTCGTGGCGCGGTGGGGCGCCACCCCGCACACCACTGCGTCGTAGGCCTGCTTCGTTCGCTCCCAGCGCCGGTCGCGGTCCATGGCGTAGTAGCGGCCGCTGACGGACGCGAAGCGGGCGTCGACCCCGGCGGCGCGTAGCTCGGCCAACCGGGCCTCCACGGTCGCCACGTAACCGGCGCCGCTATCGGGAGGCGCGTCGCGCCCGTCGGTGAAGGCGTGAACCCGCACGCGGGGCACCTCCAGGCGCCGAGCTAGCTCTAGCAGCGCCAAGAGGTGGTTCAGGTCGGAGTGCACGCCGCCGGCGCTCACCAGTCCCATGAGGTGCAGGGTGCCGCTCGTGCGCACCCGCTCGTACAGGCGCGTGAGCTCGGGATCCGAGAAGAACGAACCGTCGTCGATGCAGGCCTGGATGTGAGTGAGGCTCTGCCGCACGACGCGGCCCGCCCCCAGGTTCATGTGGCCCACCTCGCTGTTACCCATCTGGCCCGCCGGTAGGCCCACCGCGAGCCCGGACGCGGCCAGCTGGGTACGGGGTCTGCTTGCCCACAGGGCGTCGAAGGTGGGGGTGTTGGCCAAGCTCACGGCGTTGCCCAGGCCCGGCGCTGCGAGGCCGAAACCGTCGAGGATGACGAGGACGACTGGTTGGGTCATACGTAACTCCGATCGGGGCGCTCTTGAACCAGGCATGGGTGGTCAGAGCGGCTCAGCTCAAGGTTCAGGGTCGAGATGGCGTAGTAGCTGCATGAGCCGCACGTCGAAGCGTCCGAGGTCTGCGCTCGTGACGTTCTGCGGGTCCACGTCTAGTGCTAAAGCAACCCGGCAGCGGGCGGCGCGGTCGAGCTGGGGCAGGATGCTCTGGTCCAGCGCCGCGGCTGGCATGAGCTCCCGCAGGTCGGCTTCGAGGCGCATGGCGGCTACGTAACGCGCCACGGCGCGCTCGTCGTCGCCGAGTTCGGGCGTCGGCGCGGCGGGGTCGAGCTTGAGGCGCGTAGAGGCGGCCACCACCCGCCCCTCGTGGGCGTAGCGCGCGCAGGCGGCGCAGAGCTCGCGCGCGAGCTGCACCGCTTCGTCGGTGCGACCCGCTACCTGGAGCGCCTCCTCGCGCGGCGTGAGGGGGCGCACCGCCCCGTCGTGCAGCGCGCCGCAGGTGGGGCACGGCTCCCAGCCCGCTGCGCGCCGTGCGCTCTGCAACGCTAGGAACTGCCGCCCCGCCTGAAGCGTCACCTGCGCTACTCCCTCGGGCAGATCCAGCGCGGTCAGGTCGCGCGCCATGCGGGCGAGCTCTTGTGGGTCGACGCGCTCCGTGTCTGGTGGCGGCGGCCCGGCTTCGTCTTCGTGCCGGTTGGCCGCTTCCACGCGGCCGACCTGGAAACGGATCTCGCGCACGTCGTTCACGCCGTAGGTGGTGCGGAACTCGCCGAGGAACCGGCTTCGTTGCATGCTGAGGTGCATGGCCGTCTCCGAGTCGGTCACGTCCACGTACAGCACGCCCTCGCGCAGGGCCCGAGCAGTGGTGAAGCGCGCCACGTCGGCGCCCACCACGCGCGGCCAGAGGAGCACCGCCTCGGCGCGGCGCAGGCTGCGCTTCATGCCCGCCCGCCGGAACACCTCCGCGAAGAACTCCGAAACGTGCCTCTCACCCATGCGCCAGCGCCCCTTCCGTGAAGAGCCCCGCCTGCACGGTGAGGAGGCGGTCGTAACGCGGCGGCGGCTCCGTACCCGTGACGAGCGCCTGCGGGGTGGAGGCGGCGAGCCGCAACAGGTAGTCGCGCCGGCTCTCGTCGAGCTCGGCCGTGAAGTCGTCGATGAGGAGCACGGGCGGCTCGCGGTGCTTCTCGCTCAACAGCCGGTACTCCGCCACACGTAGGGCGAGGGCAGCGGTGCGCGCCTCGCCGCGTGAGCCGTAGGCCTGCACGGAGTGCCCGCCGAGGGTCAGCCCGAGGTCGTCGCGGTGGGGGCCCACCACCGTCTGCCGCCGCGCCAGCTCCTCCTCGGCCGAGGCCGCCAGGGCTTCGGCGAGGCTGGGCTGCTCGTGGCTCCGCAGCAGGCTCACCCCGAGGCGCGGGGCGGCAGGCCCGCCGATCTCGGAGTACACCTCGGTGGCTAACGGCGCCAGGCGGGTCACGGCGCGACCCTTGAGGTCCTCCATCTCGGTCCCTAGCGTAACGAGCCGCTCGGTCCATACCGCCAGGCTCGGGTCGAACGGGGCTAAGCGCAGTAGGGCGTTGCGCTGTTCCAGCACGCGCATGTACTCGCGGTTGAGCGCGCCGTAGCGGGGGGAGAGGCGGGCCAGCAAGCCGTCTAGGTACGCGCGCCGGCCGCTGGGCGGGCCATGCACGAGGTCGGCGTCCTCGGGGGTGAGGAGCACGGCGGTCACGATTCGCGCCACGTCGGACGCGCGCGCAGTTTGCTTGTCGATGCGCACCTGCTTCCGGCCTGGAGCTAGGCCCACCTCCACCTCGCTCACGCCCTCGTCGTGCTCCACCCGCGCGGCCACGTACCCCTGCTCCTCGCCGATTCGCACCATCTCCACGGTGCGCGCTCCGGGCAGCTCGCCCGTGCAGGCGAGGTAGGCGGCCTCCAGCAGGTTGCTCTTACCGGCAGCGTTGCGTCCCACCACCGCGTTGATGCCGGCTGGGAACTCGAGCCGCGGTGTCTGCAGGTTGCGCACGTTCAGCTGCGAGAGCGTCAGTAACCGCACGAGCCCGAGTGTACCGCCGCTGGCGGCGTCGGGCTGCAGCGGGCCGGTGCTAGAATCCGGCCACATGAGCTTAAGCACCCGTAGCCCCGACACCATCCTCGACGTGGGCGCCATCCGGAACGACTTCCCCATCCTGCAACGCGAGGTCAACGGCCACCCGCTGGCGTTCCTCGATAGCGCCGCCTCCTCCCAGAAGCCCCGCCACGTGGTGGAGGCCATGGTGAACCACTACTACCAGCACCACGCCAACGTGCACCGCGGAGCGCACACGCTGGCCACGGAGTCCACGGAGGCGTACGAGGCGGCGCACGCCAAGGTGGCTGGTTTCGTGGGCGCCGATCCAGGCGAGGTCGTGTTCGTGCGTAACACCACCGAGGCCCTCAACCTCGTGGCGTACAGCTGGGGGCGGGCCAACCTCCGGGCTGGCGACGAGGTGGTCCTGTCGGTTGCCGAGCACCACGCCAACCTGCTGCCGTGGCAGCGCCTCCGCGACGAGCTCGGTGTGGTCCTACGGTTCGTGGGGCTCACCCCTGAGCACCGGCTCGACCTGGCGGCGTTCGAGGCGGCGCTGGGGCCGCGCACCCGCCTGGTGACCACCTTCCATATGAGCAACGTGCTTGGCACCATCAACCCCATCGCGGAGCTCGCGCGCCTCACCCACGCCGCTGGTGCAGTGCTGCTGGTGGACGGCGCGCAGGGCGCACCGCACCTGCCCGTCGACGTGAAGGCGCTGGGTGCCGACTTCTACGCCTTCTCGGGCCACAAGATGCTGGGGCCCACTGGCGTGGGGGCGCTCTACGGGCGCCGGGAGCTGCTGGAAGAGATGCCCCCGTTCCTGGTGGGCGGCGAGATGATCCGTAAGGTGACGCTGGAGGAGACCACCTACACCGTGCCGCCTAAACGCTTCGAGGCCGGCACGCCCAGCATCGCCGAGGCGGTGGGGCTCGGCGCGGCCGTCGACTACCTTAGCGGCGTGGGCATGGAGCGCGTGCACCTGCATTCGCAAGCGCTCACGCGGCGCGCCGTGGCGGGCCTGCGCGCGCTACCGGGCGTTTCGCTGTACGGACCGGAGGGCGAGGACCGGGGCGGCCTGGTCACTTTCGAGGTCGACGGGGTGCACCCGCACGACCTCGCCACCGCGCTCGACCAACTGGGAGTGGCCGTGCGCGCCGGCAACCACTGTGCGCAGCCACTGGCGCAGTACCTCGGCGTACGCGCTAGCGCCCGGGCGAGCTTCTACCTCTACAACACGGCCAACGAGGTGGACAGGCTGGTGGAGGGCGTTGCCTACGTCATCGAGCGCTTCGCCGGCTTAGGAGGCGGAGCGTGAGCCTCCTCGACGCGCTCTACCAGGACGCCATCCTCGAGCACTACAAGAAGCCCCGCAACCACGGGGCGCTGGAGCCTCACCACGTGCGCGAGGAGGGCCTCAACCCCAGCTGCGGCGACGAGGTGACCCTCTACCTCACCTTCGATGGCGACGTGGTGAGCGCCGTGAGCTTCGAGGGCGATGGATGCGCCATCTCCCAGGCCGCCGCCAGCATGCTCACCGAGGCCGTCAAGGGCGCGAGCGTGAGCCAGGCGCGCGCGCTGTCGGAGAGCTTCCGGGCCATGCTGCGGGGGGAGGAACCGGCGCCCGAGCTGGGCGAGCTGGCGGTGCTACGGGGCGTGGCGCGTCTGCCGGCCCGGGTCAAGTGCGCCGCCTTGCCGTTCACCACGTTGGAAGAGGCGCTGCGGCGCGCTACGCAGGGCGGGTTGGTGACCTCGGCGGGTACGGAACCCAGCTAGGGCGGCATAACTGTTCGGGGGCGAGCTTCGTAGTGGAGTCAGGGTTGAACCGTGTCGTCGAGGAGGGCGCCCATTGCTTCGTCCTCAGCGTCCAGGCCTTTCAGGTACGCCTGCAGTAGGCCGCGGAACTGCTCCTTGAACAGCTTGCGCTGATGCTCCAAGCGCGCCACCTCCGTGCGGAGCCGTTGCAGGTTCTCGTCGGCGCCACGGAGCTTGGCCTCGCGCTGATGGTCGGCGTCTTGGAGGATGAGCTGCGCTTCCTTGCGCGCCACCTCCTTCATGTCGGTGGCGATACGCTCCGCCGCCATGACGGCGCGCTGCAGCTCGGCCTCTGTGGCCTTCAGCTCCTCCATCCGCGCCTCCGCGGCGTCGAGCTTCTGCCGCAGCGCCTGCGCCTCGCGCAGGTGCCCTTCCACCTCCACCGACAGGCGCTCTAGGAACGCGCGCACCTCTCTGCGGTCGTAGCCGCTGACGGAGCGGGCGAACTCGGCGTGCTGGATGTCGATGGGGGAGAGTCGCCGGCTCATGACTTCAGAGCTGGGGTAGCACGGCGCGCACCAGGCGCCGGAAGGTCTCGCCCGCGCGCGCCGCCATCTCCAGCACTTCCTCGCCAGTTGCGTGATGCCCCTGGTCGGCCACGGCCATGTCGGTGATGGTGGAGAGGCCCAGCACGCGCATGCCAAGGTGGCGCGCCTTCAGCACCTCGTAGACCGTGGACATGCCCACCGCGTCCGCGCCCATGGTGCGGAACATGCGCAGCTCGGCGCGCGTTGCGTAAGAGGGCCCGCTGATGGCGAGGTAGACCCCTTCACGAAGCACGATCTTCTCTTTCAGAGCCGTCTGGCGGGCGATCTCGAGGTAGCCAGGGTCGTAGGCGTCGTACGTGACCAGGAAGCGGGGCAGAGGCGGCTGGTTAGGGCCGATGAGCGGGTTCTGGCCCGTGAAGTTTATGAAGTCGATCTGCAACATCTGCTCGCCCGCACGGAAGTTGGGATCGAGACCGCCGCAGGCGTTGGTGACCACCAGGCTGCGCGCGCCGAGGGCGTGCATGAGCTCGATGGGGAACACCACATCGGCCGCCGGGTAGCCCTCGTAGGGGTGCAAGCGCCCCTGCATGGCTACCACCTTGCGGCCAGCTAGGGTGCCGAGCACGAGGCGGCCGGCGTGGCCGGGGGCGCTGGAGGGCGGCATGCCGGGGATGTCGGCGTAGTCCAGCACGCCCACGGCGTCGATCTCGTCGGCCAGGGGACCAAGACCCGATCCGAGCACCACGGCGATGTCGGGCTCGAACGAGGTGACGCTGCGGACTGACGAGGCGGCCACGTCGACCCTGTGGCTGCGGATGTGGCCTGTGCTTTCATCCATGGGGCGAATCATACCGCCCGCACAGCCGGTGGCTGCTACGGGTTCTCTCACGAACGGTTCGGTAAACTGCAGCCTATGCCGCGAACCCGCGTTATCGCCTTGCTACTCTTCCTGCTTACTACCCCCCTCGCCGCCCTTGCACAGCAAGTCGAGGGGCGGCTGGTGGAGGTGCGGGTTGAGGGCACGGCCAACTACGCCGACATCGTCCGCACGCTGATCATCTCTCGCCCCGGCACCGCGGTCGACACCATCGACCTGGAGGCCGAACGCAACCGCGTTTACAGCCTCGGTACCTTCGAGACGGTCACGCTCAACATCCAGACCTCGCCCGCCGGCCCCGTGCTGGTGGTGCGGGTGAGGGAGAACCCGCGCATCGGCGCCATCGAGTTCGAGGGTGTGGCCGTGCTGCCCGAGGCCACGTTGGCGGAGGCCCTGCGTACCACCAACCTCCTGGAGTCCGGTCGCGTGCTCAACACGGCACGCGCCGAGGAGGGGCTCACCACCATCCGACAGCTCTACCGGCAGGCCGGCCTGCCGTACGACGTCGACGTGGTGCTCGTTACGGAGCCCGCCCCCGACCTGGCCACCAGCGCCGCTGATATCCCCGTACGGCTCATCTTCGAGGTGGACGAATCGGCCACCATCTCCGAAGTGCGCTTCCAAGGCAACACGGTGCTCACCGACGCTGACCTAGACGCCATGTTCGTCGGCCTAGAGCGGCTGGGTGAGTTCGACCCGCAGCTCTACTCCGAGACGGTGCGGGCGGTCAGCACGCGTTACGACAACCTGGGCTACCGCAGCAGCGGCGTGAACCTACGCGCGACCGAGCTGCAGGACGGCGTTCTGAACGTGGTCATCCAGGAGCTCGTCATCGACTCCATCGACACCACGGCGCTTGGCGTGGACCCCGCGCAGCTCGAGCTCCAGCCGGGCGACCTGTTCAACTTCGACGTGCTCCTCGACGACGTGAAGCGCTTGGCGCGCGGACGCTCATCAGACATCCAGCTGCAGGCGGGCATCTCGGCCAGCGGTGGGGTGCGGGTCACGTTCCGCGTCGGGGCGCCGGAGACGGCAGGGCCCGTGGAAGAGATCGTCTTCGAAGGCAACACGGTGCTCTCTGACGAGGAGCTGAGCGCCATCCTCAGCCTGCAAGTGGGCGACACCTTCACGTCGTTCCTGGCCGAGGAGGACTTCGGCCTCATCGTGCGCGCCTACCAGCAGGCGGGTTACCGGGTGGTCACCCAGGCCGACTTCAGCTACGACGACGGCACTTACGTGCAGCGCGTGACCGAGCTGATGCTGGAGGAATACGAGCTGCAGTACGACGGCGAGGAGGGCAACACCCAGCCGTCCGTCATAACGCGTTACCTGCCCGCCACGGGAACGGTGGTGAACGACCAGCACCTCATCGCCGGTCTCCGGCAGGTGGCCGCGCTCGGAGTGGTGGAGGTGGTCAACTACACCCTGCAGCCAGGAACGGCCCCAGACGGCGCCAGGGTCATCGTGCACCTGCGCAAGAGCCAGACGGGTGAGTTGCGGCCGGCGGCGCAGTACTCCACCGACACGGGCTTCTCCGCTAGCCTCGCCTACTCCGAGAAGAACTTCCTGGGCCTCGCCCACACCGCCGGGGCACAGATCGACGTGCTGAACACCGACATCGGCATCATGGTGGGCGGCAGCCTCAACTACGACATCCCCTGGCTCTACATCGACGCCTTCGACTTCCTGGAGGTGCCCACCACCGTGAGCGCCTCCATCTTCAGCGTGGTCACCAGCAACCAGACCCTTAGCGCGGGCGGCCGCACCTCCACCCCCTACCCGGGTCTAGCCCCGGATCAGACGGTGCGCGTGGGCGAGTTCACCTCGCGGTCGTCGGGTTTCGGCGTTTCGTTGGGGCGACCCATCGCACCCAACACCTACCTCTCCGTCTCGGGCCGCGCGAGCTACGCCAGCTACCACCTGGAACCGCCCAGCGTGGAGTGCGTCATCAGTGGCGGCACGGTGGAGAACGGTGAGCTCTGCTCGCTGCCCATGGACGCCGCCCGTCAGTACTTGCCCGTGTCGGGCCTGTCGGCCTTCACGAGCGCGCGGGTCGACTACGACGACCGCGACAACGCCAACTTCCCCACCGAGGGCGTGAACGCCTACGGCACCGCCGGCATCGGTTTCGGTAACGACATGCTGCACCCCGACACGGGGGAGCGCACCGGCTACGTGTACGAGCAGGTCACCGCCGGCGTACGCACGTACGTGCGCTTGGCCGACATCGCGCCCGAAGAGATAAGCAACGAGAACCACGTGTTCGCCGTTAGGCTCGACCTCGGGCACCAGTTCGGGGGCATGTACCCGGTCTCCAAGCGCTTCCTCGTGGGGCGCACCAACGACTTCGGGCCGCAGATCAGGGGCTACACCACCGAGGACTTCAACCTCTCCCGCACCTACGTCACCAGCTCGTTCGAGTACCGCTACGACTTCAACCTCTCCACCCTCGCCACCCAGACGGTCATCGCGCTGGCGTTCGTTGACGTGGGCTGGGGCTCGAGCGTGCCGGGCTTCGACGAGTACCACACCCCCGTGTTCGCAGGGGCGGGCGTGGGCGTGCAGGTGAACCTCGGTTTCGGTGGCGTGATCCTGCCGGCTGTGCGCATGGATTACGCGTTCAGCGAGCGTCACCCGCGCGGCGTGTTCAGCTTCAGGGTGGGTCCGGTCTTCTGACCTTCGGGGTCTGAACCGCGCGGCGGGGCGCGGTTCAGACGCCCGCTATGGCTGCCAACGCAGGCCTATCGAGAAGCACGATCTTGCCGTAGCCGGCGCGCAGCGTGCCGAGTCGGGATAGCTCGCCGATGACCTTGGTTACGGTCTCGCGTACGGAGCCCACCGCGGAGGCCAGGTCGTCGTGGGTGAGGTACACCACGCTCAGGCCCGCGTCGGTGTGGCCTGCTAGCGCGGAGTCGGCTAGCTCGAGGAGCTCAGCCGCGATGCGCGCCTTGAGGGGCTTGCCGGCGAGGCGCAGGAGCGAACCGTTGAGCTGCTGCAGGCTGGCGGCGAGCGCGGTGGCTAGGTCCGTCAGCTCGCGCCGGTCGAGCTCGTTCGGTTCCACCACCTCGGCGCGGCTGTCGGTGACGGCCTCCGCGAAGTAGCGGCGGCGCTTGCCCGCCAGCGCCTCCTCCCCGAAGTAGCCGCGCGGCTTCACGTAGCGGAGCGTGACGCCGAAGCCGGCGTCGTCCACTGCGTGGAGGCGCACGAGGCCCGTGCGCAGCCGGTAAAGCGCGCTGGGCTCACCCGGGTAGAGCATTATCTCGCCAGCCGTGTAGGTTAGCTCCTCCACGCGGTCAGGATACGCCCGTGCACGGGCACCAACCGGAGCGTTCGTTACAGCCACGCGCTGGGCGCGCAGCCATGCGCTAGGTGGCGCGGCCCAGACGGCGGGCCTCAGGCGGTGGGGCCCGGCCCGCGGGCCCCTAGCGGCGGGCTTCAGGCCCGCGGGACTCAGACGTTGAAGAGGAAGTTCATCACGTCGCCGTCTTGCACCACGTACTCTTTGCCTTCCACGCGGAGCTTCCCCTTGGCGCGGGCGTTGGCGATGCTACCGGCCTCCACCAGGTCCTCGTAGCTCACCACTTCGGCGCGGATGAAGCCGCGCTCGAAATCTGAGTGGATCTCGCCGGCTGCCTGCGGCGCCTTGCTGCCGCTACGCACCGTCCAGGCGCGGATCTCTTTCTCGCCTGCCGTGAGGAAGGTGATGAGCCCGAGGGTGTGGTAGCCGGTGCGGATGAGACGCTCCAGGCCGGGCCGTTCTAGCCCCATGTCTTCCAGGAACGCCTGCGCCTCCTCGGGTTCGAGCTGTGCCAGCTCTTCCTCGATGCGTGCCGAGATGACGATGACGTCGGCGCCGTCGACGGCCGCAACGGCCCGGACCCGCTCCACGTACTCGTTACCGCTCACCACGTGCTCCTCAGCCACGTTGCAAACGTAGATCACGGGCTTGGCGGTGAGCAGAGCCAGGTCGGGCGGCAGCTCTACGTCGATGCGGCGGGCGGGCACACCGTCCGAGAGGGCGCGCATGGCCGTCTCTACGGGTTCGATCCACTGCGCGTCGTCGGGGTTGCCCTTGGCGCTACGGCGTAGCCGCTCCAGGCGCCGCTCGAGCGTGGCCAGGTCCGCGAGCATGAGCTCGGTGTCGATGGTCTCGATGTCGGCCTCAGGGTCTACGCGGCCCGCCACGTGCACCACGTTGTCGTCGTCGAAGCAGCGCACCACGTGCGCGATGGTGGCTACCTCGCGGATGTGGGCCAGGAACTGGTTCCCGAGCCCTTCGCCCTTGTGCGCACCCGACACGAGACCGGCGATGTCGACGAACTCCACGTGCGTTGGGATCTGCTGGGGCACGCGGTCGCCCTTGGTGTTGAGCCGCTGCAGCACGGCCAGGCGCGCGTCGGGCACGCTGACCACCCCGACGTTCTTGTCGATGGTGGCGAAGGGGTAGTTGGCCGCTTCGACCCCAGCTTTGGTGATGGCGTTGAAGAGGGTGCTCTTGCCCACGTTGGGCAGCCCCACGATCCCTATGGCTAGCATCTGACTCCTAAGACAGCTTGGTTATCGCTTCGAGATGGCTTCGGTAGCGCGGCGTGGCGCCACGAGCCGGCGGCGCCCACCACGACGGAGGAACATACCATCTGGGCGCGGCCGCGGCGGGCTGGGAGCGACATCGGGTGCGTGATAACGTTGGCGCCCATGAAGAGCATTCAACGCGTGGCAGTTCTTGGCGGCGGAACCGTAGGCGGTGAGGTGGTGAGGCTCCTGCAGGAGCGGCACGCCTCGAGGGTGGAGGTCGTGGGCGTGCTGGTGCGCGACGCAGGTAAGGAGCGTCCCTTCGAGAGGTGGCGTGAGCTCACCACCACAGACCCGGCGTTCGTTAGCGGTGTCGACGTGGTGGTGGAGGTCATGGGCGGCACCACCCGCGCGGCCGACCTCAGCCTGGCCGCTCTCGAGCGCGGCGCACGCCTGGTCACGGCGAACAAGGCCGCGCTGGCAGAGCGGTGGGACGACTACCTGCCGTACCTGCGTGATGGGCGGGTGTACCTCGAAGCCGCGGTGATGGCGGGCACGCCGGTCATCGGTCCCCTCGCCGGCGCGCTGCGCGGCTCTGCACCGCTGGCGCTGCACGCCGTTCTGAACGGAACCTGTAACGTCGTGCTGGCCGCGATGGACGAGGGCGCCGACTACGCAGAGGCCCTCGCCGACGCGCAACGTGCTGGCTACGCTGAGGCGGACCCCACGCTCGACGTGGAGGGCATCGACGCCGCTCACAAGCTGACCGTGCTAGGCCGGATGGCGTTCGAGCCCGCGCTGGCGTGGTCCGACGTGCGGGCGGCCACGCGGGGCATCTCGGGCCTCAGCTCCGCCGACCTAGCGAGCGCCCGTGAGCGGGGCCGCCGCGTGCGCCTCGTGGGCAGCATCGAGGCCGCTGCCAGTGGCTGGCGCTCCGCTGTGCGTCCGGTGGAGCTCCCTGAGGGGCACCCGCTGCTCGCCAGCGGTCCCACCAACGCCATGCTGTTCAGCGGGGTGGAGTGCGGCGAGGTCCTCGTGAGGGGCCCTGGTGCGGGCGGCGGCTCCACCGCTAGTGGGGTGCTCGGTGACGTGCTGGCGGCGCTGGCTGGTGCGCCTGGTCCTGCGCCGCTCGCGGCTGCGGCCACGCGGCCGAGCGGTGCCACTGCGACCTCGTTCCACGAGGTCGGAGGTCGCGGATGACGAGCGCCGCGGTTCGCTTCCGGAGCACGCGGAGCGAGCCGGGCGCGGCGGGCGCGGCCGCAGGCGGCGCCAGCACCGTGGACTTCTGGCAGGCGCTAACGCGCGGTCTGGCCGCGGACGGCGGCCTGTACGTACCGGTCGATCTACCCAAGCTGCCAGCGGGTTGGCAACGCGCTAACTCGCTAGCCGACCTCGCGCGCCTCGTGCTGCCGCCCTTCATGGGCAGGGAGGGCGCCGAGGCCGTGGCGCGGGGGCTCGACTTCGAGGTGCCCGTCGTGAGCCTGGGCCAAGACATGGTGCTCGAGCTGTTCCACGGCCCGACAGCGGCGTTCAAGGACGTTGGCGCGCGGTCACTGGCCCGGCTCATGCAGGTGGCGCTGGAGCGGAGCGGCGGCTCGGCCACCATCTTGGTAGCCACCTCAGGCGATACGGGTAGCGCGGTGGCCGACGCGTTCGCGGGTCTAGAGCGCCTGCAGGTGGCGCTCCTCTACCCGCAGGGGGGCGTGAGCCCGGTGCAGGAGAGCCAGCTCAGCGCCGCGCGCCCCGGCGTGCGCGCCTTCGCCGTGGAGGGCACGTTCGACGACTGCCAACGCATGGTGAAGGAGGCGTTCGCCGACCCTGCCCTGGCCGAGGTGGGGCTCTCCTCGGCCAACTCCATCAACGTGGGACGGCTCCTCCCCCAGACGCTCTACTACCTCTGGGGGGTGGCCCAGGCGCTGGAGCGCGGTAAGGCCACCGAACCCCTCACCGTGGTCGTGCCCAGCGGCAACCTGGGCAACCTCACGGCAGGGCTCATGGCGCAGGCGATGGGCATGGACGGGGTGGAGTTCGTAGCCGCCCACAACGCCAACGACTACTTCGCACGCTTCCTGGCGGGCGACGCCGAGCCGTACGCGTTCAGCCCTAGCGTGGCCACGCTATCGAACGCCATGGACGTGGGGGCGCCCTCCAACTTCGAGCGGCTCTACGCCATGTTCGGCCCTGAGCTGCGCTCGCGCGTGAAGGGCGTGGCCGTTGACGACCACGCCACGCTCGCACGCATGCGGGTCACTCATGAACGCTTCGGCTACCTGGCCTGCCCCCACACCGCTGTGGGGCTGGAAGCGTGGGCGCGGCTAGCGGCGAACGGGGTAGACGGGCGCCAGGCCCTCGTGCTGGCCACGGCGCATCCGGCTAAGTTCCCCGAATCTGTGAAGCGGGCTACCGGTCAGGAGCCGCCGGTGCCGGCCACGCTGGCGGCCTTCGCGAGCGCACCCAAGCGCGTGGAGCGCCTGGCGCCCACGCTGAGCGCGCTGCGCAGCAAGCTGTTAGCCGAGCCGCGCTTCAGCGCCTGATTGCGTAGGGGCCCTCTTCGTCGCTACCGAGGTGCACCACCCGCATCTCGTTCATCAGCTTAAGTAGGTGCGCCAGCACGCTCTGGCGCGCCAGCTCCACCACCTCCGGCGGATGGCCGGCGTAGATGCCGGCCGTGATCTCGCTTGCGGTGGCCTGACCGGCCTCCAGCTGCGCCAACACCTGTGCCTCACGCGCCTCGCGATGCTGGGCTAGCTCCTGCAGGCGCCGCTGCACGGCTACGATCACGGCGCCGTGGCCGGGCCCCAACACGCGGGGCTTCAGCGCCCCGATGCGCTCCAGGCTCCGCAGGTACTCGCTCACGTCGCCTTCCGGGTGCCCCACCCACACCGAACCTTCCGCCACCGCGAGGTCGCCCACCAGCGCCGCCTCCGGCCGCTCCTCGCTGGCGTTCTCAAGCACCAGGGTGAGGTGACCTGGGCTGTGCCCGGGAGTGAGGAGGCAGCGCACGGCCACGTCGCCCACCATGAGAGTGCGCTCGCCCTGCAGCACCACCGGGCGCCACTCCTCCGGCAAGCGTCCTACCTCGTTAGCGTGCACGTAGAGGGCAGGCTCGTCGCCGGTCTCCTCGGCGTACCAGCGCCTCACGCCCTCCACGCCGCCCGTGTGGTCGGGGTGAGTATGCGTGAGCACAACACCCTTCAGGAGGCGCACCCCCGCCGCCTCGAGCGCGGCGCTGATCACCGCCAAGGCAGCAGCGTCGGCGGCGCCCGGATCGACCAACATGCCCACGCCGGCGTGGGCCACGAGGTACGCGTTCGTGTGGTCGTAAGGGGGCAGCGTGTCTACCGCCAGCTCGAGGCGCCACAGGTGGTCGCTCACCTTCTGTAGCCGCGGCTGGCTCGGGTGGCCGCCCGCAGAGCTTCGGGTCACGGCTCCTCGCGCTGCTCTAAGAGGAGCGCCACCGCGCGGGCGGGCGCCTCGTCTGAGGCGGTGTGCAGGTCGGGAACCACGCCCTGCCCTTCCCAAGTGCGCCCGAGCAGCGGCGCCAGCACGCCGGTGGCGATCCACGCCTGCGAGCCGTCGCGGAGGCAGAACGGCAGCAACGCCTCTACGTTGCCGGCGCTCGTCTCGCCCACCACCACGGCGCGGCCGCGCGCCTGCAGCGCCCCAGCGAGGCCCTCTGCCGCGGAGTGAACGTCGCCGTCGATGAGCACGGCTAGTGGAAGGTCGGTGGCCGTGAAGCCGATGGCGGGGTAAGGGAGCGGGAACGACCAGCTAGTGACGGCGCGCCACAGCAGCCCGCTGGTGAACACCCCGGCTACCTCCATCATGGTTATCAGGCGCCCACCCGGGTTGCCGCGCAGGTCGAGGACGAGCGCCCAAGCGCCCGCGTCCGTGAGGCGCCCTACCGCTTCACGAACAGCGCCGGCTACGCCGTCAGAGGCCAGGTCTGGCACACGCATGAAGCCCACGCCCTCCGCGGTGAGGCCGTAAGTGACGTTGGCGAGCTGCCCGCCGTCGGCCAGCTCGGGTACGGCCTGCGCTAACAAGGCCGTGTGTGAGAGAGGCGCCCCATGCAGACCACGAGGCACGAGCTCCGCGAGAGTACTGCCCGTACCTGGCGCGGCCGCGAAGATGGCGACGCACGGTAGCGAGCCGTAAGCCTCGTTGATCTCTGCCACGCGCGCAGGCGGCACGAACACGGAGTGGTCGTCGTTCAGCTCCTCGTACATGCGCTCCAGGACGGCGTAGAACGCCTCCTCACTGGTGGCGGCTAGGGCTTGCGGCCGGTACTCAGCGCCGACTGCGTGCCAGTCGATTCCCGTGCGGTCGAGCCCCCAGTAGCGCTCGTCCACCAGCCGCCAGGCCCTGTCGAAGCGTTCGGCGTAGTCGGTAATGGTGTGGGTAGCAGCGCTGCCGGTGGCCGCGTCAGCGCCTTGAGCCAGCCCGGTGCCAGCGAGGAGGCACAGCAGCAGCAGCGCTGCCGCGCGTATCGAAGAAGCGTTCACGCCGTACAGGTTACGCCGGGGCGGAGCTCAGTAGCGCAGCGTGGCGTTGCAATGTCTCGTCGTCGAGCTCCATGTTCTGCGCGCCCACGCGCGTGGTGTTCAGGGCCCCCGCCACGTTGGCCAGCCGCGCGGCAGAGACCAGGTCGTGACCCGCCATGATGGCGTGCGCGAAGGCGGCGGTGTAGTAGTCGCCCGCGCCAGTGGAGTCGATGACGCCGTCGATCTCGTGAGCCTCCACCAGCTCGTTGAGCTCGGGCGTGATGACGATGGAGCCCATCTCGCCCACCTTAACCACCAGCTGCTCGATGCCCATGCCGCGCAGGTCGGCCACGGCTTCCGAGATGGAGGCGCGACCGGTCACGAGGTAGAGCTCGTGCTCGTTCATGAGCAGGTAGTCCACGTCCTTCACGAGTGGCAGGAGGCGGTCCTCCAGCGCGTTCACGGCGCCGGTGCCAAGGTCGACGAAGCTGGTGAGGCGGTGCTTCTTGGCGTACGCGAGCGTTTGCAGCGCGTACTCCTTCTGCTTGCCGCCTACGAGGGCGTAGGCGCTCATCACCAGGGCGTCGCACGCCGACACGTGAGACTCGCTGAGCTCGCCAGCGTCGAGGTGACGGCTGGAGCCCGAGGCGCTGATCATGGTGCGCTGAGCGTCGGGCGTGATGAGGAGGGTGACGCTGGCGGTCTGGTGGTCGGCGTCGTACTGCACGAGGCTGGTGTCGACGCCTGCCGCCACGAGGTTGCGTAACGCCAGCTGCGCGAACGGGCCGGTGCCCACGCGCGTGGCGATGCGGGTTGGGTTACCCAGACGCGCGAGCACGGTGGCTACCGTGCCGCCCGCACCGCCGGGCTCCATCAATGCCCGACTGGAGGGCACCTCACCGCCCTGCTCAGGGAACTCGCTGACGAAGTACATCTGATCGACGGCGGCGTCGCCGACGACAAGAAAATGGGCCATTAGCTCTCTACTCCTACCGACATGATGCCGGAAGATTGTTCTGCTTACGTCAGTATACTCACCCGTTCATGAGTGTCCGGTGGCTAAGGCTTCAAGCGGCATCAGTTCGGCGCGGCCCCTAGCTGCGAGCGGAGCGTGCGGAACTCCGCCAGACCCAGCTCCTCAGCGCGGACCCGCGCGTCTAACCCGCTGGCCTCTAGGGCTGCGCTCACCTGCTCGCGCTCGAAACCGGCGTAGAGGAGGTTCTTCGCGAGCGTCTTGCGGCGGTGGGCGAACGCCTGGTGCACGAGCGCGAACAGCTCCGGGTCGGGCGTGGCGCCGTCGTGCACGTCGACCTTGACCACGGCGGAGGTCACCTTCGGGGGCGGTTGGAACGCTCCAGGTGGCACGAGCTTCACCGTTCTCGCGCGGCCGAAGTGCGCCACCAGTAACGAGAGCGCACCGTAAGCGGCGGTGCCCGGCGCCGCCGTGAGCCGGTCTGCCACCTCGCGCTGCACGAGGAACACCAGGCGCTGGAAGCGGCCCGACTCAAGCGCGCGCGCCACCACGGCGGTGGCCACGTTGTATGGGAGGTTAGCCACCAGCTTGGCGCCTGGCGGCAGGCGCTGCAGGTCGAAACGTAACGCGTCGGCGTGCACCACCTCCACGCTGCCGGCCCCGGGCAGGCTGGCCAGGTCGGCCAGCGTCTCCTCCAGCACGGGCAGCAAGCGGCCGTCCAGCTCGACGCTCACCACGTTGGCGCCCTGTTCCGCCAAGGCGTGCGTGAGCACCCCAAGACCGGGCCCTACCTCCAGCACGATGTCGCCGGGCGCGAGTTCGGCGGCCGTTACCACCGCGCTCAGCACAGCTGGGTCTACCAGGAAGTTCTGACCGAAGCCCTTCTGGGCTCGCAGTCCGTGGCGCTGCAGGATGTCGCTCACGCGCGAGCGCGCGGTGAGGGGTTTGGCGGCGATGTCGGGGCTGGGCGGCAGGACGCCCGCAGGCTCAGGCAAGGGCGGCGCTCAGCTGGCGTGGACCGCGATGACCTCGTCGAGCTGCGCCTCGGCGGTGTCCAGGTCGGTGTCTTGCACCACCGCTAGCTCGCTGGCGAGCATCAGGCGGGCGTTGTCGAGCACTTCGCGCTCGGTGGCGGCGAGGCCCTTCTCCACGTCGCGCTTGGCCAGTACGCCGATGAGGCGAGCCAGGTCGTAGGCGCTGCCGCCCGCTAGGATCTCTTGCTCGGCACGGAAACGGGGCGGCCATTGCGCCGGCAGCGTGAGGTCGGCCTCCCGCACGGCCTCGAAGAGGCGCGGGATCTCGTCGGTACCTACGGTGTGGCGTAGGCCCACCTCCTCACCCTTCTTGAGCGGCACGAGCACCTCCATGTCGCCCCGGATGAAGACGACCTTGAGGTACTCATGTTCCTGGCCGAGGACCACCCTGGTGGTCCGTTCCGCCACTACACCCGCTCCCTGGGAGGGGTACACCACGTGGTCACCCACTTCGAACGTCACAATGCCGCAAGAGTAACACAGGCGACCGCGCGGGCGAGGTGCGCTGCGCGGCCGGAAGTGGCGCCCACCACGCACAAGTGCGCCGCGCCCAACCCTGCTCCGGGGGCAGCGGAGCCACGCATCGGAAGCGGCGAACGCTAGCGAGCGAGCGACTAGGTGAGCCCCACGAGGGGCGCCCACTGCGTGTAGGTGATGAACGCGAACAGCGTGGCACCCACGAAGGCCGTCACGGCGCCCACTACGGTGAAGGTGCCTTGCGCCTCGCGGTCGCCGCGTCGGCTCACCAGCCACCCGGCGAGAGGGCCGAGGACGAGCGCGAACAGGCTGGCCACTGAGGTCACGTTGGGGTCGGTGTCGGCTCCGAACGCGCGCAGGTAGAGGTACACCCCGAGCGCGAGGGGGAGCAGCCCCATGACCAGGCCCGACACGAGCGCGGCGCGCGGTCGGCTCACGAGCTTGCCGAGTATCTGAGCGAAGATCATCAAGATGGGAACGAGGGCGATGCCCACCATGACGCCTATGAGCAGAGCCGTGAGCGCCTGACCTATCAGTTCGTCCCACATGTGCCACGGGTTCCAGTTCATGAACGCAGCCAGCCGGTCGGTGAACGTACGCACCATCGGAACGCGGTCGTCGGCGCTGTAGATCTGGATGGAACCGCCCTGCGCCCGGCCGTACCAGGCCACGGCGGTGAGGTCGTTGGCGCCGCCGCTGACAGGGGCAGCGCTGGTGAACGCCACGCCCTCGATGGTGATGGGCGACCAGACCACGTTCTGCGCGTGAGGCTCGTCCACGCTCTGACGCACGATGCTGGCGTTGGTTACCCAGTACAGGTGCGGCCAGGCGGCACCGATGGGGCGGCCGCGGCCCACAGGTTGGCTGGTGGCAACCGCGCTCAGCTGGCCGTCGCGCTGCATCACCTCGCTGAGGCGCAGGTCGGCTTCCTCGTCGGCCCACAGCGCCCAGACGGTGGTGGCGCTTCCGTCGCTGGCCTGGCTGAGTAACGCCACGGCCATGCGTTCGTCCTCCACGTACGCCTCACCGAGGCCCACAGGTTCGAGCATGGAGCTGCCTGGCGCGGGAACCAGACCAACGAAGGCGTCCCACTCGGAGATGAGGCCGAACTCGCCCTGCTCGTTGCGCCCCTCGAGCCAGCCCAGCCAGAGACGGCCGTCGGGGAGAGCGAGCACGTCGAGGCCTCGCTGCGTGAGGGACGTGCGGTAGAGCACCCGTTCCGCTCCGGCGGCGAGGTCGAAGAGGACGATCTGCCCCTGTCCGCCGCGCCGGAAGAGGCCGGCCGCGTGAGGGGCGCCTTGGTAGGTGAACAGGTGCAGGTCGACGATCAGCGAGTCCTGGAACAGCTCCCTGAGCTCACCCTCGAGCAGCGCCAGGTAGTGGTAGATGCCCGTACTGCGGTCGCGACTGATCCAGGTGAGCACCAGCTCGTCGCCCACGTAAGCGGCGCTGAGCGAGCGCACGTCGTCGGTGGCTGTAACGAGTTGCGGTTGGCTGCGGCCCGCGGCCGTGCGGTCGAGCCGCCACACGCCTTCGGGGCCGGCCCAGACGGTGGTGACGGTGCCGGCCGGCGACACAGCCACACCGACGCTGGCGGCGATGGAGCTCG
Organism: uncultured bacterium; assembly: GCA_964518275.1. Taxonomy (GTDB): domain Bacteria; phylum Deinococcota; class Deinococci; order Deinococcales; family Trueperaceae; genus JAAYYF01. Next base: position 15,213 of record CAZFFG010000013.1, on the reverse strand, counting down.
ACTCCTCCTGCACGGGTCTGCCGAAACCGCCGTCGGCGGCGTACGGTTGCGCCAACGCGAGGGGAACGAGCACCACGAGCGCCAGTAGCGCTAGCCAGAGCCTGCGCCTCACGCCTGCCCCTTGCGCGCTACGGGCGCACGTTTGCGGCCCCCGCTGGTGGAGCCAGAACCCTCTGCCAGGGACTGGCCCGGGATGCGCGTCATCTTCACGTCGCGGCCCTGCAGGCGCGCTTCTATCTCGCGGATGCGGTCGCGCACGGCGGCGGCCTTCTCGAAGTCGAGGCTCTCGGAGGCGGTCCACATCTCGTTCTCGAGGAGCGCCAGCTCTTGCCGGAGGTCATCGAACACGAGCTCTCGTTCCCACGGGTCGAGCGCCGGGGCGGCCTCCTCGGCAGCCTCGTCGTCGCCACGGATGACGTCGTGCACGCGCTTGCGCACCGACTCCGGGGTGATGCCGTGCTCGAGGTTGTAGGCGAGCTGCTTCTCGCGGCGCCGGTTGGTCTCGTCCATGGCGGCGCGCATGGCGTCGGACACGTCGTCGGCGTAGAGGAACACCTCGCCGTTGACGTTGCGTGCGGCGCGGCCGATGGTCTGGATGAGGGAGCGCTCGCTGCGGAGGAAGCCGGTCTTGTCCGCGTCGAGGATGGCGACCAGGCTCACCTCCGGCAGGTCGAGCCCCTCGCGTAGGAGGTTGATGCCCACCAGCACGTCGAAGTGCCCCAGCCTGAGGTCGCGGATGATGACCTGGCGCTCAACGGCGTCGATGTCTGAGTGCATGTAACGCACGCGCACGCCCTGGCTGGCGAGGTACTCCGTGAGGTCCTCTGCCATCTTCTTGGTGAGGGTAGTGACCAGCACGCGCTCGCCCTTCTCAGCACGTTCACGGGCGGCGAAGAGCAGGTCGTCGATCTGCCCTCGGCTCGGCTTCACGGTGACCTCGGGGTCCACCAGGCCCGTGGGGCGGATGACCTGTTCGGCCACCTGGTCTGACATGCCTAGCTCGCGCTCGGTGGGGGTGGCAGACACGAAGACGACCTGCCCCACCGACCCGAGGAACTCCTCCTCCGTGAGGGGGCGGTTGTCGAGGGCTGCCGGGAGCCGGAAACCGTAATCGACCAGGGTCTGCTTGCGAGCGCGGTCGCCGTTGAACATGCCGCGGATCTGCGGCAGCATCACGTGCGACTCGTCGAGGAAGGCGATGAAGTCGTCGGGGAAGTAATCGAGCAGGGTGTTGGGCGCACTGCCGGGCGGTCGGCCCTCGAGGTAACGCGAGTAGTTCTCGATTCCGTTGCAGTAACCAAGCGTGCGCAGCATCTCGAGGTCGTAGTTGGTGCGTTCGCGCAGCCGCTGCTCCTCGAGCAGCTTGCCGCTCTCCTTGAAGAGCTTGAGCTGGCGGGCCAGGTCGTGCTCGATGTTGGCGATGGCCGGCTGCAGCTTCTCGTAGGGCGTCACGTAGTGCTTGGCGGGGAAGACCGTGGCCTTGTCGAGCTCGGCGGTCTCGTCGCCCGTGACCGGGTCGATCATGGTGATGCGGTCGATCTCGTCGCCCCACAGCTCGATGCGTAGCGGCTGCTCCTCGTAGGCGGCCCAGATCTCGATGACGTCGCCGCGCGCGCGGAAGCGGCCGGCGGCCAGCTCCACGTCGTTGCGCTCGTACTGCTGACGCACGAGGGTGGCGAGGATCTCGTCGCGCGGCATCTGCTTGCCCACGTCGAGGAGCAGGTGCAGGTTCTCGTACTCCTCCGGCGAACCGAGGCCGTAGATGGCCGACACGGACGCCACCACGATGACGTCGCGGCGCGTGAGCAGGCTGCGGGTGGTGGAGTGCCGCAAGCGCTCCAGTTCCATGTTGATGTTGGCGTCCTTCTCGATGAAGAGGTCGCGCGAGGGCACGTACGCCTCTGGCTGGTAGTAGTCGTAGTAAGAGATGAAGAACTCCACCGCAGCGTCGGGGAACAGGTCGCGGAACTCCGCTGCTAGTTGCGCCGTGAGCACCTTGTTGGGCGCCAGCACGAGGGCGGGGCGCTGCGCGGCCTCGATGATCTTGGCCATGGTGAAGGTCTTGCCCGTACCGGTGGCGCCGAGCAGGGTCTGGAAGCGCAACCCATCGTTCAGGCCCTCGACGATGGTGTCGATGGCCTGTGGCTGGTCGCCTTTAGGGGTGAACTCCGTGTGAACCGTCAGCGGCATGACCCTTGATGCTACCGCACGGGGCGGAGTGCTCCTTGGCGCGGCGCTACCGGACGATGGCGGTTTGGGCCGCGAACTGCTGGTTGAAGAGGTCGGCGTAGAGCCCACCGGCAGCGAGGAGCTCGGCGTGCGTGCCGCGCTGCACTATGCTGCCGTTCTCCACCACCAAGATCTTGTCGGCGCCGAGCACCGTTGCCAGGCGGTGGGCGATCACGAACGTGGTGCGGCCCCGCATGAGCACCTCCAGCGCCGCCTGCACGAGGGCCTCCGACTCGCTGTCGAGCGAACTGGTGGCCTCGTCGAGGATCAGGATGCGCGGGTCCTTCAGGAGCGCCCTGGCGATGGCCACGCGCTGGCGCTGCCCGCCGGACAGCTTCACGCCCCGTTCGCCCACGAGCGTTTGGTAACCCTGCTCCAGGGCGTCAATGAAGTCGGCGGCGTTGGCGGCTCGGGCGGCGGCCTCCACCTCGGAGTGCGGCGCGTCGGGGCGTCCGTAGCGGATGTTGTCGGCGATGCTGCCGGAGAAGAGTTGCGTCTCCTGCGGCACCCAGCCGATCTGGGAGCGCAGGAACTTCACCGTGAAACGCCTGATGTCTATTCCGTCGATGGTGACCTGGCCCTGCTGCGGATCGAAGAAGCGCGACAGCAGGCTCACCAACGTGCTCTTACCCGCCCCGCTGGGCCCGACCAGCGCCACCACCTCGCCCGGAGCGGCGGTGAGGCTCACGTCGTGAAGCACCGGCCCGCTCCTGTCGGGGTAACTGAACGACACGCCCTCGAACGCCACCTGCCCGCGCACGTGCTCCAGCTGGACGGGCTCCGCGGGAGAGACGATGTCCGAGCGTTCGTCTAGCAGCTCGAAGATGCGCCGCGAGGCGCCGATGGCCTCCTGCAGCTGCGCCCACAGGCCCGTGAACGAGCCCACGGAGCCCGCCACGAACAGGGTTATGAGGAGGAAGCCCACCAGGTCGCCGCTCTGCATGGCGCCGCTGATGGCCAGCCGGCCGCCGTACCAGATGACCACTCCGATACCCACGAAGCCGAACAGGATGACCGCCGGCACGAACAGGGCGCGCAGGTGAACGCGCTTCAAGGCCGTCTCGTACGAGCGATCGATGGCCGCACCGTACTGGCGCCGCTCGACTGGCTCGGCGGTGAACGACTTCACCACCCGCACGCCCTGGATGGCCTCCTCGGCGTGCGCGTTGGCGGTGGCCACTAAGTCCTGGAAGCGCGTGCTCACGCGCTGCAGGCGCCGACCGAAGAACACGGCCGCGAACGCTACCGCGGGCACCACGGTGAGCATGACCAGCGTGAGACGCACGTCGAGGTAGAAGAGCACCAGCAGGCCTCCGACGAGGTTGATGGCCTGGTTAACGAGCTGCGCTAGCGCCTGCGATACCGCCGCCTGCACGGTGGCCACGTCGGAGGTGAGGCGCGAGGTCATCTCGCCCGTCTTGCGCTCCTCGAAGAAGCGCACTGGCAGGGTGAGCAGGTGCGAGAAGAGCTGTTTGCGGAGGTCCGCTACCACGGCCTCGCCCACACGACCGAGCTCGTACGTGCGAACGTAGTTGAACACGGCCTGCACGAGCACGAGCGCGGCGATGGTGAGCGCCGTGCGGTCCAGCAGGGCGCGCGCCGCAGCTGCGTCGGTGTCAGGGGCGAACGCGGAGTTGAGCAGGTTGCGGATGAGGAGCGGGAACAGCAGCGCTACCAGGCTGGCCAACGTCACCGCCACGATGCCCAGCACTAGCCGCCTGCGGTAAGGGCGCACGTAGGCGAAGAGGCGCCCAAGCTGCGCCATGTCCTGGCGGTCGAGTTTACGGCGGGTGGTGGACGCGCGGCGCGCGCCCTCTGAAGGGCCAGTCAGCACGCTCAAGGGTACACTGAGAGCACTGATCCAGGGCCTCGGCTACGTGGAGGACAGGAGATAGCTATGTCTATACATAACGCGCCGGACGGCTTAGAGCGGCCGCTCTGGGAGCCATCGGCTGCGCGCGTGGAGACCACCGCATTGGCTGCGTTCCAGGCCTTCGTGGCCGAGCGCACGGGTGAGGAGATGGCGGACTACGACGCCCTGCATGCGTTCAGCGTGCAGCGGGCAGCAGAGTTCTGGGCGCTCGCGGCGGAGTTCCTGCAACTACCTTTCCGGCAGCGCGGCCAGTCGGTGCGCTCAGACGATCCCATGCCCCGCACGCGCTGGTTCGAGGGCAGCACGCTCAACTACGCCGAGGCGCTGCTGTTCCCCGCCGGGCTCACGGACCCAACGGCCACCGCCATCGTGTCCGTCACCGAGGAAGGCGCGGAGCAACGCCTCAGCTGGCTCGAGCTGCGCGCGTTGGTAGCGCGCGTTCAGGCTGCGCTGAAGCGCGAGGGGGTAGGCCCGGGCGACGCGGTGGCGGCGTTCAGCGCCAACGTCCCGGAGACCGTGGCGCTGCTCCTCGCCTGTGCCGGTATGGGGGTGCTGTTCAGCTCCTGTTCGCCCGACTTCGGGGAGGAGGCCGCCGCGGCGCGCTTCGCGCAGTTGCGTCCTAAGCTGCTCTTCGCCTCCACCGGTTACGCGTACGGCGGGCGGCGCTTCAGCACCCAGGAGGTGGTGGCGGGCCTAGCGCGCCGGCTACCCGAGCTGGGTGGGGTGGTGGCGCTGCCGTACCCGTCCCACGAGCATGTGGAGGGCGTGGCCCAGGAGTGGAACGCGTGGCTGGCTCCCGAACCGGCGCAGGAGCAGGAACACGAGCTGGAGCTGCGGGCGCTGCCGTTCGACCATCCCCTGTACGTGCTGTACTCGTCGGGCACCACCGGCCCGCCCAAGGCCATGGTTCACCGCGCTGGTGGCGCCCTGCTCACGCACATGAAGGAGCACCGACTCCACTCCGACGTACGACCGGGCGACGTGGTGTACTACTTCACCACCTGCGGCTGGATGATGTGGAACTGGCTGGTGAGCGCGTTGGCGCAGGCGGCCACGGTGGTGCTTTACGACGGCTCCCCAGCCTGGCCCGACAGCGGCGCCCAGTTCCAGCTGGCCGAGCGCCTCGGTGTTACCTTCTTCGGCACCTCAGCCCGTTTCATCGCGCAGGCGCAGGCCGACGACTTACGACCGGGCGAGCAGCACGGCCTGAGCGCGCTGCGAACGGTGGCTTCCACGGGCTCGCCGCTCTCGCCTGAAGGTTTCCGCTACGTGTACCGCGCCATCAAGGCGGACGTTCACCTTGCGAGCATCTCTGGCGGCACCGACATCGTGTCGTGCTTCATGTTGGGCGTGCCCACGCTGCCCGTTTACGCGGGCCAGATCCAGCGCCCCGGCCTGGGGGTCGACCTGCGGGTGTTCGACGAGACGGGGCATGACGTGGTGGGGGAGCCCGGCGAGCTCGTGTGCGCTAGCCCGCTGCCCTGCATGCCCCTCGGCTTCCTGGGCGACGACGGCTACCAGCGCTACGAGGACGCGTACTTCGGTGTTTACCCGGGCGTGTGGCGCCACGGCGACCTGGTAGAGCGTACGCGCGAGGGCGGCATCGTGGTGTACGGCCGCTCCGACGCCACGCTCAACCCGGGCGGCGTGCGAATCGGCACCGCCGAGATCTACCGGCCGCTGGAGGCGCTCTCGGAGGTGGCGGAGGCCGTGGCGGTGGGGAAGAGGGTGGAGGGTGACCAGGAGATCTGGCTGCTCGTCACCCTGGCGGCGGGCGCCCAGCTGGACGAAGCGCTCACGCAACGCATCAGGGCCGCCATCCGCAGCGGCGCGTCGCCGCGGCACGTGCCCCGGCGGGTCATCCAGGTGCCGCAACTGCCCCGCACCCGCAGCGGCAAAGCCATGGAACTGGCGGTGGCGCGGCTGGTGAACGGTCAGAGCGTGCCCAACATCGACGTGATGGCCAACCCGGAGTGCGTGCCGCTCATTACCGAGCGGCTGAAGGAACTCACCGACTAGCGGGCTCGAGCGTTAGAACGACTTGCCTAGCAGCTTACCCACCTGCTGCTGCAGCTCCACCTCGTGGAACGGCTTCAGGAGCGTCTCGGCGCGGGGCAGGGGACGGAACAGGTTCTGGCGCGGCTGCTGCTCGACCAGCAGCAGGATGGGCAGGTGGCCGTGGGCGCTACTGCGCCGCACCTCCCGCACCACGTCCCAGGCGGCACCGGAGCTATCGTCGATGACGAGCACCTTCGGGTGGTGAGCTTCGATGCCCTGCAGGGTGTGGTCGTACTCCTCTACCAGCTCCACGCGTAGACCCGCGCGCAGCAGCGTGAGCCTCAGCAGTCGGCCTAGCGCGGCCGAGGGCGTGACCACCAGCACCAGCGGCTCGTCCGCGGCGTAGGGAGCCTGCTCGAGCACGCCTAGCTCTGCCAGCTTGGCCAACAGGTGGAACACCTTGCGTTCGCTCATGTCGAACTCTGCAGCGATGCTCCGCGCGGAACGCCGGCCGTCCACGTGCCCGAGCACGTCCCAGCCGCCCTGCGGCAGCTCCACGGCGGTGGGGTCGCCGCTACGCAGGAACACCACTTCAGGGGCCACCACGTCCTGGTACTCGTACATCCCGTGCGCTACACGCATGAGCAGCGCCAGGGCGTCGATGCCGTCGCCGATGAGCGACTGCGACGCGTCCGGGTCTGGGGCCGTGAACTCGAAGATGCCGTCGCTCCAGCTCATGAGCTCCGAGAGGACCTCCAGCGCTTGCAGCTCCACGGCGGCCGCCAGCTCGTCCTCGTTGACGTAACCCATATCGACCGCCATGCGGCCCAGCAGAGTGCCCGGGTTCTCGCTGCGTTGCCGCTTGAGGATCTCTTGCACCTCGTGGAACGACAGGAGGTCCATGCGCACCATGATCTCGCCCAGGTGATTGCCGGGCGTGACGTGAGCGTACGAGAGCCTGCCCAACTCGAAGTAGAGCCGTGCGCGCGACTCGTGGCGCGTTAAGGTCATGACCCCAGACTTCTGGGTGTTGGCGATCAGCTGGAACATGTCCGTGAGCGGGAGGTTCTTGAGGCTGCCGCGGATCATGCACCGCTCCCGTTGCTGCTCTCGAACAGGCCCAGGTCGACCTGGCCCCGTAGGGGGGCGGGCAGGCCGAGGTGGGTGTAGGCCGCGTCGGTGGCCATGCGACCCCGCGCGGTGCGCACGAGCAGTCCGCGCTGGATGAGGAACGGCTCGTACACCTCCTCTAGGGTGGCGCGGTCCTCGGAGACCGCGGTGGCGAGCGTGTCGAGTCCCACGGGGCCACCCGCGAACTTCTCCACCAGCGCCTGCAGGATGGCGCGGTCGCGTCGGTCGAGCCCCTCGCTATCGATGCCAAGCGAGTTCAGGGCGCTGCGGGCGCGCTCGAGGGTGATGCGGTCGTCGCCAGCTACCTGCGCGAAGTCGCGCACACGCCGCAGAAGGCGCTTAGCGATGCGCATGGTGCCGCGCGAGCGATGACCGATCTCGGTGGCCGCGCGGTCGTCGAGCTCGAAGCCCAGCTGCAGCGCGTCACGCGTTATGCCTAGAGCCAGTTCCTCGTCGGTGTAGTACTCGAGGTGCTCGAGGATGCCGAAGCGGCTGCGGAGCGGGCCAGTGATGAGGCCGGGCCGGGTGGTGGCGCCCACCAGGGTGAACTGCGGTAGCTCCAGGCGGATGGAGCGCGCCGCCGGTCCCTGGCCGAGCACGATGTCGATCTTGAACTCCTCCATGGCGGGGTAGAGGTGCTCCTCCGCCACGCGCCCGAGACGGTGGATCTCGTCGATGAACAGCACGTCGCCGGGCTCCAGAGCGTTGGTGAGGATAGCGGCGAGGTCGCCCGGCTTCTCGATGGCAGGACCGGAGGTAACGCGGATGCCCACGCCCAGCTCCGCGGCGATGATGTGCGCGAGGGTGGTCTTACCGAGCCCAGGTGGGCCGTACAGCAGCACGTGATCGAGCGCTTCACGCCGGTCGCGGGCCGCCTCCAGGTACACCTCCAGCTTGCTCTTCAGTCGCGTTTGCCCGACGTATTCGGCCAGGGAAGCGGGGCGGAGACGTACTTCTTCCACGTGGCGCAGAGTACCACGCACCCTCGCGGGCCCCGCTCCGCGCAGCTACCCCGGCGCGGCGCTCCTACGGGGGCGCCGGCGCTCGGTAGGGTGGGTTAGGCTGTTGCCCGCGACGACCTGGGCGGGAGGTGCTAGGGCGCGAACGCGCCGCTACCCCGAGCGCCCGCAGGAGGGTCCAATCATGCAGACACATAGGGTGCGCGTAGGCGACCAGGAGCGCGACCTAAAGATCGTCAACGTCGGCGCTGTTTCGGTGGCGCTGCTCAACCTGCTCGGCGATACCGCGCTCACGGAGGCGGCGGCCGAGGAGCTGGTGAAGCGCTTGCCGCACGGCGTGCAGACGCTCGTGACGCCCGAGGTGAAGGCGGTGCCGCTCGCGCACGCCATGAGCGTGCGTTCGGGCCTGCCGTACGTGGTGGCGCGCAAGACGGAGAAGCCCTACATGGTGGGCTCCGTGAAGAAGTCGGTGCTGAGCATAACGACCGGCAAGCCGCAGGACCTCGTCATCGACGGTTCCGACCTCCCCAAGCTAGACGGTAAGAGGGTGGCCATCGTGGACGACGTGGTCAGCACTGGTGGCACGCTCACGGGTCTCGTGCAGCTCCTCACGGACGTGGGGGCGGAGGTGGTGGCCACGCTGGTGGTGTTCACGGAGGGCGACCCGCGAGACGACGTAATCGCGTTGGGCCACCTGCCGCTCTACCCGCAATAAGATTGACGCAAGCTGCAGTAGGCTCCCGCGCTCGCCGTTACGTGGCGGGGCGTCTCGTGAGCTTCGGAAGGTAGGAGATGGCCGCTGACGCCAAAGAGCGCATCCGCGAACGCCTCGACATCGCCGAGGTGGTGGGTGAGGTGGTGGCCCTCAAGCCGGCGGGGCGCGGGCAGCTGAAGGGGCTCTGCCCCTTCCACGACGAGAAGACCCCGAGCTTCCACGTGCACCGCGACCGCGGTTTCTTCTACTGCTTCGGCTGCCAGGCTAAGGGCGACGTCTTCGACTTCGTCATGCGCACCCGCTCCGCATCGTTCCCGGAGGTGCTCAAGCTCCTCGGCGACCGCGTGGGAGTGGAGGTCGGACCGCCCTCCCCGAAGGCGGGGCACCGCCGCGACCTGGAGGACGTGAACCAGGTGGCGCTCGCCTACTTCCGTTCCCACCTCGCCGGGCCGGCACAGGAGTACCTAACGGGGCGCGGGCTCACGCAAGACACCATCGACTCTTTCGAGCTCGGGTTCGCCCCCGATTCGTGGGACGGGCTCCTGAAGGCCGCTCTCACCAAGGGTGTGAACAGCGACGACCTGGTGGCGCTCGGCTTGGTGATCGAGAACGAGCGCGGCCGCCGCTACGACCGGTTCCGGGGCCGCGTGATGTTCCCCATCCGCGACCCGCTAGGTCGGCTGGTGGGCTTCGCGGGTCGCGTGCTCGACCCCGCCGGCCAGCCGAAGTACCTCAACAGTCCAGAGTCGGAGCTGTTCAAGAAGAGCGAGCTGCTTTACGGCCTCGACCGGGCGCGTAGCGCCGTGCGCGAGCAGGGCGAAGCGCTGGTGGTGGAGGGGTACATGGACGTCATAGCTCTCCACCAGGCGGGCTTCCCGACGGCGGTGGCCTCGCTGGGTACGGCCCTCACCGCCGGGCACGCCGACGCCCTCACGCGGCTCGACGTCAAGCGGCTCTACCTAGCGTTCGACTCCGATGAAGCAGGCCAACGCGCCATCCTAAGCGGGCTCGATCAGACCGCGTCTAGGCGCTTCCTGGTGAGCGCCGTCACCGTGCCGCACGGCAAGGACCCGGCCGACGCGGTGCTGGGCGGCCACGAGGCGGAGTTCCGAGCCGCGCTCGGTACGGGTCTCTCTGAGGTGGAGTTCCGCTTCCAACGGGTGCTGCAGCGGCACGACCGGGAGAGCTTAGAGGGGCAGCGCGCCATCCTGGAAGAGCTACAAAGCGTGCTCAGGCCGCGCGACGTGTTCGACCCCGTGGCCAGCGAGATGCGCCGCCTAGTTACGCAGCACCTAGGCATCGACGCCGCCCGGCTCGACGAGTGGCTAGCGCGGAGCGGCGGGCGCGGTACCAGCCTCACCGAGGTGCAGGGCATGCGCCGGCGCCGCCCGCAGCTCGACCAGATGCGCCGCCTCGAGCTCGAGATCGTGGCGCTCACCTTGCTCGAGCCGCGCCACCTTCGGAGCCGACTGCAGCTCGTTGCCGACGAGTTCGCCTACGACAACGCCGATTCGGCGTTGGCGCGCTTCGCCGCGCTAGCGCGGCAGACCGAGTACGACGTGGACGCCCTGCTGGCTGCGTACGCGGAGCAGGAGGAGGGCAGCGTAGTGTTCGAGCGCCTCTTCGGGGGCCACGACGACGAGGACAGCCGCATCGACGTGGACGACCAGCTCCGCAAGTCGCTCTCGCGACTGCGCGAGTTCCAGCTCGAGCGTCAGAAGGAAGAGGGCCGCAGCCGGCTCACCGCCCGCCGCGACGAGCTCACCAAGCTGCTTGCCACAGACGGCCTCTCGACAGCGCAACTGGAGGAGCTCTACGGTGAGCTGCAAGAGATCCAGGCTACCCTCGCCGCCCGGGATGCGGAGCGGCGCCTCAGGGTGCCCGCATCGTTCTCACGTCAGAGGCGGCGGCGGTGAGGAAAAGCCGCTACCAACGGGCTTTCTCACATGAGAGGGACATTTGTCCTACATTGACACTCCCTAAAGGCCTTGGTATGTTCAGTCGCAACGCGTCAGGGGCGCCAACTCGCGCACGACCGCGTTTTTTTGTGTGCGTTCAACCGCTCAAACGTCCATCAGTCCAGCCGATCAACCATGCGCACTGATGTGAGGAAGGAGGGCCGCTTGGAAGCTCAAGGGGAACGATTGCTCCAAGACCTGGTCAAGCAGGAGAAGAACCTGGTTCTCAAGGTCGAGGAGGCGAAGGCCAAAGCCAAGCAGACGCTCGACAAGGCCCAAGCCGACGCCGCCAACGCGCTGCAGGACGCCCGCGCGAAGGCGGAGAGCGAAGCTGCCGCCATGGCCAAGTCCGCCGCCGAGGAGGCGGCCGCCATCCGCGAGGAAGTCGTGAGCCGGGCCCGCGAAGCGGCCGAGGCGCTCGATGCTAAGGCCGGCGCCAACCTGACCTCCGCCGTGAGTTCCGTCATGGAGAAGGTCTTGCCATGATCGCAGAGATGGACCAGGTTCTGGTCGTCGGAAGGCGAAGCAGCGCCAAGGAGGTGCTCGCCGCTCTTCAACACCTGGGGGTCGTTCAGGTAGACGACCTGCCGGTGGAGGAGCAGGACGCGCTCCGGCCTGCGAAGCTCGAAGGCGCTGACCTGGTCGCTAAAGAGACGTGGGACCGCCTCGTGGCGCGCTCAGCCTCGCTCCTCGACATGCTCGGGCTCCGCGCCGATACGCAGAAGCGCGTGGAGGTCGGCACCGACCCGGGAGCGCTCGAGGCCGAGCTCACCACCATCGCCGAACAAGTAGAGCGCTTGGTGGCGGAGCGGGCCGACCTGCGCGACGAGCTCGAGCTCGGCACCACCTACCTCCCGCTCCTCCGCAACCTAGCTCCGCTGTTGGGACCCCTCGACGACGCCAAGTACCTCGCCGGCGTGGCCTACCTGGTGGGCGACGACGAGATCGGCAAGCTCGAGGCCCGGCTCAAGGAGGAGTTCGGCGACGGTTACGCGCTCACCCACCGGCCGTACGAGAACACGCGCCTGGTGGTGGCTGCCGTCCTGCGCAGCGATCTAGCGCGCTTCCGCGCGGTCGTCGCGCGGCACGGCGTCTCCGAGATCCAACTGCCCGAGAGCTACTCCGGTTACGGGGTGGCGAAGGCCGCTCACGTGATGGAGGAGCGGGCCCGGGCCTTGCCCACCCGCCTCACCGCCATCGACGCCGAGCTCGCCAAGCTCGCGGAGCAGCACGGCGCTCGCCTCGCTTCGCTCAACCGCGTGGCGCAGAACTTCCAGCAGCGCTTCGAGCGCTTCGAGGACCTGGCCGAGGGCCGCTACTCCTTCGCCCTCCAGGGCTGGGTGCCTAGCGCCGACGCCGGCGAACTGAAGAGCGCCCTCAACAAGCAGTTCTCGGGCGATATCGTCGTGGAGACGCGCCCCGCCGACGCCCATCACGACGTCGGCGTGCCGGTGAAGTTCGAGAACCCAGCCTGGGTGCGGCCGTTCACCGGCCTGCTCTCGCTGTTCGCGCCGCCCAAGTACGGCAGCTTCGACCCGTCGTGGACGTTGGCCATCTTCTTCCCGCTCTTCTTCGGGCTCGTGGTCGGCGACTTCGGCTTCGGTCTGCTGTTCGCCCTCCTCGCCTGGGCCCTCCGGCGCCGCGGCAACTCCGGCAAGGAGCTCAGCCTCGGACCGCTAGGCATAGTCATCCCCGCCGGCGCATTGAAGCCCATCAGCACCGTCATCTACTGGTGCGCGGGCTGGAGCATCGCTTGGGGCCTCGTCTTCGGTGAGGGGTTCGGCAACTTCTTCGAACGCTTCCCCATCGGCCGCCCGCTCTTCTACACCCCGCTTCATCACGAGGTCGGCTACGGCATCTTCCAGATCCCCATCTTCCGGGTGGAGGTCTTCACCCCGCTCCTGCTCCTCAGCATCGGCTTCGGCGTGCTGCAGGTCGTGGGCGGCTGGGTCATCCGCGCCATCCAGGGCGTCAAGCATGGCGACCGCAAGCACCTGGCGGAGGGCATCGGCATGGCCTCCGGCCTGGTCGGCATCGTCATCTTCGCTTGGGCGTTCCTGAGCGGCGCGCTCACCACGCCTGTGCTCGTCATCGTGGGCGTGCTCATGGCCATCTTCCTGATAAGCATCCCGTGGGGAGGCCTGCTCATGCTGGTGGAGCTCATCTCGAACTCCGGCCACATCCTCAGTTACCTCCGTCTCTTCGCCGTCGGTCTCTCGGCCGCGCTCGTGGCGAACCTCTCCACTGACCTGGGCTTCGCGCTCTCCGGCGTCCTGCCGGTGATCGGGCCCATCCTGGGCATCGCGGTGGCTGCGCTCGTGCACCTGACCGCCTTGGCCCTCACGATCATCGGGCATACGCTGCAGCCCCTGCGTCTGCAGTATGTCGAGTTCTTCACCAAGTTCGGTTTCTACGATGAAACCGGCCGGCCTTACAGACCGTTCAAGCTCCTAGGAGGAAAGTGATGAAAAAGGCAGTTCGCGTACTCTCGGCTATCTCCCTCTTCGCTCTCGTCGGCGCCGTGGCTTTCGCCCAGGGCACCGATGGCACTAGCATCGGCACCGGCCTCATCGCCCTGGCCGCCGCCCTTGCCATCGGCATCCCCGCCGTCGCCGTGGCCATCGCCCAGGCCGCTATCGGTAGCGCCGGCGCCGGCACCCTAGCCGAGCGTCCCGAGTCCTTCGGTCAGATCCTGATCTACCTGGTCATCCCCGAAACCCTCATCATCTTCGGCTTCGTCATCGCGTTCTTCCTGAACAACCAGATCGGCGGGTAACGTGGCTGATCTTTCGGCTCTGCTCGACAAAGAGGCGAGCGCGGAGATCGAAACCGTCCTCTCCGAGGCGCAAGCCCGCGCCTCGGAGATCGTCGCTCAGGCGACGAGCGAAGCGGAAGCGCTGCTGGCCTCGCGTCGCCGCGCCGCCGAGGCGCAGCGCGAGGCCACGCTGGTGCGTGCCCGCTCCGCCGCGCAGCTCGAAGCCGCGTCGCTACGCCTCAAGGCGCAGCACGCTGGCGTAGAGAACGTTTTCACCGCCGCTCGCCAGAAGATAGTTGACCTGGCCAAGAACCCCACCGAGTACGCGCCCGTCTTCGCGAAGCTCCTCAAGGTCGCGCTCGAAGGTGCCGGCGACCAGCCGCTGGAGGCCGTGGTCGTGAACCCCGCCGACAGCGAGCTCGCCGCCCAGGCTCTCAAGGAAGCTGGCGTGACCGCCCCGGTCGAGACGTCCGAAGACGTTACGGCTGGCGTGCGCCTGCGTACCGGCAACCGTTCCGTGATCGAGAGCACGCTTCTCGGCAGGCTCGAGGCCCTGCAGGGCGAACTGGCGTCGGAGGTCTCCGGGGCGCTCTTCGGCGCCAAGGCGAGCTGAGTCGTCATGTCCTCTGATTACGGCTACATAAACGCCCGCGTTAGGGGCATGCGCTCCCGGCTGCTGGGTCCGAACTTCTACCAGGCCGCGCTCGACGCCACCGATTTCCGTGCCTTCACCTCCACCCTGGCTCAGACGCCGTACATGCGCGAGCTGGAGGAGGCCCAGGCGCGCGGTGAGGGTCTAGCCGCCGTCGATCAGGCGGTGGCGCGTAACTTCTACAACACGGCGCGTAGGCTCCTCAACTTCTCGGACGGGCAACCGCACGAGCTCATCGAGGTGCTGCTGCTGCCGTTCGACGTGGCGAACCTCAAGGCCATCGCCCGCGGCAAGCACGCGGGTAAGGGCCTGGAGGACATCCAGGGCTCGCTCTTCCCGGCCGGGTCGCTCAAGCCCACCCTCTTAGAGGAGGCCGCCGCGGCGCCCGACATGCCGGCCGCCGCGCAGGTGCTGGCGCTCAGCCGCACCGAGCTGGCTGGCGCCTTCCTCAAGGCCGCCCGCAAGTACCAGGACGATAACGACCTGTTCGCGGTGGAGCTCGCGCTCGACAAGGCGTACTACGCCGTCAGCCTGGAGCGTCTCCAGGCGGCCGGCGCCCCCACCGCGCTCGTGCGGCAGTTCCAGCGCGAGATCGACGCCACCAACCTCCTGACCGCCCTCAAGCTGCGCGGCCGCGAGATCGACACCGACGCTAGCGAGCTCTTCGTGCCCGGTGGGCGCGAGGTCAAGCGCGCGCTCTTCGACGCGGTGCTTCTGGATCCCGAGAGCAGCGCCCTGCAGGCGCTGTCCGGCGGCTCGTTCGCTGGTGTGGCCAGCGCCGCTGCCCAGGGCGACCTGGCCGCGGTGGAGGGCGAGGTGCGCAAGCTGTTAGACGCTGGCGCCAAGCGACTCGCTGCCGACCCCCTCGACATCGGCGTGGTCGTAGATTTCCTGCGCCGTAAGCAGGAAGAAGCGGCGCAGCTCAGGCTCCTCGCCCGGGGCA
>CAZFFG010000012.1:34579-36917 GCA_964518275.1 uncultured bacterium | reverse complement strand
TACGGCTGCATCAACTGCATCCACGTCATCCCCGACCTGCACGCGCTGGAGACGAAGTACCAAGACGAACTCGTGGTCATAGGCGTGCACTCGGCCAAGTTCTATAACGAATCCGAGACCGCCAACATCCGCATGATCGCGCAGCGTTACGACCGCACGCACCCCATCGTCAACGACGCCGCGTTCGCCATCTGGAGCCAGTACGGCATCAGGGCGTGGCCCAGCTTCATCCTCATAGACCCGGACGGCAACGTGCTCGGCCGGCACGAGGGCGAGGGCATCTACGACCTGTTCGACGAGGTCATCGCGGGCATGATCCAGGTGTTCGACGAGCGCGGCACGCTAGACCGCACGCCGCTTCAGCTCAACCGGGACGCCGTCACGCCGCCCCGCACGGCGCTGCGCTTCCCTGGCCACGTGCTGGCCGACCCACTGGGGGCGCGCTTGTTCATCGCCGACAGCGGCCATAACCGCATCGTCGTCACCGACCTGAACGGCACGGTCACAACGGTCATCGGCGACGGCCAGGCACGCTTGCAGGACGGCGCCTTCGCGGCAGCCTCCTTCCAGAGACCGCAGGGCCTGGCGCTGGCTGACCCGGACACCCTGTACGTGGCCGACACGGGCAACCACAGCATCCGGCTCGTTAACTTAGCGGCCGGCACCGTCACCACCGTGGCCGGCACGGGTTCACAGGAGTACCTGTTCGGGCGCAGCACTGCCCCGGCCGCCGGCGGGCTCAACTCGCCGTGGGACGTGCTCTGGCTGGACGGCCAGCTGTTCATCGCCATGGCCGGGCAGCACCAGGTGTGGCGCTACGACCCGGACACGGCCACCGTCATCCTCCACGCGGGCAGCGGGCGCGAGGAGCTGCGCGACGGCGTGGCGCTCATGGGCGGCCTCAACCAGCCGAGTGGCCTGGCTACCGACGGGGAGCTACTGTACGTGGCCGACAGCGAGGCCAGCGCCATCCGGCGTATCCATGTAGCGGAGGGCGGCACCATGGGCACCCTCGTAGGCACGGGCCTCTTCGACTTCGGCGACGCCGACGGTGTTGGCGACGCGGCGCTGCTACAACACCCGAAGGACGTGGCGTTCGCAGACGGGCTCCTGTACGTGGCCGACACTTACAACCACAAGGTCAAGGTGCTCGACCCAGCCACGCGCCAGAGCACCACGCTACTAGGCACCGGCGTGGAAGGCTGGCAGGACGGCGACGGCCCAGAGGCGCGCTTCTACGAGCCTGGCGGCCTGAGCGTCATGGGCCGCTCCCTGTACGTGGCCGACACGAACAACCACGCGGTGCGCGTGGCGAACCTGGATTCGCTGGTGGTGCGCACGCTCACCCTCTCCGACCCGAGCGGTCTGCTCACCCGCGAGGCGCCCAGAGCGGTGCGCTACGACGAAATCGTGGCGGTGCCGGCCGTGACCGCCGTTGCGGGCGAGGGCACCCTGGCCCTCACCCTCACGCTGCCCGAGGGGTACAAGGCCAACCACCTGGCGCCCCTGCAGGTGAACCTGAGCGTGGAAGGCGCGGCCGTGCAGGCCGCTGGCGCTCTCACCACCACGGTCGCTGAGCCCGAGTACCCGCTCGACCTCGAGTTCCCTGTGCTGCTCAGTGAGGGCCAGGGGCACGTGAGCGCCGACGTGCTCGTGTACTACTGCCGCGAGGTGGCAGCCGAACTCTGCCTCATACGGCATGCCCTGCTCGAGGTGCCGGTGTCGGTGACAACCGCTTCGACTACCGAGGGAGCGGCCGACACGGCGCCCGCAGCGAGCGCCCTTCCCGCCGTAGCGCTCGAGTGGCAACCGCCGGCACTGCCGCCCGGATACTGACCCACGGACGCGGCAGTACGACGAAGGCACTGCCCGCGGGGCACACCAGCAGGCCACAAGGCTACGCCGCGCCAAGCGGCCCTCTCCCCTTCCGCGCTCGTTACGTTTTCAGAACCTTACGTTTTCAGAACCTTGCGCACCTGACGCTGTTAAGCCTATGGTAATCCAAACCCACACCAAGGCCGGGCGCCGTTATGTGGTGCTTCGTCATAGCCCGACCGGGTAGTCCCAACTCCGTTTTGGGGCCGCCCAGCAGCCCTCCCTTTCCGAGCAGCGTTCCGTGCGTAACGCAGAGGAGGTCGACGAAGCCAATCCGTAACCCTGCCGCCACCCGTGCGGTTCCGGTGCCTCCGGCTCTACTCTTCCTACGTCACGCTTTAGCCACCCAGCCCCGATCCGTTCTCGTGCGCGGCCACGCCCCTAGTGGGCCCGCAAGCGGACCCGACGACTGGTTGGTGGTAGTTGAGATGAACGACAGGCACCCTAAGCTCACGTTCCTAGA
>CAZFFG010000012.1:0-34479 GCA_964518275.1 uncultured bacterium | reverse complement strand
GGCGTGCAGCTCGGCATCGGCCTGGCGCAGGAGCTCGACTCCAACATGGCGCACCGCGCCATCCTCTACTCGTTCGACAGCGCGTTGCAGGACGCCGACGGCAACATCGTCATCGACCAAGGCGAGTACTTCGAGCGCGCCATCGAGGCCGTGAACTTCATGAAGGAGCTCTACGAGGCCGCCATGACGCCCGAGGTGTTCGCGTGGAACGCCGCTTCCAACAACCAGGCTCTGCTGGCTGGCCGCGCGTCTTACATCCTCAACTCCATCTCCGCCTACCGTTCGGCACAAGAGGACGTGCCCGACATCGCCAACGACGTCTTCTTCGGTCCCGCCCTGAAAGGCCCCCGTGGCACGTCGTACAGCAACGCGCACGTGATCTACAACTACATCGTGCCGCAGCACAGCCAGAACGTGGACGCCGCCAAGCAGTTCATGCTCGACCTAGCCGAGAACTACGACCAGGCCATGTACGCCAGCAAGCTGTACAACTCGCCCAGTTTCTTCACCTCACCCGTGTCCGGCAACAGCGAGTTCCCCTCCGTGCCGGGCGCCAGCACCTTCGCAGACCTGCACCAGGCGTGGTTCAACGACGACCCGTTCCGCCTCGAGGGCGAGCCCGAAGGCAAGCTGCGCCCCCTCATGAACGCCGAGCAGTGGACCACCAACGTGGGGCACCCCGGCGTCACCAGCCCAGCCGTGGCCGAGGTATTCAACACTTTCATCATCCCCAACATGTTCGCCCGCGCGGTACGCGGCGACCAGACGGTGGAAGAGGCCATCCGCACGGCCGCGGGCGAATCGCGCGCCGTGTTCGACGCCTGGCGCACTCGGGGGCTGGTCTGATCTTGAGAAGCACCGTTAGCAACCCAGCCGCGGACGCCTGACGTGGCAACGCTCAGAGTCGACAGCCTGCACACCCACTTCGGTGGGGTGCGGGCTGTGGACGGTGTCGACCTAGACGTGAAGGACGGCGAGTTCCTCGTGCTGCTCGGGGCGTCCGGCTCCGGCAAGACCACCCTCATGCGCACCATCGCCGGGCTCGAGAAGCTCACCTCAGGCAACGTCCTCATCGGTGGCGAAGTGGTCAACCACCTGCCGCCCAACGCCCGCAACATCGCCATGGTGTTCCAGAGCTACGCCTTGTACCCGCACAAGAGCGTGTTCAGGAACATCTCGTTCCCACTAGAGGCAGTGCGCACCGAGCGCGCCGCCATTCAGGAGAAGGTGGAGTGGGCCGCGGGCCTGTTCGGTATCGGTCACCTACTGGACCGTAAGCCGCGCGCGCTGTCCGGGGGCGAGCGTCAGCGGGTGGCGCTCGCCCGCGCGCTCGTGCGCGAACCGAACCTCTTCCTCCTCGACGAGCCCCTCTCCAACCTCGACGCCAAGCTGCGCCACTCCGCCCGCCACGAGCTGAAGAAGCTCCACCAGCGCATCGGCATCACCACCATCTACGTCACGCACGACCAGGTGGAGGCCATGGGCCTCGGCGAACGGGTGGCCGTCATGAACCACGGCAAGATCGAGCAGATAGGCGCCCCGAGCGACATCTACCGCTCACCAGCCAACACGTTCGTGGCGCGCTTCATGGGCTCGCCCGCCATGAACCTGCTCGAGACGGGCAAGCAGACCATCGGCTTCCACCCCGAGAACTTCCTACCCGCCAGCCACTTCGAGCCCAGCACGGGCGCGCAGCACTTCGAGTTCCACATCTCTGGCCTAGAGGACCTGGGTTCCGACCTGCTGCTGTACGGCTCCGTACCGACCGCCCGCTCCGTCACCGAGGAGGGCGTCAGCGAGAGCGGCGCCGTCATAGCTAAGATCCCCGCCCGCTTGGCTGGCGCCATCGAAGCCGGCAAGACGCACGACTTCTTCATCCAGCCGGCGTTCATCAACCGCTTCGACAAGACCACCGGTAAGCGGCTGGCCGCCGACGGCGCATGAGCGCCCGGCCGCTGGAACGAGGCTCCAGCACGGGACCGAACCAGAACCTGCTGGCAGTGCTCATGCTGGCGCCGGCCGTGCTGTTCATCGTGGCGCTGGTGGGCGTGCCGTTCGGGTTAGCGGTCTACTACAGCCTTCACGACGTCACCACGGGCGGAACCACGCCGCGCTGGGTGGGCCTCGGCAACTTCGCCGACCTGCTGTCAGACCGCACCTTCCTCACCGCGCTTCGCAACACCGTGCTCTTCACGTTCAGCACGCTAGTGGTGGTGCTCGTGCTCTCCACCATCCAGGCAGAACTGCTCATGCGCAACTTCCGCGGTAAGTGGGTGGTGAGGTTCCTGCTGCTCTTGCCCTGGACGGCGCCGGCCGCGCTGGGGCTCATCGGCTGGCTATGGATGCTCGACTCCGTGTTCAGCCCCATCGACTGGGTCCTGCGGGAGGTCGGGCTGCTGGGTCAGCGCGGCGCCGCGTTGGGCGCGCTACCGAACCTCTACTGGCTAGGCGACCGCACGTTGGCCATAGTTTCCGTGATCCTCGTCAACGTATGGCGGCTCCTGCCGCTAGCCACCGTCATCGTGCTGGCGGGCCTCAACTCCATCCCCCGCGACGTGGTGGAGCAGTCGCGCATCGACCGCGCCGGCTACATGCGCCGCCTCTTCGACATCACGTTGCCCATGCTCTCGCCCATCCTGCTAGTGGCCATCCTCTTCACGTTCGTGTTCACGTTCGGCGACATGATCAACATCTTCATCCTCACCCGCGGCGGCCCCGCCAACAGCACCCAGGTGCTGCCCAGCCTGGCGTTCTTCACGGGCATCCTGGGCGGCAACCTCGGTAAGGGCGCCGCCATAGCCATGTTCCTCTTCCCAGTCCTGGCGGGCATCAGCGCCCTGCTCCTCAGGCTCATCCGTCGCAGCGAGGTCACCTGATGCGCCCACACTCGCACACACGGGAGCGGTCATGACCGCGCTGACGCCGGGCAAGGTCGCTGGGCGCGGCGGCTTCTACATCGTCATCGCCATCTTCACCCTGTTCGCAGCCATGCCGTTCTACGTCATGCTCATCACGGCCTTCAAGCGCAACAGCGACCTCTTCGACCCGAACAACAACCCGTTCTGGTTCACGGAGGCGCCCACCTTCGCGCACATCCAGCTGCTGTTCGCCGACACGCTCTTCGTGCGCTGGCTCGCCAACTCGTTCCTGGTGGGGGGCCTGGTGGTGCTCATCACGCTGCTACTGGCCGTGCCAGCGGCCTACAGCCTGGCGCGCCTGGCGGGCAGTTGGGGCGAGGCGCTAGCCATCGGCATCTTCCTCACTTACCTCATCCCGCCCACGCTGTTGTTCCTGCCGTTCGCCAAGGTAGTGGCGGCGCTCGGCCTGCAGAACACCCTCTGGGCGCTGGTGGTGGCGTACCCCACCTTCACCGTGCCGTTCTGTACCTGGCTCCTCATGGGGTTCTTCAAGGGCATACCCCGCGACATCGAGGAGCAGGCCATGATCGACGGCTACAGCCGCTTCGGCGCCTTCGTGCGCGCCGTGCTGCCCCTGGCCGTGCCGGGCATCCTCACGGTGGTGGTCTTCGCGTTCACGCTCAGCACCAGCGAGTTCGTGTACGCGCTCACGTTCGTGCAGGAGTCCGCGCAGAAGACGGTGAGCATCGGCATCCCCACTGAGCTGGTGCGCGGCGACGTGTTCCGTTGGGGTCCGCTTCTGGCGGGTGCCCTCATCGCCAGCATCCCAGTGGCCGTGCTGTACACGTTCTTCATCGACCAGTTCGTGGCGGGCCTCACGGCCGTGGCTGGGGAGTAAGGGAGGTTCGCCCCGAACGCTACGGGCTCGGCGCTCGCAACGCCGCCAAGCGGCGCTCGAGTGCCGGGCCCGAGATCTCGCCCACGTGGGTATACACGTGCTCGCCACCACTGAAGAAGTAGGTGGTGGGCAAACCCACGCCACCCAGCGCCGTCCCTACGCGCCTGTCGGTATCTAGCAGCACATGGTCCCTTCTCACCGTGGGGTGGGCGTGCAGGAACTCCTCCACCTTCTCCCGGCCCTCGCCCAGGTTCACGTACAGCACGAGGACGTCCGGGTTCTCCGCCGCCGCTCGGGCGAGCTGCGGCATCTCCCGTCTACACGGGATGCACCACGACGCCCACACGTTGACCACGGTGGGTCCGTGCGCCGCCGCCGCGAGGTCGAAGGGGTCGCCCTCCAACCGCTCGATGGCACCAACCGGGAGGGCCACCGTGACCCCGCCGGCCGGACTGAGGAGCGGCGGCACGAGCAACCAGGCCCCTAACGCCACCACGGACGGTACGAGCAAGGCACCGAAGCGTTCACGGCGCCGCAACGTCACCAGCGCCACCACCGCGCCTACCAGCACACCCCACCAGGGGGAGAAACCGCCCTGCCAGAACGCGAACGCCTGCCACGGCTCCTGCCGGTAGTAAGTGAAGTTCTGGAGAACGAAACCCAGTCTGGCACCGAGCAAGACACCGAAGAGGGCGTTCCACGCCCACGCGGCGTCGGCGGCGCCTTCCTGCCCGGACCGTCGGCGCCGCCACGCCCCGAACTCAGCGAGGAGCACCAGGAGCAGCAGGCCTAGTCCGGCGTAGAACCGCGGTGCCGAGATGACGAAGAAGCCTATGCGCAGCGCGTCCATGACCCCTCGAGCATCAGCGCAGCCTGATGACCTCTCTACGGCTGTGATCGTCGATGTAGGTGAACCACTCGATCACCGTGAGCGGCCCAAGGTGGTTGTGGCGCACGGTTCGTTCCGGGTCGAAGCCGCTCCGTTCGAGGTTCACGGCCAGAGCCACGGTGCTCGCGCGCGCGGCCAGGAACCCGGCCTTGAGCTCGCTCCAGCTCGCACCTTCGCTCAGCCGGTAGGCGTGGTAGCTCCCCTCAACGAAGGGTTCGCCGAGGGCCACGCGCACGCGCGCCAGGCTCCAACGTTCGATGCCTAGCCAGTGGTTCAGGGTTTCCCGGTTGGCGGCCGTGTCCTCCACGCGCTCGATGCGCGGTAACAGCACAGCGCTGAGCGAGCTCTCGAGGCCCGCCCTTACCTCGGTCAGGCTCTTGCCTCGCGCCTTGCGGCGCACGTGCGGGCGTAGGCCGGCACCTATCAACGTCTGGAGCAGGTTCACTGCGCTGCCTCCCGTACCCCATGTTAGGCACGGGAGGCGCAGCCGCAACGTAGTTCAGGCCGTCGGGCGCCTCACTGCGCGCTCCGTACCCCCCGGGCGGCCCGCCCCGATCGGATCATGGTGAGGAACGCCTCCACCACCTCCGGATCGAAGTGACTGCCGGCCTGCTCCTCGATGTGCGCCAGCGCCCGCTCTTCCGTCCAAGCCGCTCGGTAAGGACGGTCCGACGTGAGCGCGTCGTAAACGTCGACCACCGCGAACAGCCGCGCCTCCAGCGGGATCTCGTCGCCCGCGAGGCCCTCTGGGTAACCGGTGCCGTCGAACTTCTCGTGGTGCGAGTAGGGGATGGTGAGGGCTGGCTTCAGGAACGGGATGGCCTCGAGGAAGTCGCGGGCGAAGACGGTGTGCTTCTTCATGAGCTCCCACTCGTCCTCGTCGAGAGCGCCCGGCTTACGCAGCACCTCGTCCGGGATGCCCATCTTGCCGATGTCGTGAAGCAGCGCGCCACGCCGCACGTGCGTTATCGCCTCGTCCGTCATGCCCATGCGGCGCGCCAAGCGGGTGGTGAGGTCAGTGACGCGGCGGCTATGCCCCTCCGTGTCCTCGTCCTTCAGGTCGAGCGCCCGCGCCCAGCCCTCGATTGTCGTCTCGTACGCCAGCAGCAGCTCCTCGTTGGTGCGCTCCAGGTCGTCGAGCACCCGCGCCGCGTTGATAGCGATGGCGGCCTGCGTGGCGAGCGCCCCCAGGAAGTCTGTCCAGTCCTCGCTCGGGTCGAGGTCCGAGTAGTTGAACAGCTCCAGCACACCCTGCAAGTAGCTCTGGCTCACGAGCGGCACGGCCATGTAGAACTCGAACGGCTCCCCCTCCACCGAGCTAGCCCCCATGAAGGCGCGCGCTATCTCGGCCTGTCCGTGCACGGACACGGGTTCGCGGCTTAGAGCGGCCTGCCCTGCCAGCCCCTCCCCCATCTGCAGTTCGGTGCGCTGGAGCGCGCTGCCCTTGAAGCCACGGCTCGCACCGAACCGCAGTGTCTCCGATCCGCTGCGGTACAGGAGGATAGCGGCGGCGTCCACCTGGAGGCGCTTCGTGACCTGCTCCAACACCACCGCCAGCGTCTCGCCCAGGTCCATGCTGGCGGCCATGGAGCGGTCGATCTCGCGCAAGGCCGTGAGGCGCTCGAGCCTCTCCTCCAGTTCCACGTTCAACGCCTGCACCCGCGCCTGCGCCTCGCCCAGCTCGCTGCGGTCGATGCCCATGCCAACCAGGTACTCCTCACCTTTCAGCGTCACGCGGGTGGCGCGCACGAAGTACGGTATCTGGCGCCCGTCCTCGGCTATCAGCGTCACCAGGTCGCTAGCCTGCCCGTGCTCGTACGCCTGCCGGATGCGCTCCTTCACGCTCTGCAGCTCGCCCGCTGGCACCAGCGCCTCGAGTCCCCTAGCGCTCAGCGTCTCGAAGTCGTAACCGAGGTCGCTCGGCACCGTTCGGTTGAGCCGCACGAAACGCCCATGCTTGTCGAGCATGAAGAAGACCCCCGGCAGGTTGGTGAGGATGGCGTCGTTGAGGCGCTCTCCCTCTACGAGGGCGGCGAGGTCGCGCTCGCGCTGACGCGCCTGGTCACGGAGGAGAGCCTCCTGGTCGGCGGCGCGCCGCAACGCTCGGTAGTAAGCGAGCCCGAAGCGGTCGAGCAGGAGCGCCACGGCCAGGAACACGAGCATGAACTGCAGCACGGTGCGCCAGTAGCCGTCCGGCTGCCCGGTCGGGTCGAACAGTGGCTCGGCCCCGTGCAGCACACCGCTCCCGATGACGCCGGCCAGCACCACCAGCACGCAGGCCAGCAGGGCCGCGCGACCGATGAGGAGACCCGCCAGCACGAGCGGCAGGAAGAGGATGAAGTACGGAGCGCCGCCCGGCTCAGCGCCGTTCGCCACCACGCCGAGCATGCCGCCAGCGAGGACCAGACCGGTGAGGAGCCACAGGAGCACCACCACGATCCGGTTGCGCTGTCGCTTGAGATCGTTCATCCCGGGCTCGCCTTGCGGTTCCACGCTAGCGAGCCACGCACCTTGCGGCGCCGGGGGAAGCGTCGGGTAACGAAACGCGTTGCACCTTGCCCTAGGTTGCCGCACCTACACGCGAAAGCTGGTGGGATTGGGCACTTCCGGCGCGGACGATGCCTGCTGGGCCCTCCCATCCTTCTCAGCTTCCTGCAACTATTCCCATGCTTCGCCCCGTAACCTGCCACAGGCAACGCCGAACGCGCTCCACGAAGGGAGAACATGATGGCTATCTTCGAGAGATCGATCGACGTCAAGGTACCCGTGGCCGAGGCCTACCTGTTGTTCAGCGACTTCGAGGGCTTCCCGAGCTTCATGGAGGGTGTCGAGAGCGTCGAGCGCCTCGCTAACGACCGCTTGCGCTGGCACTCCACCATCGGCGGACGCGACGAGGAGTGGGTAGCTAAGGTGACCGAGCTAGCGCCCTCGTCTGCCATCGCCTGGGCCAGCGAGTCGGGTGCGCGCAACCAGGGACGCGTGACCTTCGAGAAGCTCGACAACGCCACCACCCGCGTGCACATGCATATCGAGTACGAGCCGGAAGGCGTGATCGAGAACATCGGCGCCATGTTGGGAGTGGTCAACGGCCGCATCGCCGGTGACCTCCACCGCTTCAAGCAACTCGTGGAGGAGGGCGGCGTGGTGCGCAGTGGCTGGCACGCCCGCCGGGGCTCGGTAGACGAGGTCACAGCGTCCGACATGATGGACGGCGGCCACCGCCGCGAGGCGCGGATTCAGCGCGACGCCGACACGCGCCGCGACTGAGCCGCTGGCGCCAAGGCCGGCTCCGCCCGTACGCCGCGCTTCTGCTGCAGCATGCGCTCGAACTCTGCCACCACGCGCGGGTCGAACAGCACGCCGGCGTTCTCCCGCAGGTACTCCAGCGCGCGCGCTTCCTCCCAGGCGGGCCGGTACGGCCGGTCGGAGGTGAGGGCGTCGTACACGTCCACCACCGCGAAGATGCGCGCGCTCAGCGGGATCTCCTCCTCCTTGAGGCCACGCGGGTAGCCCGACCCGTCCCAGCGCTCGTGGTGGCAGTACGGGATGTCGAGCGCCGGTCGCAGGAACTCGATGGGTAGCAGCAGCTCGTAAGCGAAGTCGGGGTGCTGCTTCATGAGCGCCCACTCCTCGTCGGTGAGCGGGCCCGGCTTCAGCAGCACTTGGTCGGGCACCCCCATCTTGCCGATGTCGTGCAGCAGGGAGCCACGGCGGATGTGCACGATCTGCTCGTCGGCTATACCTAGGCGCTCGGCCAGACGCACCGTCTGCTCCGTCACGCGCCGACTGTGCCCCTCGGTCTCCTCGTCGCGCAGGTCGAGGGCGCGCGACCAGCCCTCGATGGTGCGCTCGTAAGCCGCCAGCATCTCCGCGTTGCTGCGCTGTAGCGACTCCACCAGGTTGGCGTTCTCGAGGGCCAGGGCGGCCTGCGCAGCGATGGCAGAGAGCACGTCGTGCCAGTCGTCGCCACGCTCGGTGTGGTCGCGTTGGAACAGCTCGATCACGCCCAGCAACTGCCCCTTGGCCACCAGCGGGGTGGCGATGTACGACTCGAACCCTTCCGCTGCAAGCTCACGGCTTGGCACCAACCCGTTGGCCACAGCCGCCCGGCCGGTGACCTCCACGGTTCGGCGATCTAGCCCGGCCAGGCCGGCCAGGCCCTCACCAAGCTGCAGGTCCGTGTTGCGGTAGCTGGCGCTGCCCAGCCCGAGGGCGGCCCCCACCCGCAGCCGGCCCAGGCTCTGGCTGTAGAGCAGCACCGAAGCCGCGTCGGCACGCAGCCTGTCGGACAGCTGACGCAGGATGGTCTCCAGCAGGGAGGCGCGGTCGAGGCTACCCACGATGGCGTTATCGAGTTCGCGCAGCGCCGTGATGTGCCCGAGCCGGTGCTGCAGCTCGCGGTTGAGCTCCTCGATCCGTCGCTGCGCCTCGAGCTGGCTAGAGATGTCGAGGCCAGTGCCCACCATCAACGGGCCCGTGGGGGTGTCTACCCGGATACCCGTGAGCGAGTACGGCAAGGCCTCCGACTGCGCGGTGAGGAAGGAGGCCTCAAGCTGAGCTGAGCCCTCCGCGAACACGCGCTTCACCGCGGCCTTGATGCGCGGCTTGTCACCAGCTACGAAGAGGTCGTACGGGTTCACGGCCTCCAGCTCGCCGCTGGAGTAACCCAGCGTGGCGCTGAAGGCGCGGTTAGAGCGCACGATGATGCCGTCCTGATCGACCACGTAGAACACGCCTGGCAGGCTGTCGATGATGGTGTTTGTGAATGCGGTCTCGTGCCGGAGCCGCTCCTCCGCCAAGTGGTTGTCCGTCACGTCACGAGTGTGAATGACCAGTCCGCCGACCGCGGGGTCCTCCTGGCAGTTGACCGCGGTGGACTCGAGCCAGCGCCAGCTGCCATCGGCGTGCAGGCAGCGGTACACGAAGGTGGCCTCCGCGCCCGGCTCTTTGCGCGCCTGCGTGAGGGCGCTCTTGAGGCTCTTCAGGTCCTCCTCGTGCACACGCTTCCAAACGGAGTCGCGCTCCATGACCGGCCAGCCTAGGACCCGCTCCACCGAGTCGGTCTGGTAGACGATGTTGCCCTCCGCGTCTACCACCGAGATGATGTCGTTGCCGTTCTGAACCAGTGAGCGGAACCGCGCTTCCGAGGCCTTCAGTTGGCGACGCACCAACGCCTCAGCCTGCCGGTCCAGCACCACCCGGCGCCAGGCCACGAGGCAGAAGCCCGCTGCCGACACGATGGCGAACACCGACTCTTGCAGGCGCCGCAGGAGCGTACGTGGGCCCTCCTCGCCGGCTATCTGGTCGACGAGAACGTCGCTGAGCGGGAACCATAGGAGCGCCACCACGAGGTAGGCCCCGACGACCGCGAAGAGGTGTAGGTACTTGGTGCGCATGCGCTCCCGTCGCATCCGGGCCGCGCACACTGGTGCGGCGGCGACCCGGCAGGCGGCCACCTGTCCGGAGGCCAAGCCGAGAATGCTCTATCGGCTCTTACCGATGTATTACAAAGGGTTGGCCGTTCCCTAACGTGCCCATGAGGTGCAGCGTGGGTTGGCGTAACATGCCAGCCATGAAACAGCGCAGAAAGTGGTTCACGGCCACCCTCCTCGTGGCGCTGCTGGGTCTGGCGCCTTGGTTCGCTGCCGCCCAAACGGCCACCACCCAGACCACCAGCGCCGACCTGCCCGTCACCCGCCTCGCCCTGTTCACCAGCGGTGTGGGCTACTTCGAGCACGAAGGCGTGGTCAGCGGCGACCAGGAGCTCGTCCTCACGGTGCCCAAGGCGGAGATGGACGACCTGCTGCAGAGCCTCGTCCTGCAGGACTTCGGTGGCGGGACCATCGAACCCGTGCGTTACAGCTCGCGGGCGCCGCTCGGGCGCCTGCTCGACGGCTACTCCATCGACCTCTCCGGCAACGTCACCCTGGTGGGCCTGCTAGCGCAAGCGCGGGGCGAACGCGTGCGCCTGCACGGCCCCAGCGTGGTGGAGGGAGCGCTGTTAGGGGTAGAGGAACAGCGCAACGCGGACGGTGAGACGAGCGCCTTCGTCACCATCGCTACAGCGAGCGGCGTGCGGCGCGTGGCGCTAGCCGACGTGGCGTCGGTAGAGTTCCTCGACCCGGCTGTGGCGGCCGAGATCGACGAAGCGTTGGCCACCGTGGCCGCCAACCGCGACGACGACACCGCCACCGTGCGGCTGCGCTTCAGCGGTGAGGGCGAGCGCGAGGTTCGGGTGAGCTACGTGCGCGAGATGCCCGTATGGAAGAGCACCTACCGCCTCGTCGTCGGTGAGGACGGCGTGGGCACCCTGCAGGGCTGGGCCATCGTGGATAACCCCACCGACGAAGCGCTCGAGAACGTGCGCGTGTCGTTCGTGGCTGGGCAGCCCGTGTCGTTCGTGACGGGGCTCTACGACCCCGTGTGGGCCGACCGGCCCCGCGTGGAAGTTAAGGCGTCCGGCGGCACCGTGCCCGGTGTTGACCTCGGTCAGGCGGCGCGGGCGCTAGCTGAAGCGGTTGCGCCCGCCCCCGCGGCCGCGTACGACGCCGCCCTCTTGCGGCCCCAGGACGTCTCCAACCTGGGTGCCCTCATCCAAGCCAGCGGCGCCGGCGTCAGCAGCCAGGCGGAGGCCATGGCAGGCGCCAGCAGCTTCGCGTATCACGTGAGCGAACCCGTGACCATCGGCCGCAACGAGTCCGCGCTGGTGCCCATCGTGGTGGCCGAAGTGACCGCGGAGCGGGTGTCGCTGTTCCACGAGAGCAACGAACCGAACCACCCCTTGCACGCCGTGCGGGTGGTGAACGACACGGGCCTGCAGCTAGCCGCGGGCACGGTGACCGTGTACGACCAGATCGGCTTCGCCGGCAACGCGCGCCTGCCCGAGCTGCTGCCGGGCGACGAGCGCCTGCTGCCGTACTCCGTCGACCTCGACCTCACGCTCAGCTTCGCGACCGGGCCCACCACCACCGACGTCACGCGCGCCGCCATCAGGGGCAGCGTCATCGAGGTCACCGAGCTCACGCGCCGCACGTTCACGATCGACATCGCGGGCGCGCCGGCGGAGGGCCGCTTCCTCATCGTGCAGGGGCCCGCGCTCGAAGGCTTCAGCGTCGTGGCGCCAGTCCCGGAACCCCCCGTCTCCGACGGTCAGCCGCGCTTCGGCGTGGCCGTGGTTGGCGAGGACGGGCGAGTGCCCACAGACCGCTCCGTTCCCACGCACCTGGTGTGCCGCCCAGGGGTGGCCTGCAGCCTGATGGTGGTGGCCGAACGCGTGGATAGCCGCAGCCTCACGCTGGCGAACGTCGCCACCGACCTGATCGGCTACTACCTCGAGAACGTGGAGCTCTCTGACCAGGACCGCGCCACCCTCGAGCTCATCGCCACGTTGCAGTTAGAACTAGCCGACGCCGACCGCGGCCTGCAGCGCACGCAGGGTCAGATAGACGTGATCTTCGAGGAACAGCAGCGCATCCGCGCCAACATGGGTGCCCTAGACCGCAACTCGGACCTCTACCGCCGATACGTCACCGAGCTAACGGAGCAGGAGGACGCCCTGGCCGACCTGCGCCGTCAGCAGACCGAGCAGCAGGGTGAGCGCGACACGCTGCAGCGGCGCCTGAACGACCTGGTAAGTCGGCTCGGCGGTTGAGCGCACAACGTCGGGTAAGCTCCAGCCATGAGTAGGGCGTTCATAAAGGAAGACGCGGACGCCGAACAGGTGCTGGTCACGGCGCGGCCACCGCTGCCGGAGGGGGTCGAGAACCTCGTGACTCCCTCCGGCCTCGCCGCGCTCGAGGAGGAGCTCCGGCTCCTCAAGGAGGAGGCGGCGCAGCTGGCTGCGTTGCCGAGTGAGGCGTCGGGCTCCAACGCGGTGCGCCGCCTGGCGGCCATCGACGAGGAGCTACCCGCCCTCGAGGACCGCTTGAACAGCGCCGTGCTGGTGCCTACCCCGCCGGCAGGCACCGACGAGGTGATGGTGGGCGCCACCGTCACCGTCCAAGACGACGGCGCGGCGGCCAGCAGCACCTTCACAATCGTGGGCGTCGACGAGGCCGACCCGCTCGAGGGTCTGGTGGCGTTCACGGCGCCTGTGGCGCAGGCGCTGCTCGGCCAGAAGGTCGGTTCGCGGGTGAGCTTCGAGAGCGGCGATGGCCGCACGCGCAACGTGCAGCTCGTGGCGGTCACCTACCGCTGAGAACCAGCCGGGCCGCGCGCCAGGTCGGCTTACGCGCTCGGCCAGCGCGGCTCCCGGGCCGCGCGCCGCTAGCCTTGCAGGCGGTGCGCCACGCTCCCTTCGCGGGTGAGCCGCAGCGGCACCTCCGCTAGCTCCTTCACCGCCTCGCGCACCGCGGCCTGCTGCCCGGCCGGGCAGCACACGATGAGGTAACCGCTGATCTTGCCACCGGGCAACTGGGCCGCGGCCCCGAGCGCCCGCATGCGGCCCACCAGCTCGATGACGCGCTCGTCCTCGAAGTTGCCGGGCAGCAGCTGCTTGAGCCGCTGCTGCTCCCCGATGCAGAACGCCACCCGCTCCAGGTCGCCCGCGGCGAAGGCCGCTTCCAGCTCGCTCACCAGCGCCTTCATGTCGTGCAGTACGGGCAGGGCGTCGTCGAGCTTGGCGCTGAGCGTCTGCAGCGACGCCTTCGTGGGGGCGCTCCAGCCCGTGGCGAACAGGAGCAGCGACCCCTCGAACGCCTGCCGCGTGACTGGGCTCATGGCCACCTCGCGGGCGGTGACCGCCGCGCCCGCGTAATCCAGCCGCAGGAGGCCACCACGCGCACTGATGTGCGGGTCGTGGTAACCAGAGGCACCCTGCAGCGTCTCGACCTCCACGTGGGCGGCCTCGGCTCCGAGCGCCGGCGCCGCCGGCTCCTCACCGCGGAAGGCACGCGCGGCGTGCACGAGCGCCACCGTTATGGCACCCGAGCTGCCAACCCCGCTGCCCGTACCAACGTCCAACCACACGGCCACGCGAACGGGTGGGTGGTTGGGGTCCACGGAGCGCAGCGCCTCGCGCACCAGGTCGTTCTTCAACTCAGCAAGCTTGGCCGCGCGCTCCACCCCGCCCGGCGAATGCACCTCGAAGGCGCCGTCCACGCTGGGCAGCATGGTGACCCACGCTGCGGCGGCCACGGTGCTACTGATGGTGGCGCCGCCGAAGCGCTCGGCGTACTCCTTAACGTCGGTGAGGCCGCCCGCGAACGGGATGCGTAGCGGCGCACGGACCACGATCACCTGCGACACCTCCAGGGGCTCACGCCGCTCGGCCGCGAACCCGAACTCGATCGAACTACTTTAGGTCGGCTCCTCGCCCCAGAGCCGGCGCGCCACTGCACGCACGTTCTCTTCCGCGCTGGGCAGCGTACCGCCCAGGTGCACCCATTCGCTGCTACGTACGAAACCCACCTCTAAACCGGCGTCTATCTGCCGCTGCAGGTTGGGCAGCATACGGTACTCGCCGTTCGGCGCCACCACCTCCGCGAAGCGCGGCAGCAGCGACCCCGCTAGCTTCCACAGGCCCACGTCGAGCAGGGGCCCCTCCCCCTCCCACACGCGCGTTACCCGCTCGCCCTCGGTGGTGGCGAGGAGCGCGGGCGACTCGTCCTCGTGACCTGTGCCGAGGGTCACCACGTTGGCCGCCGGGTGAGCCGCCACAGCCGCGAACAGCTCGCTCGTAACGAACAGGTCGCCCTGCCAAGCGATGACGGGGCCGCTGCCCTCAAGCGCCTGAGCCGCGAGGCTGAGGGCGTGCCCCGTACCCGCGAGCTGCTCCTGGTGCACGTAGCTCACCTGCAGGCCCTCGAAGGTGCTACCGAAGTAGGCCCGGACCTGCTCAGCAAGGTGCCCAACCACCAGCACCACCCGCGCGCCGCTGGGCGCCGCGCCGCTCCTCAGGAGCTGCTCGAGGCTGTGCTGCAGGAACGGCTTGAGCCCCACGGGGTACATGGCCTTCTGCAGGTAAGTACCCAGGCGACCCATGCGGCTCCCCTTGCCAGCTGCCAGGCAGACGAACTCCACGCCGTCAGGCCCCTTCCGGGCGCGGTCGCGCCACCATCACGACTCGTAAGCGCGGAGCGCCGCGCTCAGCTGCTCGCGTACCTGCTCGCGCACCGCAGGCGGCCCTACGACCTCGATGGAGGCGCCCCAGCCGAGGAGCCAGGGGAGCAGCTCCAGCGGCCGACCGCTGTCGTCGAGCGTGCCCAGCACGTGCACGAGGCGGTAGCCGTCCGGTAGCTTCTCGCCCATCCGCAGGTTGCGGTCGCCACCCTCAGCCATACGCCGCGCCAGGCTCTCGGTGACCCGCAGGTCGATCTGCACCTCGTCGCCCATCACGATGCCGAACGCGGCGTCGAGCCTCTTGGTGGGATCGAAGTCCGCCGGGATCTCGTAGTTCTCCTCCAGCAGCCTCACCTCCGACATGCGGGCCAGCTTGAACACGAGCACGCGCTTGCGGTGGAGCCGGTCGTACGCCAGCACGTACGGCTCCAGGTTGCGGCGGTTGATCTCGTAGAAGTAGACCTCCAGCTCGCGGGTGCTGGCCGTCCCTGAGTTGGCGGACTCGTAGCGGCACTTCAGCACGCGACGCTGGAACCACGCCTGCGCCACCTGGTCGAGCACCCGGTCCTCCGGCGCCGACTCGAGCTTATCTACGCTCTTCAGCAAGCTAGTGCGGGCAGGTTCGGGCACCTGCTTGGCCAGCTTCTCGAGAGCAGTGCGGTAATGCCGCTCACCCACACCCGTGTGAAGCAGAAGGCGGGTAGCGCTGTACACGGCGAGCGCCTCCACCTCGTTCAGGCCCGGGGTGCGGTTGGGGATGTACCAGCGGTGGTTCGGGTCCTTCTCCAGCGGCTCGTGCATGTACTCGGCCAGAGCCTGCAGGTCGCGCTCGATGGTGCGACGGCTGGTGTTATGAGCCCGCGCCAGGTCGACCACGCTGCGGGGTCGGCGCTTGAGCTCTTCTCTCAACAGGTTGAGGCGTTGCGCCTTAGCGACGGTACGACTCATCAAACGAGCCTAACCTGGCCGCGCCCGGGCTAGCCAACCGCCCGGGCGCGCTTAGAACAAGGCGTGATGCGCCGCCGTCAGGTCACGACTCGAGTTCGGATCGCACCACGAGGTACGGCACGGTGGAACGCCTCAACGCACCCTCGGCCACGGAGCCGAACATCCAGCGGTTGAATCCGCGGCGCCCGTGCGTGCCCATGACCACCAGGTCGTGCTCCTTCTCGGCGTCGTGGATGGCCTGAACGGGGTCGATGTCCTCCACCAGCACGCCCTTGGCCGTGACACCCATGGCGCGGGCCTGCTCCACCACCTGCTCTAGCAATTGGTTAGCGCTGTTCCTGAGGTCCTGGTAGAGCTCGGCGGAGTAAGCCATGTTGGCCGCCGCCACGTAACCGGCCGCCAGCGGGTTCTCGAGCGTGTGGAGGAACGTGACCTCTGCGCCCGTGAGCTTAGCCAGCTCGAGGCCTTGCGCGATGGCTAGTTCGGAGCTCGGGCTGCCGTCGGTGGGCATGAGGATCTTGCGGTACATGTTGTTACCTCCAATGCAGGCGCGCGGCGCCTTCCGTTACCAGGATAATGCCTCCAGCGCAGACAAAAGCCCCAGCCATGCACCCGGTATGTGGCTCATGCTCAGGAGTACGCCTATATGATGGGCGCACCCACAACGGAGGTAAGGCATGCGCATCCTGCATCCCACCGACTTCTCCCAGCCGGCGCAGAAGGCTCTGGTGTTGGCGCGAGAAATACGCGAGCGAACGAACGGCACTCTGCACGTGGTGCACGCCCAGCGGCGTAGCGAGCTCGACAAGGCGTCGACAAGACCGCAGCTCGACACTTTCAACCCCGAGATGCTCAACCAGTTGGCCGAGCAGCGCAGCTCCGAGGTGAGCCGCCTGCTGGGCATGCTCTCGCACCTGGCGAGCCCCGACGGCACCTACGAGCTCCTGTGGGGCAACCCCGTGGAGGAGCTGCTGGCCATCCAAGATCGCTACGACCTGGTGGTGATGGGCGCCCACGGCGCCAACCGCTTCGACCGTCACTTCCTGGGCGGCGTAGCCGGTCGGTTCGTCCGCAGGACGGACGTGCCCACCATCTCCGTGCGCGAGGAGTCCGTGGTGACCAAAGTGCGGCGCATCATGGTGGCCACCGATTTCGGCGCCGCCTCGCTAGGCGCCTGGGAGTTCGCGCAGCGCTTCGCGGCGGTGGGCTCCGAGCTGGTGCTAGCTCACGTGGTGGAGGACGACCGCGGCGGTCGCGCCAGCTCCGCCGACGACGTGAGCGCACGCCTGTCGTCCATATCCGGCGGCAAGGCCAAGCGCATCGTGGTGCGCGACGGCGAACCCGTGGTGGTGCTACCGCAGTTGGCCCAAGAGATCGGCGCCGACCTGGTGGCCATCGGCCTGCGCCATCACCGCGCCGCCATCGGCCTCCTGCTCGGTAACCGGGCCGACGCGCTGCTGCGCTCCTCCGCGGTGCCCATCCTCACCGTGCCCCTGATCGTGGGCTAGGCGCCGGCAGACGCCCTCGCTGGCACGCGCTTACCAGCCGCGGCGGCTAGGCCTCAGGCGCCGGCCCGCGCGAAGGCGGCGGCAACCACCTCCTGCGCCTCCTGCTGCAGGCGCTGCAGGTGCTCCTCGCCCGCGAAGCTCTCGGCGTAGATCTTGTACAGGTCCTCGGTACCAGACGGGCGCGCCGCGAACCAACCGTTGGCGGTCACCACCTTCACGCCACCCACGGGCTCACCGTTGGCGGGCGCCTCGGTGAGCACCTGCTCAACGCGCTCGCCGGCCAGCTCGGCGGCGGCCACGTCACTGGCCTTGAGGCTCTTGAGGGCCGCCTTCTGAGAGGCCGTAGCCGCCACGTCTAGGCGGGCGTAGGACGAGGTCCCGAAGCGCTCCTCCAGCTGCGCGTAGCGCGCAGCCGGGTCCTCGCCCGTTACCGCGAGGATCTCGGCGGCTAACAGGCCCAGAAGGAGGCCGTCCTTGTCGGTGCTCCACGCGCTGCCGTCGGTACGCAAGAACGAGGCGCCAGCGCTCTCCTCCCCACCGAAACCGTACGCGCCCGTGAGCAGCCCGTTCACGAACCATTTGAAGCCCACCGGCACCTCGGCCACGCCGCGCCCCAGCGCCTGCGCCACGCGGTCGAGCATGGAGCTAGTGACGAGCGTCTTGCCCACCAGCGCGCCGGCCGGCCACTGGCTGCGGTGGGTGAAGAGGTACTCCACCGCCACCGCTAGGTAATGGTTGGGGTTCATGAGCCCAGCGTGCGGGGTCACCACCCCGTGCCGGTCGGCGTCGGGGTCGTTACCGAAGGCCACGTCGAAGCGGTCCTGGAGCTCTATCAGCCGGGCCATGGCGTACGGCGAAGAGCAGTCCATGCGGATCTTGCCATCGTGGTCTAGCGGCATGAAGGAGAAGGTGGGGTCCACCTCCTCGTTCACCACGGTGATGTCGAGCCCCCAGCGCTCCGCGATGGGCTCCCAGTAACGCAGCGACGACCCGCCCAGCGGGTCCACGCCGATGCGCACGCCTGCTTGCCGCACGCGCTCCAGGTCGAGCACCGCGCCTAGGTCGTTCACGTAGGGGTCCATCAGGTCTCGTTCCTCGACCGCCCCGGCAGCCCGCGCCGCGCGCAGGTTCATGCGCTGCACGCCTTTCAGGTCCTGCTCCAAGTAGCGGTTGGCTAGCGCCTGCACGGCGTCGGTCTCGTCCGCGTCGGCCGGTCCGCCGTGGGGCGGGTTGTACTTGAAGCCGCCGGCGTCGGGCGGGTTGTGCGACGGGGTGATGACCACGCCGTCCGCCTTGGACCCACCCGCGGCAACGTGCGTGAGGATGGCGTGCGACACCACGGGAGTGGGCACGGGCGCCAGGCCGCGCGCCACCACCACGTGCACCTTGTTGGCGGCCAGCACCTCGATGGCGGTGGCCAGCGCAGGGGTGGAGAGCGCGTGGGTGTCGGCCCCCAAGAACAGTGGGCCGTTAACGCCACGGGCGTGGCGGTGGTCGGCGACCGCTTGGCTGATGGCGGCCACGTGCGCCTCGTTGAAGGTGCCGTCGCTGCTGGTACCGCGGTGGCCGGAGGTGCCGAACTGAACGCGCTGCTGGGCGTTAGCGGCGTCCGGCCGCACCACGAAGTAGTCGGTGATCAGGCGCGGCACGTCGGTGAGGGAATGGCGGGGCGCGGGGCGTCCGGCGCCAGGGTCGAGGTTCATGGGCTCCTCCTCGCTGCGTTCTTCGGGGCAGACCGTTCGTGAGCTTTGCATGAATGATAAGCTTGCCGCTGCTAACCAGGCCTTGAGGCGCAGTTCTCGCGAGGGCTGCCGGGTCATGCCTGGACGACAGTCGTGGCGCGCGGTGGTCGGAAGCGACCCTGCCGCCCTGGAGGAAGTGAATGGACCTGCTCATCTCTCTAGTGCCTCTCGCCGCCGTCCTGGCGCTGGTCGCAGCCGCCCTACTCGCGCGCGGCGTGCTGGCCGCCCCCACCGGCAACGAGCGCATGGTGGCCATCTCCGACGCCGTGCGTCAGGGCGCAGCTGCCTACATGAACCGCCAGTACCGCACCATCACCATCGTGGCGGTGATCATCACGGCCATCTTCGCGGTGGTGGCGTTCGCTACCAGCGACCCAGAAGCCAGCCGCATGTGGTGGTGGAGCACCGCCGGCTTCGTGGTGGGCGCGCTCTTCTCGGCCATCAGTGGCTACATCGGCATGAACGTGGCCGTGCGCGCCAACGTGCGCGTGGCCCAGGCTGCGCGCAGCGGCCTGGCTGGCGCCCTGCGCATCGCCTTCAACGGCGGCGCCGTAGCGGGCCTAGCCGTGGCGGGCCTCGCTCTGCTGGGCGTGGCGGGCTTCTTCTGGCTCTTCACGGTGGGCTTAGGCCTCCCCAACCCGGTCGAGCCCCTGGTGGGCTTCGCCTTCGGCGCCTCGCTCATCTCGCTCTTCGCGCGCGTGGGCGGCGGCATCTACACCAAGGCCGCCGACGTGGGCGCCGACCTGGTGGGTAAGGTCGAGGCGGGCATCCCAGAGGACGACCCGCGTAACCCCGCCGTCATCGCCGACAACGTGGGCGACAACGTGGGCGACTGCGCTGGCATGGGCGCCGACCTGTTCGAGACTTACGCCGTGACCGCCATCGGCGCGGTGTTCCTCGGCTACCTGCTGCCCGGCACCGGTCAGATCACCAATCTAGTGCTCTTCCCGTTGGTGCTCGGCGCCATCGCCATCATCGCCAGCATCCTCGGCGTCTTCGCCGTGCGCCTCAGCCCGGGCTCTAACAACATCATGGCCGCGCTCTACAAGGGCGTGTTCGCCAGCGCCGGCATCAGCATCGCTGGCTTCGGTATAGCCACCTGGCTCATGTTCCGCAACTTCGACTTCGCGGTGCTTGGCCGCGACATGGGCTGGGGTTCGCTCTTCGGCGCCTCCCTCATCGGCATCGCCGTAACCGTGCTGCTCATGTTCATCACCGAGTACTACACGAGCACCAAGTTCCGCCCCGTGCGCAAGGTGGCCGAAGCGTCCGTGACCGGCAGCGCCACCAACATCATCTCCGGCCTCGCGGTCGGCATGCAGTCCACCGCCCTGCCCGTGCTGCTGCTCGTGTTCGCCATCTACGGCGCCTACATGCTGGGCGGCCTTTACGGCATCGCGGTAGCCGCCGTGGCCATGCTGTCCGTGGCGGGCATCGTGGTCGCCATGGACACCTACGGTCCCATCACCGATAACGCCGGCGGCATCGCCGAGATGTCCGAACTGCCCGACAACGTGCGCGAGACCACCGACGCGCTCGACGCCGTGGGCAACACCACCAAGGCCGTCACCAAGGGTTACGCCATCGGCTCCGCCGCGCTGGCCGCCCTCGTGCTGTTCGCCGACTTCGCGGAGCGCCTCAAGCTCGTCGATGCCAACCTGTTCGGCGACAACGCCTTCCGCCTCAACGACCCCATCGTGCTCATCGGTCTCCTCGTTGGCGCCATGCTGCCCTTCCTCTTCAGCGCCTACCTCATGGAGTCGGTCGGTAAGGCCGCCGGCGCTGTCATCGAAGAGGTGCGCCGCCAGTTCCGCGAGATCAAGGGCATCATGGAGGGCACCGCCACGCCCGACTACGGCAAGGCGGTCGACATCGTTACAGCCGCCGCACTGCGCGAGATGGCCCTGCCGGGCATCATCTCCGTGGCCGCACCGCTCATCGTGGGCTTCCTCTTCGGACCGCTCGCCCTGGGTGGCTTGCTCATCGGCGTCATCGCCTCGGGCCTCATGATGGCCCTCATGATGAGCAACGGTGGGGGCGCCTGGGACAACGCCAAGAAGTACATCGAGGACGGCAACCACGGCGGCAAGGGCTCCGACGCTCACGCTGCCAGCGTGGTAGGCGACACCGTTGGCGACCCTTACAAGGACACCGCCGGCCCCTCCATCAACCCGCTCATCAAGGTCATCAACACCGTGGCGCTCATCTTCGCTGGCGTCATCGCCGTCTCGGGCGGCTGGCTCATCTTCTGAACCTAGGTCACTGAGCCTGAACCACGAGAACCTGTAAGCAGATGCGGATCCCACCCGGCGGCTAACGCGCTAGGTGGGATCCGCTTAGTTGGTTCGTTTAGCTTTCGGCCCCAAATATTGATGATAGACCAAACGCGCCGGTCGCACCAGGACTTTGGGCCCTACTCCAGCGGCCGCCGACTGCAGTACCCTTCAGTTGGAAGGAGGTCTAACACATAGACTCTACAGACCACTTCTTAAAGGAACGGCCCTGGTACCGCTAGAGGCTCGACCGAGTAACCTCTCGCCAGCAAGCTAAGCAGCACCCGCGAGCAGGCACCGACAGAGCAACGATGAAAGGCACCGGGGTCGTTCCCTTGTGTGCCCTTCCGCCACTTAAGTCCTTGTGTACACCCGCCCAGAACTGCTAAAACGGCTGGAAGAGACCGCGACCTTCCGGGCGAGCCAGTCAGCCCACCGGAGCGGGCACGCGGAACGGAGACGGCGTTCACACAAGTACCGCCGCGCCGACCCGAGAGGAACGTGCCGACTATGGCCTACATCATCACCGAACCCTGCATCGGCGTTAAGGACGCGTCCTGCGTGGACGTCTGCCCCGTCGAGTGCATCTACGAAGCCGACGACCAGTTCTACATCAACCCCGACGAGTGCATCGACTGCGGCGCCTGCGTGCCCGCCTGCCCCGTGGACGCCATCTACCCCGAGATCGACGTGCCGGCGGAGTTCAACTCCTACATAGACAAGAACTACAAGTTATCGGGTCTTTGAGCTAACCCTATCCGGTGCCCCCTTTGAGGGCTTCACATGCTCACCTCACTCCTCACAGGAGCGGGGCCTACATACTGCTGGCGCGGACCACCCGTGGGGTGCGCCCACGGGAGCCGCTAGGCCAACGAGAGCAGTCACCGGAAGGAGCAAGTCATGCAACTCAACTGGGACACTATCAGCGGCAACTGGAAGCAAATCAAGGGCACCATCAAGCAGCAGTGGGGCAAGCTAACGGACGATGACCTCATGCAGCTGCGCGGTAAGCGCGACGAGCTGGTGGGGATCATCCAGGAACGTTACGGCCTCTCCCACGAGGCCGCCGAACGCCAAGTGGACGAGTGGGCCAGCCAGCACCAGCAGATCCCGCGCGCTTAGGCGAGCATGCCGTACGACACGTTGAGGGAGCTACCGGACTCCGTCCGGAACGTGCTGCCCAAGCACGCGCAGGAGATCTACCAGGCTGCCTACAACAGCGCTTGGGACCTGTACGACGAGCCGCACGAGCGGCGCGGCGACGCCGCGCAGGAGGAGACCTCCCACGCCGTGGCCTGGTCTGCCGTGAAACGGACTTACGAGAAGGGCGACGACGGGAAGTGGCACCGCAAACAGTGAAGGGCGCACCGGTTCCGGCGCCCAGGGCGACTGACCCCGCCTGAGCGACCCACCGGACCGGCAGCGCCAGCCACCACCCGCAACTAGTTAGCCCGAGCGACCGAGCCCGCCGCACTTAAGGCGGGCTCGCATCCTTAACAGTTCAGCCCACGCGTCTTCTGACACCGACGCGAGCAGGGCACAACCCGGCCTGTGTACGCAGCTGAGTTCCTGGCGAGTTGACAGGAGCCGAGCCCGAACGTACGCTTCACATAACTGACTGCTGAATCACCTGTCATGTAGCACCGCCGGGCGCTCTGCTGTCGCTCGGCTCACGGGAGAGTTACGGGCTTGACCTTACTGCCACGACCAACCACCGCCCGCGGCGAGGCCACCAGGAAGCGCATCCTCGACGCCGCCGAGATCGAGTTCGGCGAGAACGGCTTCGCGCGCACCTCGGTGGCGAGCATCGTCAACCGCGCCGGGGTCGCGCAGGGCACCTTCTACCTCTACTTCCCCAGCAAGGACGACGTGCTGCGCCAGCTCGTGCGCAACATGGGGCGCCGGCTCCGCCACGCCCTCTCCGAGGCCACCAAGGGACTCACTCACCGCGTGGAGGTGGAGAAGGTCGGCCTCGAGGCGTTCATCGCGTTCGCCCTTCAGAACCAGAACCTCTACCGCGTGGTCATGGAGTCGCAGTTCGTGGACGAGAGCATCTACCGCGAGTACTACCAGACGCTGGCCGACGCCTACGCCCAGCGCCTGAACGCCGCCCAGCAGAAGCACGAGATCCGCAGCGGTCACGCCGAGGCGCAGGCCTGGGCCCTCATGGGTGTGGCGCACTTCCTAGGACTCCGCTACGCCATCTGGGAGAAGAGCCCGCCGCCGCCCGAAGTCATCCGCACCACCCACGACCTGCTGTTCAGCGGCCTGGCCGCGGAGAAGCGCGCATGAGCCGCCCCTACGTCGGCGTCACCGGCCTCGGCACCTACGTGCCGGCAGGGCGCCTCAGCGCGGCCGACATCTCGGCCGCCAGCGGTGTGCCCGAGTGGGTGGTGCGCGAGAAGATGGGCATCACCGAGCGAGTGAACCCCGGCCCCGACGACCACCCCACCGCCATGGGCGTGTGGGCCGCCGAGCGGGCGCTCGCCCAGGCGGGCGTGGCCCCCGAGAGCGTGGACGCGGTCATCTCCATAACCGAGGAGTACAAGGAGTACCCGGTGTGGACGGCGGGCATCAAGCTCGCCTACGACCTCGGTGCCCGCAACGCCTACGCGTACGACATCGGCCAGAAGTGCGGCACCGCCGTGCTGGCCATCAAGCAAGCGCGCGACCTGCTGGTGGCCGACGAGAGCGTTAACACCGTGCTGGTGGCCGGCGGCTACCGCAACTCCGACCTGATAGACATGCAGGACGAGCGCGTGCGCTTCATGTACAACCTCGGCGCCGGCGGCGCCGCTGCTGTGGTGCAACGCGACCGCGGCCACGAGGTGCTGGGCTCCAGCATCGTCACCGACGGCAGTTTCTCGCTCGACGTGCTGGTACCCGTGGGCGGCACCAAGGCGCCCCTCACCGAAAACAACCTGGCAGACTACCGCCTGCAGGTCACCGACCCGGCGGGCATGAAGGCGCGCCTGGAGGAGAAGAGCCTGCAGACCTTCCTGCAGGTGGTGCGCGACGCCGTCGTGCGCTCCGGCGCCGACATGAGCCAGGTCGACTACCTGGCCATGCTCCACATGAAGCGGAGCGCGCACGACTACATCCTCGAGCAGCTCGGCTTAGCTCAGGAACAGTCCGTCTACCTGAGCGACTACGGCCACCTCGGCCAGGTCGACCAGATCCTCTCGCTGCAGCTCGCCGCCGAGCAGGGCAAGCTAGCGGCCGGCGACCTAGCGGTGCTGGTGGCCGCCGGCGTGGGTTACGTGTGGAACGCGCTGGCGCTGCGCTGGCGGGGCGAAGGCGAAGCCACCAGCCAGGACGGAGCGGCGGCGTGATCCTCGATGTCGCCAGTCGCCGCGCGGAGCTGACCCCGGACGCCAACGCCGTGCACTTCGCGGACCGCTGGTACACCTACGCTCAACTGAACGAGCGCGCCGAGCGCCTGGCGCGCATGCTCGCCGGACGCGGGGTCGGCAAGGGCGAGAGGGTGTCTATCCTCGCCAACAACCACCTGGCGCACATCGACCTCATCTTGGCCACCGCCAAGCTCGGCTTCGTTTACGCACCCCTCAACACGCGCCTGGCCGTGCCCGAGCAGGAGGCCATCGGCGCCTACCTGCAGCCGAAGCTCGTGCTGCACGACGCCTCTCACGTTGAGGTGGCCACCGCCGCCGCCCGCGGCGCTGGGGCGCCCGCGCTCGAGCTCGGAGCCTACGAGACCGAACTGCAGGCTAGCTCCGCCGGGCCCCTCGCCGATCCCGGGCTGACCCCGGAGGACGTGCAGATGATCCTCCTCACGGGCGGCACCACCGGCCTGCCCAAGGGCGCCATGCTGCCGTACCGGCAGGGCTTCTACAACGCGGTGAACACCGTGCTCTCGTGGGGACTCCGGCCCGACGACTGCGCCATCCAGGCCACCCCCGCCTTCCACGCCGCCGTGAACGCCCTCACCGTGCCGCTCCTGCACATGGGCGCTCGGGTGGTGCTGCAATCCGCCTTCGACCCCGCCGACTACCTCGCCAAGGTGCAGCAGCACGACGTGACGATCCTCTTCCTGGTACCCACCATGTTCCACATGCTGGCCGAGGACGAGGGCTTCGCCGCGGCCGACCTTAGCAGCGTGCGCTGGGCCATCTCCGGCGGCGCTGCCTGCCCCGAACCGGTGCGGGAGGCGTACGCCGGCCGCGGGGTGCGCTTCAAGCAGGGTTACGGACTCTCCGAAGCGGGCGTCAACTGCTTCTCCATCACCCTCGACCAGGCCGAGCGGCGCCCCCAGAGCGTGGGCAAGCCCATGCTGCACGCGCGCGCCGTGGTGCGCCGCGAGGACGGCACGCCGTGCGCGGTCGGTGAGGTGGGCGAGCTCACCCTGGCGGGCCCGCACGTCTTCAAGGGCTACTACGACAGGCCCGACGAGACCGCCGAAGTGCTGAAGGACGGCTGGCTCTGGACGGGCGACCTGGCCGCGGTGGACGAAGAGGGTTACTTCACCATCGTTGGTAGGCGCAAAGAGATGTTCGTCTCCGGCGGCGAGAACGTCTACCCCTCCGAGGTGGAGGCCGCCATCTACGACCACCCGGCCGTGGCCGAGTGCGCCGTACTGGGCGTGCCCGACCCCCGCTGGGGCGAGGTGGGTTTGGCGGCCGTGACGCTGCAGCCAGGCTCCGACCTCAGCGCCGAGGAGCTGCGCGCCTTCCTGAAAGAGCGCCTCGCCAACTACAAGGTGCCCAAGAGCATCCACGTGCTGGGCGCGCTGCCCAAGAGCGCGGCCGGCAAGATCCTCAAGACCGAACTGGCCAGCGAGCTGCAGGGGGACGCCGCATGAACAAGACCAGTTGGCGGCTCAGCATGGACGACGGTCCGGCCCTTCACGTGGAGGAGCACACGGCGCCGGACGCGCAGGCAGGCAGCCTGCCGGTGCTGTTCGTGAACGGCATCACCATGTCGACCGAATCGTGGAACCAGCTGGGTCGCCTGTTGCAGGACGGCCGCACCATCCTCCGCTACGACATGCGGGGTCAGGGCGCCTCCGACGCCCCGCCGGGCCGGTACCTGCGCGAACGCCACGCACGAGACCTGCTGGCGCTGCTCGAGGACCTGAAGGAGCGCGGCCGGGCGCCGCTGCACGTGGTGGCTCTCAGCAACGGCGGCTACGTGACCCAGCTGCTGCTCGCCTGGCTGCACGACCCGGCGCTGGCTGAAGCGGCCGGCCTCAGCGAGCGGGAGCTAGGACTCCTGGCTGGGCACCGCGCCACGCTAGCGTCACTCTCCCTGCTGGACACCTTCGCCACCGCCGACGCGCGCCTGCAGGCAGCGGTGCGCGCCTGGCTTGGTGCCCTCGCCGCCGGCGGCGCCGCTGCGCGGTTCGACGCCGCCACACCCTGGGTGTGGGGCCCGGAGTTCCTCGCCGCCAACGCCAAGGCGTTGGCCGACGCCCGCGAGCTGGCCGCCGACCACCCGCAGGACGCCGTGCGCGCCCTACTGGAGGGGCTGCTCGTGTCTGCCACACAGGAACCGGACCTCTCCCGCTCGTTGGCGGGTCTGGACCTGCCGTTACTAGTGGCCGTGGGCGAGGACGACGTGCTGACGCCGGTGCGCAACCACCGCGAGGTGCTGGCACAGTTCGGCCGCGAACAGGACGGAGTGCACCTGATCCCGCAAGCGGGGCACGCAGCGCCCATCGAGAACCCTGAGGCCGTCGCCGCGCTGGTGGCGCCGTTCCTGCGCCAGCACGACACGAGAGCGGTCACGTCTCGTAGTGGGGTCACCACCATGTGACGCCATGCACTCCGGGGCCACCTTAGCAGGTGGCCCGGCACGCCCGCCGACACCCCACCGGCGACCACAAGCCCGTAAGCCCCTAGACCCCAACCACGCGTCAGAGAACGCGAGCAACACAGGAGGAGAGAAGCATGAAGAGGTTAGTAGCAGTCCTACTGGTAGCCGTGATGAGCCTAGCCTCCGCCCAGGTCACCATCGGCATCCTGGCCCCCCTCACGGGCGGCTCCG
Source organism: uncultured bacterium (assembly GCA_964518275.1). Taxonomy (GTDB): domain Bacteria; phylum Deinococcota; class Deinococci; order Deinococcales; family Trueperaceae; genus JAAYYF01. The sequence goes on along the minus strand of CAZFFG010000012.1, from coordinate 7,301 downwards.
CCGGCACCGGCATCGCCCAGAAGGCTGGCTTCGACCTGGCCCTCGCCGAGATCAACGCCGCTGGCGGCGTCCTCGGTCAGCCCCTGCGCATCATCATCGAGGACGACCGCGCCGACGCGGCCACCTCGGTAGCAGCGTTCGAGAAGCTCATGACCGAAGACGGCGTGGAGTTCATCGGCGGCGGCTTCGCCTCCGGCGCCACCATCGCCCTGGTGGAGTCGTTCAAGACCTTCCAGCCCCTCGTGAGCTGGATCGGCGGCGCGGCCTCCGGCATCGGTAACGACGACTTCGACGGCATCGAGGAGCTCCTCGGCCAGGAAGAGTGGTTCTTCCACATCCACCCGTGGGACTACCAGAACGTGGAGGCCACCTTCGGTTTCCTCGAGGAGATCGGCGTGCAGAGCGTAGCCGTACTGCACGAGAACGGCGCCTTCGGCACGCCCGGCGCCGCCGGCCTCGAAGCTGGCCTGGAAGCTATGGGCATAGACGTAGCACTGCGCGAAGCCTTCCAGTCCACCCTCACGGGCGGCACCGGCGACTTCCGCGCTTCCATCAGCAAGGTCGGTGGCAGCGGCGCCGACATGCTCTACTGGATCGGTTACGACTCCGACGCTCAGCCGCTCACCAGCCAGGTGCGCGAGCTGAACGTGACCCCGCAGCACATCTTCGGTGCCCCTCCGGGCTGGCCGTCCGACTTCGGCGCCGCCCCGGAAGCCCAGTGCGTCACGGGCCTCATCGGTTACCTCCCCAACCTCCCCAACCCGGAGGCCGTCACGTTCGCTAACGCCTACACCGCTATGCACGGCGCCGCGCCCGACAACTACATGGCCGCCCTCGCCTACGCGCAGCTGTGGAGCTTCGCTGACGCCATCAACGCCGCCGGCACCACCGACCAGGCCGCCGTCATCGAGCAGCTCCAGACCGGCACCTTCCGCTCGCCCATGGGCGACTGGAGCTTCGGACCCTCCATCGAAGCCAAGCACCAGGGCTTCGGCGCCGACATGTGGCTCGTCTTCCAGTACCAGAACGGCGTCCGCGAGATCGTTTACCCGCTCGACCGCGCCACCGCGCCGCTGGTGAGCTGCCGCTGAGGTCCTCGGGCCTTAGCTGAAAGGAAAGGGATCGCGTGCGGGGGCTTTGCGCCCCCGCACGTCACCCCGACTGAACCCACCGATGGAACTATCTCTTCTCCCACAAGCGCTGGTGTCAGGCGTGCTCTCCGCGGGGCTCTACGCCCTGGTGTCGGTGGGCCTGGCTCTGGCCATAGGCGTCATAGGCATCGTGAACTTCGCCCACGGCGAGTTCTTCATGGTCGGTGCCTTCTTCGCCTACCAGCTGTTCGTGAGCTTCGGCTTCGATCCGCTGCTCTCTATCTTGTTCGTCGCTCCCGCGTTGTTCGTTATCGGGGCGATCCTCTACCAGACCACCATCCGGTTCGTTCTGAAAGCCCCGGAACTGAACCAGATGCTGCTCACTTTCGGCATCGGCATCATCCTGCAGAACTTGGCGCTCTCCATCTGGGGTGGTGACCCGCGGTCCATCGGCGCGGTGCCCTACCGCGCCATCGGCATCCAGCTGGGCAACGTCAGCATCGGCCTCGTGCCGCTCGGCAGCTTCGTCATCTCGGTCATCCTGGTAGGCGGCCTCTACTACATGCTGGCGCGCACGCCCATCGGCCGCGCCATGCGCGCCGTGGCGCAGAACCGCATCGGCGCCGGCCTGGTCGGGCTCGAGGTCAACCGCGTTTACCTCATAGCCTTCGCGCTGTCGGCCCTGCTGGCCGGCATCGGCGGCGTCATGATCGCCGTCATCCAGTCGCCCACCCCGACGGTGGGCCTGGGCTTCACCCTCAAGGCGTTCGCCATCGTGGTGCTGGCGGGCCTCGGCAACATCCGCGGCATCGTCACCGCGTCGCTCATCGTGGCGGTATCCGAGTCTCTGGTCGCCACGCTGGTGCCCAACGGCGACTCGCTGCGCACGGCGGTCTTCTTCGCCATCATCTTCGGCACGCTCGTGTACCGCTCGTGGAGGAAGCTGTGAACCGCGACCTCGCTCCCGGCAGCCCGGCCGCGCCCGTCAGCGGCGCCCACCCGCTGCGCCGCCGCCACATCCTCAACGGCGTGATTCTGCTGCTGTTCGCGGTGGCGCTCTTCCTGCTGCCCAGCCTGCTGCGCAACTGGTTCGCGCAGGCGTCCGTCAGCTACCTCTCCATCGGCATCAAGGCCGTGGGCCTGGCCATCCTGGCGCTCACGTGGGACATCGTGGCGCGCACCGGTCAGCTCTCGCTAGCGCACGCCGCCTTCTACGGCTCCGGCGCGTACACCGCCGCGGTGCTGCTCAAGCTCACGAACGTGAACATGTGGCTCAGCATCCCCACCGCAGGCGTGGTGGCCGCGCTGCTGGCGCTGGTGCTCGGCTCCGCTACGCTCAGGCTCTACGGCATCTACTTCGCCATCGCCTCGCTGGCGTTCACCGAGGTGCTCAAGGTCATCGTGCAGTCCATGCCAGCTGGCATAACCGGCGCCACGGTGGGCACCAACCTGCCGCCGCTCTTCCGCCCCGTGTTCGTGGCGGGCGAGATGGAGCGCTGGGAGGTAGCGTTCCTGCGCAACCAGGGCTACTTCTGGGTCTACGTGGGGCTCCTGCTGCTCACGATAATCGTGTCGCTGTTCATCCAGAACTCGCGCTTGCGGCACGCCTTCACCGCCATCCGCACCAACGAGTTCGTGGCGGGCGTCATGGGCGTGAACCCAGCCCGCAACAAGCTCATCGCCTTCGTGCTCTCCAGCTTCCTGGTCGGCATGCTGGGCGCCATCGAGGGGCACCGCTTCGGTAGCGTGAACCCCGACATCACCTTCTCCGTGCACACCACGGTGCTGGCGCTGGTGACGCCCATCTTCGGGGGCCTATACACCACCCTCGGGCCCATCCTGGCAGCCGGGGTGCTGTCAGGCGTGGAGGAGACGCTCAAACGCGTGCTGTCCGACGGTTACATGGTGGCGTACGGCGTGGTGCTGGTGGTGTCCATCCTCTTCATGCCGCGCGGCCTGGTGGGGCTCTTCAAGAAGCTCACCACCCGCAACAAGAGCGCCAGCAAGGAGGGCGCCAAGAATGGCTAAGACCATCCTCAGCGCCAAGGGTTTAGGCCGGCGCTTCGGCGGCCTGGCGGCCGTGAGCGACCTGTCGTTCGACGTGCAGGAGGGCGAGATCTTCGCCATCATCGGCCCCAACGGCGCCGGCAAGACCACCACCCTCAACCTGCTCTCGGGCCTGCTCGAGCCCAGCAGCGGCAGCATCACGCTAGACGGCGTAGACATCACCCGGCTGCCCTCCTTCAAGCGTTGCCACCTGGGCCTCGGGCGCGCCTTCCAGGTCGTGCAGCCGTTCCCGGAGATGACGGTGGACGACAACGTCATGGTGGGCGCCCTCTTCGGCGGCACCGGCATCTCGGCCGCCGAGGCGCGCCGACGCGCCGACGCCGCCATAGAGCTCACCAGCCTAGAAGAGGTGCGCCACACGCCTGCGGAGGACCTGAACCTCCTGCAGGACAAGCGCCTGGAGGTGGCGCGTGCGCTGGCCACGGCGCCACGCGTGCTGCTCCTCGACGAGGTCATGGCGGGCCTTCGCCCCGCCGAGTCGCGCGAGGCCATCGAGGTCGTGAAGCGCGTGCGCGACGACGGCGTGACCGTCATCTTCATCGAGCACGTCATGCCCGTGGTGCGCGACCTTGCCGACCGCGTGCTGGTCATGGACTACGGCCGCGAGCTGGCGCGCGGCAGCTACGCTGAGGTGACCTCCAACCCGAAGGTCATCGAGGCCTACCTCGGCGAGGAGGAGGTGGACTGATGAGCGAGACCGTATTAGACGTTAGAGGGTTACGGGCCGGTTACGGCAAGATCAACGTGCTGTGGGACGTGGACCTGCACGTGAACCGCGGCGAGCTGGTGAGCATCATCGGCGCCAACGGCGCCGGCAAGACCACCCTGCTGCGCGCCATCAGCGGCGTGCTGCCAACCCGCGCCGGCGCCGTCACCGCTCTCGGCGGTGCGCTCGGCGGCCTTTCAGCTGCGAAGATCGTGCGTAACCGCATCGGGCACGTTCCCGAAGGGCGTCAACTCTTCCCGCTCATGACCGTGCGCGAGAACCTCTACAGCGGCGCGGAGTACCTACCGCACGCGCGCGCCAGCATGAAGCGCAACCTCGACTACGTGTTCGAGCTCTTCCCGCGCTTAGCCGAACGCAAGTCGCAGCTGGCCGGCACGCTGTCGGGCGGCGAGGGTCAGATGCTGGCCATCGGCCGCGCCATCATGAGCGACCCGAAGGTGCTGCTGGTAGACGAGCCGAGCATCGGCCTCTCCCCCGCCCTCTCCGCCACCGTGTTCCGGGCGCTGGAGCAGGTGAAGAGCGAAGGCATGAGCATATTGCTGGTGGAGCAGAACGTGCGCAGCTCACTGCGCATCGCTGACCGCGCCTACGTGCTTGAGAACGGCGAGATCCGTAAGGAGGGTCCCGGTCCGGAGCTCCTCAACGACCCCGAGGTGAAGGCCGCCTACCTGTCTATGTGAGCTCGTCTATGGATGCGAGCTCCTCAGTGTGAGCCCATCTAGGTACCCTGCGTAGCCGCTCGCGCTAGCCTGCGGACAAATCTGATAAGGATCGGAACCCGACCTAGATGACCAACTTGCGCAGCGCCCGCCTCCTGCTCGTACTCGCTCTCGCCATGCTCACGCTAGGGGCATGCGACCTAGCTGGAGGCGGCGGCGCCAGCGGACCCGAAGCCGTGGCGTACTACGAGCTCGACCGGCCCAGCGCACCGGCGCTGATGAACCTTGACGGCAGCCAGAGCTTCACCACCAAAGGCGTCATCACCTCGTACCGCTGGAACGTGGCCGGCACCCTCTTCACTGGGGCAACCGTAGAGCACATCATGCTGCCCAGCGCCGGTGACTACCCCGTGTCGCTCACGGTGACCGACAGCGCCGGCGGCACCGACACGGTCTCTGGCACCGTCAGCGTACTCGCCCCGCGGGCGCACGCCATCGCACCGATTCCCGAACGGTTCGACCTCGCCGCCCGGTTGGGTCAGAGCGCCAGGTCGTCCTTCACGCTCGGGAACAGCGGCTCCCTGCCACTGTTGGTTACCGTGTCGGCCGACTCGTGGCTGAGCGTCAACCACTCCAGCGTGAGCGTGCCGGGCGAGTCGCTGCAAGACTTCCAGGTGACCGCCACCTGCGGCGCCATCCCGAGCCTGCGCACGGGCAGCGTGACCCTCACAACCAGCGACCCGGACGCAGCCACCATTCAGGTGCCTGTTACCCTTAACTGCGACGTGGCTCCTCCGAGCGAGTTCGCCATCGACTTCTTGTTCAGCCCCGGTCAGCTGACGCTGGCGCAGCGCGACATATTTCGGCAAGCGGGAGCCCGCTGGGCCGAGGTGATCACCGGCGACCTGCCCAACGTGAGCCGCGTGCCCCAGGCTTTCATCGACCAGTGCGCGCGGCGCTCGGGTTACACGTTCGACGGCCCCGTGGACGACCTGCTCATCATCGTGGACGTGAAGTACATCGACGGCGAGGGCAAGGTGCTGGGCCGTGCCGGCCCCTGCTTCAATAGGAATAGCGGCGCCATGCTACCCGTCGTGGGCTACATGGAGTTCGACAGCGCCGACTTCGCGAAGATGGAGCGAGACGGCACCATTCTCAGCGTGATCCTGCACGAGATGGGCCACGTGCTGGGTTTCACCGGCTACACGTGGGAGGAGCGCGGCTTCCTCGCCTACAACGGCGGCACCTGCCTCACCTCCACGGTCGTCCGCTACCGTGGCCCCAGCGCCAGGACGCAGTGGCACGCGCTGGGCGGCTCCGGCGACGTGCCGGTGGAGGACAACCAGTTGGAGGGCACGGCCTGCGCACACTGGGACGAGGACGTGTTCGGCGACGAACTCATGACCGGCTACCTGTCGTTGCACACGCACCTATCAGCCATGACGGTGGGCGCGCTCGCCGACCTCGGTTACCAGGTGGACTACGCTGCCGCCGACCCGTACAGCCTGCCGCCCGCCGAGCCGCTCGGGCCCGCCGCGGTGCGCACCCCCATCCACGAGGAGCTGCTGGCGCCCATCGGCACCATCGACGCCGACGGCACGGTCACGCCGTTCGAGCCTGGGAAGGCGCCGGCGCCGCTACACCTGCACTGAGCGCGGCCGCCGCAGCGAGCGACGGAGGGGCGGTCGCGCTACTAGGCCGCCCCAGGCCCCTCGCTGGCTCAGCTCCAGTCGAGCAGCACCTTGCTGCAGCCACCCTTACGCATGATGTCGAACGCCTGCTGGTAATCGTCGGCCTTGAAGCGGTGGGTTATGACGGGCGTCACGTCGAGGCCCGCCTGCAGAAGGTTGCTCATCTTGTACCAGGTCTCGAACATCTGCCGGCCGTAGATACCCTGGATGTTCAGGCCCTTGAAGATGACCTGGTTCCAGTCGATGGCGATGTCCCTACTGGGTATGCCCAGAAGGGCGATCTTGCCGCCGTGGATGATGGTCTCAAGTATCTGCCCGAACGCGCCGGGCGCGCCCGACATCTCCAGCGCCACGTCGAAGCCCTCCACCATGCCCAGGTCGGCCATCACGTCCTGGAGGTTGGCGCCCGGCTCGGCCACGTTCACGGCCACGGAGGCGCCCATGGCGGAGGCCGCCTCGAGGCGCGAAGGGTTGATGTCGGTGATGACGATGTGCCGCGCGCCCACGAAACGCGCCACAGCCGCAGCCATGAGCCCGATGGGTCCGGCACCGGTGATGAGCACGTCTTCGCCCACCAGGTCGTAGGTGAGGGCTGTATGCACCGCGTTACCGAGCGGGTCGAGGATGGCGCCCACGTCGTCGGAGATGCTGTCGGGCAGCTTGAACGCGTTGAAGGCGGGCAGCACGAAGTAATCCGCGAACGCGCCCTGACGCTGCACGCCCACCCCCACGGTGTTGCGGCACAGGTGGCGGCGGCCCGCGCGGCAGTTGCGGCAGTGCCCGCACGTTATGTGGCCCTCGCCGCTCACGCGGTCGCCGACCTCGAAGCCGCGCACCTCGCTGCCCATGCCCGCCACCACGCCCACCCACTCGTGGCCCGTTATGAGCGGCACGGGCACGGTGCGACTGCTCCACTCGTCCCAGTTGTATATGTGCACGTCGGTGCCGCACAGGCTGGTCTTGCTGATGCGGATGAGCAGGTCGTTAGGACCGGCCACGGGCTCCTCGGCTTCTATGCGCCAGATGCCCTCGCGGGGCTCGAGCTTGGCTAACGCTCTCAAGCGAT
>CAZFFG010000011.1:0-38446 GCA_964518275.1 uncultured bacterium | reverse complement strand
CAGGCGCTGGACAACTACACGCAGCTGAAGAGCGTGCGGTTGAAGGTGGGGTAGGCAGCGCAACTGGTGGAACGCACCCGCGTTTCACAGATACCAATGTTGCCCATGCGGGGTGGTTCGGGTGGGATCCCGCCATCGGAGCGTTGATCGATGCGGCGAAGGGTTAGCGCCTATCGGGCCGCTCGTTGTAAGCCGCCGTGCCGCCGGGCGGGATGCTCAGGTACTCCCAATCGTCGCCACGGAACAGTTTGCCGATGAGGATGACCTGCCCCACGTGACCGGCGAAGTGCGTCACGCTGCGGAGCAAGGCTTCGTCCACCAGCCACGGTTTGCCCCTGATATGCACCGTGGCCGTGAGGTCCTGCGGCGTTAGGTTGGCCACCGCGTCATGCAGGGTGCGCCAGGCGGCCTCGTAGTCGGCCATCACTTCCTGGCGGCCCCTGGTCGGTGCCTGGAACTCTGCCTCGCGTTCGCGCCACGGCTTCTCCCCATCGGTGGTGAGGAAGTCGGTGAAGCGGCTTGCGATGTTGCCGGCGAGGTGCTGCACGATGACGGCGGCGCTGTTGGCGCTGCCGCCAGGGCTGCGGAAGAACTCCTCGTCGTGCAGCTGCTTCAGGGCCCCGTGGAGGTCCTTGTTGTACAGCTCGAACAGCTCCAGGTAGTTGGGCATGTCGGCCTCCTCATTCACGAGGTCACTTCGCGGCGCGTTTAGACCTCATGGCTTTGAGTTGCTTTATGGTCGGGTCGTTGGCGAGCTCTTGGTAGCGGTTAGAGCCGAGAGCAACGAGCGCCACTCGGCTCTGTTCGTCGTGGTGGAGGCCCCAGCCGTACCGCTTCGCCAGCGGCGAGGCGCGCAGGCACGCCTGACTCTTGGCGAAGAACGCCCGGCGCTCCTCCTCCCGCTCGCTCTCGGCAACGCCCGTGCGGGCGGCGTGAACCTCGAACAGGAGGTCATCGGAGGTCAGCTCGTACGGCCGGCTCGCCAAAATCTCGTGCTGAAGGGACGCCACCGTGGGCCCCTTGTTGCTCGCGGCCGGCACCTCGGCTGCGTTGACGGGGCAGTCCTCGGCGACCTGGATGAACACCTGCGCGTAGTTCGTGGTTCCCATGCGGGGGAGTATAGGGGCTGAGGAGTGACGACGGATACTTAGACGTCTCTGAAGCTAGCTATGCGGTCGCGCCTACGAAGCCCGCTTGCTGGTTCATGGCTGTTGCCATCGCTTCGGGGCGGACACGAATACGTTTGGCAAGTTCGGCAACTTGGCGATCTATTTCGGATCGGCTGGTGTTGACGTTCAGTTCCTGCACCTGCAGACGGCTGCCGGACCGTATAGCGATGTGTTCGTGGCGGATTGGCTCTCTGCCGGTTCCGTAAACGAGCGTCGCCCGCGGAAGCCCCAGTGCTGTGGCGTATGCATGAAGCTGGTAAAGATCCGAGTTGATGCGATTGGTGTCTGGGAGAATCTTGTACTTCGCGTCTCCCACCCAAGTTATCTTTCCTCGTTCTACCAGGGTTAGGTCTGGTATGAGCTCGATGCGGGAACCTTTGTCCAGGTACGTCCGCGGAGGCCTTGCGGGGAACGACCGTTCGTCGAGATTCAGGGCCCGCCTCAGCGAGTTCCTCAAGAACTTCTCGAAAACGAGGTTCATGTCCACGAGAAAGGCAGTCCCTCTACCTGCGCCGGCACCGAGTTTTAGGAAGGAGGATCGAAGGACCATCAGAGCGAGCGTCAGAGCCGGCTGGTAATGGGCGTTCAGTGGCGTGAGAGGTATGTGATCAGGGAGCAACCTAGCACTGAAGTGAACGAGACTCACCCCACCGAGTGCGTGTTGAGCTTCCGCCAGCTCTCTCCTAGCTGCTTTCGAGCGTAGGCTAAGGCCGTGTAGGTATTGCAACGCTGCTAGTAGGATGCGGTTCTCGGTTATGTCGGGTGTGTAGAGGTCGTGATCGATGTCGATGGGCGGGGCGTGCGCGAAGCGACGCCGAATGAACTCCTCGAACAGTACCCGGCCGCGAGGAGCCTGCGCCGCCTCGATCTCTGACCTATAACCGTGTACCAGCCCTTTGTGAGTGGCCACACCTACCAGGTTGGCGAGCATCATCGCCACGAGGTCTGTAAAGCTCTTGTCTTCGGCGTAATCCGGAGCCGGTTGCTGCCACCGCACGGCGTCTGAAGCGACAGAGATCAGGTGAAGCACCGACGGCATAGGGATCTTAGGTTCAATCTCGACCACGAGAGTTGGGAGCGCTATCACGCCGACCCGTTGGTCGGGCCTCAGGACGTACCGGTCGCTACGAGAACCGGCCGCTTGGATCTGGATGCCAGGGTGCAGCAGCGGAAGCGCATCGCGTTCAGTCGGGCTTAACCAGACCGGGGCCGAGTCTTCATGCTCCGTGAGCACCAGCCTCCGGGGCGCTGAGCCGCTGGCGTTACTCATCCGGCTCCAACAGCTCCTCTGGCTCATCGCTGTCATCCTGCGAGACGGCGTCCTTCACTGTGCTGTAGGAGAACCGGCTCAGCTCACTCGGGGCGTCAAAGAACCGATCGGCCAATGCCGGTAGCACCGAGTGACGCCATATGCGCTCGGCCTTCTTATCGTTCAGGCTCTGTACTTCCTTGAGCATGAAATGGCTCGGGCCCACCGCGGTGTTCGGGTCTCCCATCTCAGCGTTTACGTAGTCGATCATGTCGGCCAGGTAAGTCATGTCCGGTGCCTTTTCGGACAGGAACCGGTGGAGGATTCCCTTGATCGGTTCCTCGTCGACGAAGAGACCAATGAACGCGAACCTTCTGCGGATCGCCATGTCGAGCAAGGCAATGGACCTGTCCGCTGTGTTCATGGTTCCGATCAGGTAGAGGTTTTCGGGCAGGCGGAACGGCGTTTCGGAGTATTGGAGGCGCAAGTTCGCGTCTTCTCGGTACTCGAGAAGGTAGTAGAGCTCTCCGAATACCTTGGCTAGGTTGCCGCGGTTAATCTCGTCGATTATCAGCACGAACGTCTCGTTAGGCTTGGAGTTTGCTTCCGCAGCTAGGCTCTTCAAAGGTCCTGAGCGCAGCGAAAACGTTCCCGCGGCCGTCGGTCTATAACCCTCGATGAAATCCTCGTATGAGTAGGAAGGATGGAACTGCACCACGTCCACCCGCCCGTTGCCGGCCACAAGCGCCTCAGCGATCTTCCGAGCCAAATACGTTTTGCCTGTGCCTGGTGGGCCCTGGAAGATGAGCTGTTTCCGGTCACGGAGGAGTTCCAACCACTCTCGAAAGGCGGATGGCGGTTTCAGGAACAGCCCCTCACCCAGCGTATCTTCCTGCTCTTTCCTTGCCCGTTCGGGAGCCGGGGGGACAGTAGACTTGGGCTTTCCCTTGGGAGTTCGCCAGACCTCAACCACCGGTGAACGGTAGAAGTGAAACCCTTCGTCATGCTCCTCGGTAAGCGCTTTGCGAATCGCTAGTAGGTCTTGGTCGATATCCTCGCTAGGGCCGCCGGGGAGCAACTCACCGAACGCTTCCCGTATCCGCCTCTTGTCGGTTCGGGATGAGATGTTTTCGAACTCGTTCGGGAAGACCATGTAGAGCCAGGCCTCGCGCATCGGTTGGTAGGCCCCGAGAGGTCCTGAAACCTCCCTAACTGCCCTGGCGAATGCCCACGGGTCTGCCAGCAACGAGGTACGTTCTGTGTCGGGCCGCTGTATCCAGGCGATAAGGAACTCGTTTAGCCAGGCCAGGTGATTGGGCCTATGAATCTGAAAGGCCATGTCGCCGGCCATCCCTTGCTCGGCCCCCGCTCTCGCCCATCCGGGTATCTCCACGCGGTCGAGTTCCGGATGCCAGCTCAGGACCTCGGTCACATGCCGCAACTTGGTCTCCGCCGAAATCTGGGTGGAGAAGAACATCTGGACGTACAGAAGCTCTGCGGCTAGTTGATAGTCGTATGCACTCCCGCCCGAGAGCTGTTTGCGGAACTTCTCCATGAATGGCACACCCTTGCGCTCATCGGGTTGGTTGACGAAACGCTTACGGAAACCTGCATGGCCCTCTGCCGTCCACAGCTTCTTAACGGGAGTGAAAAGGCTATCGAAACTGACGAGCGTTTTCTCCCGGATGATCTCCATCGCTTCGTAGGTATCGTCTGGGAATCCCGCCAATACTGCCATAAGCACCCCTTTCTTACCAGGTTCGCACGCGCCGCTGAGACCAAAGCGTTCGAATCGCCACTCACGGGGCACAGGGTCACCGCACATTCGTAGCTAAGGTCCACCCGCCGCCCGCTAAAGTGTTCCCTGCGAACCCAGTTGGAGCCCAGCTGGCGCCGCGTCTTAGGCGCCAACGAACGGAAGGCCCAGCATGCCCGTACCTGCCGAAGTAACCCTGTTGTTCGAATCCTTCGACCGCAACGCCCGCGTAACCCGCGCCCTGCTAGACACCCTCACCATGGAGGACCTCAGCTACGAGGATGGCTTGGGCGGTTTCAGCGTCGGGCAGCATCTGGCCGACATCGTCAGCTTCCGGCGGGACTGGCTATCGCGGGTGGCCCCCGAGTACATGGAGCGCGCCAGGAACGTGATCGACGAGGCCGCGCCTACCTGGCTAGGCGTCAGCAGCATCTCCGAGTTGCAGGAAGGGTTCGATGAGGGCGACGCGGCCATGAAAGCCGCGGTGCTCGACGCCGTGAAGGAGGGCCGCGGCTTCGTCGGCTACTACGAGTCGCACCCGGCGCACCTCATGCAGCACTGCATCGTTCACGACTCGCACCACCGAGGGCAGATCCTCGCCCTGCTGCGGCAGGCGGGGCGACCCGCCGACGTGCGGGAGGAGCTCGAGGGTCTGAGCTGGGCCATCTGGCGGGAGTGAGGCACTAGAACGACCTCGGGTTTGGCAGGCACTGAGACCGTCGCTAGAGACCCTTGCGGGTGGGGGCCCGCACTGCGGGCATGACGCGGGCGCGCTCTGTACACTCAACGTGCAGATAGTGCAGATAGCGCAGACAGTGCAGGCAGTGCAGACAGTCCAGACAGTGCCGCAGCGAGGCCACCAACCGCAACTGCCCTCACCGCCACCCGTCGCCCGAGTAGGAGCACGCCGATGCCACTTCAAGAACTCACCGCCCTCCAAACCCCCTGCCTGGTGCTCGACGAGGCCCGCATGGAGCGCAACATCGCCAGGCTACGCGCTCACGCCAGCGACCTGGGCGTAACCTTGCGACCGCACCTGAAGACATCGAAGTCGGTGGAGGTGGCCAGGCGTACCCTGGAGGGCGGTAACGGTCCGGCAACGGTGTCGACCCTCAAGGAAGCAGAGGTCTTCTTCGCGGCGGGCATCACCGACATCGTCTACGCCGTGGGCATCTCTCCCGATAAGCTGCCGCGGGTCACCGCGTTGCGCGAGGCGGGCTGCGACCTAACGGTGATCCTCGATTCCGTGGAGCAAGCCGAAGCTGTGGCGCAGCACGCGCGTGCGGTGGGCGACCGGCTGCCGGTGCTCATCGAGATCGACTCCGATGGTCACCGGTCGGGGTTAGCTCCAGACTCCCCGGCCATCGTGGCGGTGGGCAGAAGCCTGCATGAGGGCGGCGCAAGCCTACGCGGCGTCATCACGCATGCCGGCGAGAGCTACAACGCCGTGGGTGCGGAGGCTCTAGCCGCCTTCGCTGAGCAGGAGCGGGCGGCGGCAGTGGCTGCGGCCGACGCCCTACGGTCAGCGGGCTTACCCAGTCCGGTGGTGAGCGTTGGTTCTACGCCCACGGCGCACTTCGCGCGCGACCTCATCGGCGTCACGGAAGTGCGCGCCGGGGTTCACGTGTTCTTCGACCTGGTGATGGCGGGCATCGGCGTCTGCACGCTTGACGACATCGCGGTCTCGGTGCTGGCCACCGTCATCGGGCATCAGAACGAGCGCGGCTGGGTCATAACGGACGCAGGTTGGATGGCGATGTCGCGCGATAGGGGCACCGCCAGCCAAGCTGTGGACCAAGGTTACGGCGTGGTTTGCCACGCTAACGGCGAAGTGATCCCAGACCTGATAGTCAGCGGCGCTAACCAAGAGCACTCCATCTTGAGCCTAAGACCTGGTAGCGAGCAGCGCTTGCCTAGCCTGCCGCTCGGGACGAAGCTCCGGATCCTCCCCAACCACGCCTGCGCCACCGCTGCGCAGCACGACGGTTACTGGGTGGTGCCGGCGGAAGGTGACGGCTCGCTGAAGCGGTGGTCGCGCTTCAACCACTGGTAGCTTGAGCGCATGATCCACATCACGGAAGCCGAGTCCGCCGCCCTCGTGACCCACGAGCTGGCGTACCACGCCATGAAAGCGGCGCTAATAGCGGCCTGCGAACCGGAGGCGGCCAGCTTCCCGGTGGTCCACGGGCACGGGAGCGACCCGCAGAACCGCTTCACCGTCAAGGCCGCCGCTGACGCCGAGCTGGCCGGCCTGAAGGTGGGATCGTACTTCCCGACCAACGACGTCGCCGGCTTGCCCCGGCACAGCTCGATCATCTTCCTCTTCGACCAGCAGAAGGGAAGGATCGGCGCGGTGGTGGAGGGCAGCCGGCTGAACGGCTACCGCACGGCCGCAGCCGACGCCGTGGCCACCGACGCCCTAGCGCGGCAGGACGCCTCCACGCTCGCCATGTTCGGCACTGGTCACCAGGCCGAGTTCGAGGTCGCCGCCGTGGCGCGGGTGCGTTCGCTCGAGCGCATCCTGGTGGTCGGTCGTTCGCAGGCGCGCGCTCAGGCCTTCGCTGCGCGCCTACGTGAGCAGGGTCTCGAATGCGAGCTCAGCGAGCCCGAAGCCGCCTGCCGGGCGGCCGACATCATCGTCACGGCCACCACGGCGCAAGAGCCGCTCTTCGAGGCCGACTGGGTGCGCCCCGGCACTCACGTCTCCAGCATGGGTTCCGACGCGGCCGGCAAACAGGAGCTGCCGCCCGAGCTGTTCGGGCGCGCCACACTGTTCTGCGACCTGCCCGAGCAAGCGCGGCGCATCGGCGAGTTCCAGCATGCGCCCGCCGGCCTCGAGCTCACCGCTATCGGCGATGTCCTGGCGGGCAGAGCAGCCGGCCGCCGGAGCCCGGACGAGGTAACGATCTTCGACAGCTCCGGCGTCTCGATCCAGGACCTGTACATAGCGCACGAGATAATCGCGGCCGCCGGCCGAGACGCCTAGCTGGCTGCGGTTACAACCCGTACTGCTCGCGCGCGAGCTTCCCGAGCCCGGCCGCATCGAGCTGGCTGAGGGGCGCGAGGAACGTCACGCGCGCCACGCCGGGGTTACGGCCGATCTCGATGGCGCCGGTGACGGTGGCGCGGTTGCGGATCTCGCCTTCGGTAACGCCGAGCAGCCTGGCGGCGCGGGCGATGCCGTTGTCGGTGGCGGCGTTGAGGGTTGGGCCGGTGCCGATGACGGAGATGGGCGCGGACTCCTCCAGCGGCCCCACGCCGTAGCTGTCGGCCAGGCGCTGCGCCTGCGCGCGCTCCTCGGCGCTGAACGGCTTGGCCACGGGCGGCAAGTCGTCCACGAGCGGGAAGATGACGGGGCCCTCCAGCACGCGGTCCTTGATGACCTCCACCTCGAGGGTGGCCACGCCGGCCACGTCGAGCGTGTGGCCCGCGATCTCGCCGTTGCCCTGGTTGAAGTGCATGTCGCCCAAGTAGATGCCGGCGCCAGGCACCTTCACGGGCACGACCACGATGGCGCCCGCGCGCACGGAGTTCACGTCCATGTGACCGTCGGTGCGGTGCTCCTCGAGCTCGTCCGCTGTGAGGGCCGAGTGGTGCGGGGCGCCCACTAGGGCAGAGCCGAAGTCGCCGGCGTTATGCGAGTCGGGCATGCGCTTACTGGGCGTGCTGCCGAGCTGGCCGAGGAACGGCCGCGCGCGCAGCATGACGCCGGGCATGTCGGACGGGGCGTACACGAGGATGGGGTGTTGCACGGAGGCGTCGGGCAGGGCCACGTACTGCTCGGGGTCGGCAGCGAGCTGGCGGGCCACCGCGTCGGGCACGGTCACGCCGATCTGGCGCTCCTCGTCGAACACCGCGGTGTAGCCGTGCACGAACTGGAACGGGGTGACGGGGTTACCGCAGGTGGCGCACACCACGGCGTCCTGCCCGATGCCCTCGACCCGGGTCTTGGGGTTCACCACGTCGCACACGGGGCAGCGGGCGGCCACGTACGGGTCGCCCAGCGAGTGACCCTCAGGCGACATGTCGTGCCCGGAGGCCGTGGCGAGTGAGGTGACGGTGACGTCGCGGATGCGGATGGCCACCGCGTCGCCCACCTCGGCGCCCTCCACGTACACAGGCACGGTTACTTCGTGGCCACCCTTCAGTTCGGGCGTGATCATGGGGCCCCAGCAGCCGGGAGCGGTGCTGGCGATGATGGTGCCGCCGTCGGCCACCGGACCGAGCATGGGCGCGGCGGGGTCGAGCTGCCCGTCGGTGAAGCTCTGCACCATCACCACGCGTTTGCCCTTGCCGGTCTTACCGGCGGGCGTGGGGGTGTCGGGCGTGCGTTCTGTGGCTAGGGTCATGCTGGTACCTCCAACTTTCCAACTGGTGACGGCGGGCCGGCGGCTGGGGAGAGGTTGCCGGGCGTGAACGTGCGCGGCGGTCGTGCTCAGTTGAACCAGGATGTGAAAACAGGTCGTGACAGAAGACGTGAGAGGTTCTGCTGTGGGTTGTTACGGGAGCCGATGCGGCCCGATGATCGGCCCACGTGGTTACCAACAGGTTAGCAGGTCATGGGTTGAGGGCCGCGCCTTCGGGGCTGGGTGTTGTTGACGCCAGCCGTCTACATGCCGTACACTTCCGCCCAAGAAGAACGCAATCGTTTGCATCGCAGGCCGGGAAGCCCCCGGTGTCGCGTGCTACACGGACTGCAATCGTTTGCAGTAAGCCTTGCCGGCCGCAGCATCGCCGGCTCTCTACGAGCAGAGAAGGGAGGACGCTTAAACGAAGATGACGCTGACCGAGCTGGCGGCACAGTTGAAACTGAGCCCCTCCACCATCTCCAGAGCCTTGACGCGTCCGGAGATGGTGGCGCCCGCCACGTTGGCGAAGGTGCTCTCCGCTGTGGAAGCTGCTGGCTATCGGCCCAACGCCATCGCTCGCTCGCTGCGCGAAGGGGTCACGCGCACCATCGGGCTTCTCGTGTCCGACATCCAGAACCCGTTCTACTCGTCCGTAACCAAGGCCATCGAGCGGGTGGCGGCGACACACGGTTACAGCACCATCATCTGCAACGCCGACGAGGACCCCGCTAACGAGGAGGCCGCGCTGAGGCTCCTCGCCGACCTGAAGGTCTCCGGCATAATCCACGGCTCTTCGGGCTCAAACGAGGAGAGCTTGCGAGAGCTGCGGCAGTCGGGCATAGCCATAGTAGACATCGACCGCGCCACCGACCTGGAGGGTGCCGACACCGTGCTCGTCGACAACGAGAAGGGCAGCCGGGAGGCCATCCAGTACCTGCTCGGGTTAGGCCACGAGCGCATCGCTACCATCGCCGGCCCCCAGAACCTCACC
The DNA here is from genome assembly GCA_964518275.1 of uncultured bacterium. Classification (GTDB taxonomy): domain Bacteria; phylum Deinococcota; class Deinococci; order Deinococcales; family Trueperaceae; genus JAAYYF01. Next base: position 28,932 of record CAZFFG010000011.1, on the reverse strand, counting down.
ACCGGACGCGACCGCTTCGAGGGCTACAGGGCGGCGCTGATCGAGTCGGGCCATCAGGTGAGAGCCAGTTACGTGGAGTACGGCGACTTCCGCGAGGAGTCTGGGCGCCTGGCGGCCGAGCGGCTACTCCGGCTGCCGCAGCCACCCACCGCCCTGTTCGTGGCCAACAACGAGATGATGGCCGGCGCGCTGGCAGCGTGCCGCGCCGCCAGCGTGCGCATTCCCGAGCAACTGTCGCTCATCTCGTTCGACGACGTGCGCTGGGCCCGGTACGTAGATCCGCCACTGACGGTCATCGCGCAGCCCACCGAGCAGATGGGCAGCGTCGCCGCCGAGCTTCTCTTCGAGCGTCTGGCCGGCCGTAAGGAGCCGGTATCGCGGGTCTTAGAGACGCAGCTGATCGAACGCGGTTCTTGCGCCGCGCCGCTTCCTGAGAGAGGGGCACCGTCATGAGGAGATGAGCGGCGCGTTGGAGGGCGCACACGCGGGGGCCACGCCGCAGAAAGAGGCGGCGCAGAGACGACGAAGACCTGCAATCGATTGCAGGAAAACCGCAAGCCGTAGGAGGAGGTCGAAGTGAAGTTCTTGAGAGCAGTGATGACCACCGTGTTGGCAGTAGCCGTAATGGGCGCAGCCAGCGCACAGACCATGCAGTTCTGGAAGTTCGGCGGCGAGGAGGAAGTTGCCAACCAGACGCTGTCGCGCTGGGTCGACGAGTGGAACGAGATCAACCCCGACAAGCCCGTCGAGATGCGCTTCATCCCCTTCGGTGAGTACTCCGCGGGCACCGTGCTCACCACGGCGTTCGCCGCGGGCGCTGGCCCCGACGTGTTCTGGGCCTCGCCGGGTACCTTCCTTCAGTACGCCCGCAGCGGTGTCCTAGCCGACCTCTCCGACCTGTTCACCGACGAGCTGGTGGCCGACCTACTGCCGCTGGCAGTGGAAGCCGTGAAGGTCGACGGCGTTCCGTACGCCATGCCGTTCGAGCAGGAGCCGGTGGCGCTCTTCTACAACGTCGGCCTGTTCGAAGAGCACGGCCTGGACGTGCCCACCACCTGGGACGAACTCATCGAGGTGTCGAAGGCGTTCAAGGAAGCCGGTGTCATCCCCATCGTGGTCGAAACCCCGCCGGGCCCGTACCAGAACTTCACCTGGTACCCGTTCCTGTGGCAGACGGGCGCCGACGTGGCCAACGAAGCCATGACCGAGGCTACCTTCAACACGGAAGGCGTGGCCGCGGCGCTCGACCTGTGGCGCACGCTCATCCAGGACGGCTACGCGCCGCGCACCGCTCCCGACTGCACCTGCAACCTTTCCACCACACCGTTCGCTACGGGTGAGGCCGCCATGCAAGTGGTGGGCATGTGGGCCATCGGCGTTCTGAACAACGAGTTCCCGGACGTGGATTACAGCATCACCCACCTGCCGACCCCCACCGGCGAGAACCCCGTGTCGGTGTACGGCGGTTGGACCCAAGTGGTGAACGCCCGCAGCAACAACCTCGAGGCCGCCAAGGAGTTCACGGCCTGGATGTGGGCTCAGGACGTTGACCGACCCGTGGAGTGGGTCACCGTGGCCAACTCCAAGTTCAGCCCGCGCCTTTCGGTCACTGAGGCCGCCGGCGACTACTACGACGAGGTTCACCTCGCCATCATCCGCGACGTCATCGTGCCCACCGCGCACGCCGAACCCCGCTACCCGGCCGAGATGGTGCGAATAGTAGGCGACGCGCTGCAGGCGGCCATGTTCCGCGGCACCCCGGGTGCCACGGCGGCGGCCGCGGCGCAGCGGGAGCTCGAGGGCTTCATGCGCACCTTCAACCAGTGAGCGAAGGCTAAGACCGCAGTTCCACCGTGGGGCGGGTAAGCGCCCGCCCCACACCGCACCGTTGGGAGAACTCTGATGAGCGTACACGCCAGGTTCAGCGGCCCGAGCGCCAGGCGCCAGAAGCGCGCCCTGTGGCTCACGGGTTACGCGTTCATCCTCCCCGACCTCATCGGGCTGCTCGTGTTCGTCATCGGCCCCATCGGTTACGCCCTGTACATAAGCCTGCACGACTGGAACGCCCTCTCACCTATGCGCTTCAACGGGCTCGCCAACTACCAGAAGCTCATGAACGACCCGAACTTCTGGCGCTCGCTGCGTATCACCGCCATCTACACGGCCGTGTACGTGCCGCTGCTCTACGTCATCTCTCTCGGGCTCGCCCTGCTGGTGACGCAGCGCCTGCCGTTCATCCAGTTCTTCCGCACGCTCTTCTTCATCCCCGTGGTGCTCAGCCTGGTGGTGTCGTCGCTCATGTGGAAGTACATCTTCGACGAGCGCTCCGGCCTCCTCAACTATCTGATCGGGCTCTTCGGTTTCCAGCCCCAGGCGTGGCTCGGCTCGGTGGAGCTGGCGCTGCCGGCGATCATCATCGTCAGTATCTGGATCCAGATGGGCTATTTCATGGTCATCTTCGTGGCCGGGCTGCAGGACATCCCGGCCCTCTATTACGACGCTGCCAAGATCGACGGTGCCAACGCCTTCCAGACGTTCTGGCACGTCACGCGGCCACTTCTCAACCCCACCAGCCTGTTCGTCATCGTCATCTCGCTCATCGGCTCGTTCCAGGTGTTCGACCAGATCTGGATCATGACGCGGGGCGGCCCAGCCGGCGCCACGCAGGTGACGGTGGTCTACATCTACCAGCAGGCGTTCCAGTTCCTGAACCTGGGCTACGGCAGCGCCATGGCCTTCGCCCTCTTCCTCATCATCCTCCTCTTCAGTCTCGTGCAGTTCCGGCTGTTCCGGCCGGCCGCTTAGGAGGCTCGGATGCAGGCTTCGCTCACAGACTCGTCCCGGCTCCGGGCCACCGCGCGGCGGCGCAGGCGTATCCGCGTGGGCGTCATCCTCACGTACGTGGTGTGCGGGGTGGTAGCAGTTATCACGCTGGCGCCGTTCGTGTGGATGGTGCTCGGGTCCCTCAAGAGCGCCACCGAGGCGTCGCAGTACCCGCCCACGCTGCTGCCCAGCACGTTCGCGTGGAGCAACTATCGGGAAGTGTTCACCTCGGTGCCGTTCCTGCGCTACATCTTCAACTCGTTCCTGGTGGCCTCCAGTGTGACCCTGGTAGCGCTGCTGTTCCACTCCATGGCCGCCTACGCCCTCGCGCGCCTCAGTTTCCCCGGCCGCAACGTGCTCTTCGTGCTCATGATCGCCACCCTGATGGTGCCGTTCTCCATCACGCTCATCCCGAGCTTCATCGTGGTGCGCTCGCTGGGTTGGCTCGACACCTACTGGGCGCTCATCGTGCCCGCCATCTTCAACGCCTTCGGCATCTTCCTGCTGCGGCAGTTCTATCTGGGGCTACCGGAGGAGCTTGAGGAGGCCGCTCTGCTCGACGGCGACACGCCGGCCGGCATCTTCCTGCACATCGCGCTGCCGCTCAGCCGCCCCATCCTGGCCACGCTGGCCGTGTTCTTCTGGCTGGCCAACTGGAACAACTACCTGTGGCCCCTCATCGTCACGAGCTCTACCAACATGCGGGTCATCCAGATCGGCGTGGCCTCGTTCGCGGGCGAGCACTCCACCCAGTGGCAGCTCATCATGGCGGGCTCCACCATCGCCGCCATCCCCGGGCTCATCCTCTACCTGTTCATGCAGCGCTACCTCATCGAGGGCATCAAGCTGTCGGGGCTCAAGTGACGTGAGAGGGAACCGCGTGAGAGACCACCAGAGGCTGAATGACCCGACCCGCCCGCGCCGGGCACCCGGAGGGGCTGCGGGCCTGTGCGTGCTGGCGGCGCTCATTGCGAGCATCATGGGCGCAGGCGCCAACGCGCAGTCCAGCGGGCACGACCGCGCCATAAAGTCGGTGACCGTAACCAAGGTCGCGGCGCTCACCGGACCACAGGCGCCCGCCGACATGCTGACACCCGACGTCTGCGGCACGGACCTCGGTATCCCAGCCGAGCTGGACGGTAGGGTCTACTTCGCGTTTGGCGATACGTTCGGTTTCCAGGGCTCGAGGTGTTCGGACGGCCCCGGCGGGCCGAACTGGCGCTCGAACGTGCTGGCCGCCACCACCGATCTCGACGCGCAAGACGGCGTGGAACTCGACTGGTGGTACGCGTCGTTCCGAGGCGACGCCTTGGCCGTCACGCAGGGAGCGCACGCCGCGCCGTTCGCGGGCCCGGGCTCCGAGCAGACGCGCATCCCCACCGCCATGGTGGCCGTGGCTGACCGCCTCTACCTGCACTACATGTCGGTCCACGGCTTCGCCGCGCAGGGCGGAGTGTGGCTCTGCAACTACTCACGCTTCATGTACTCCGACACGGCCGGCGAGAGCTGGCGCCAGGCCGATGTGAACTTCGGCGCCCACGACGACGCGTTCAACATGCTGGCGCTCAGCGCGCAGGCGGGCGCCGGCAACGAGGACGGCGCGTACGTGTACGCGGTGGGCACTCCGTGCGGGCGCTTCGGTGGCGCGCGGGTGGCGCGCGTGCCTGCTGACCAGGTGCTGGAGACGTCGGCCTGGCAGTACTTCACGGGCAGCGGCTGGTCGCCTGCCCGGAGCGCGGCCGTGGAGGTAGTCCTCCCGCCCGTTGGGGAGGGCAGCCTCATGTGGAACGCCGGCCTGCAGCGCTGGCTCTTCGCTTACCTCAACGAAGACACCGCTGCGCTCGAGCTGCGCGAGGCACCCGCGCCGTGGGGCCCCTGGAGCGAACCGCACACGCTGGCCACCGCGGCCGAGTACCCGTCGCTGTACGGCGCCTACATGGCGCCCGCCTACCTGGCGGACGACGGGCTGACCTTCTACTTCTTCATGTCGCAGTTCGGCCCGTACGACACCTTCGTCATGCGCGCCGAGCTGCAGCCCGCCGAGCGCGAATGAGGCAGTCACTACCGGCCGGTGAACCGACCAGGCCGCGAGGAACACGGAGGCATGTATGAACAACATCGGACTCTCGCCACTACGCGGCCTGGCAGCGCTGCGTGACGTTCGCAACAGGCGCTTCTCAAGCTTCGACCATACGGGCGGCAACGACGACCGGCTGCATGTGATGCCCGGCGAGACCTTCGTACTGGGCGAGACCGAGGGCGCGGGGGTGGTGACCCACATCTGGGTGACGATTGACTGCAAGAGCCCCAACTACCTTCGCAAGATCGTCCTGCGCGCCTACTGGGACGGGGAAGAGCACCCGAGCATCGAATGCCCCATCGGCGACTTCTTCGGCATGGGTCACGGCAAGACCGCCAACTACGCCAGCCTGCCGCTACAGATGAGCCCGCAGGACGGCAAGTCGTTCAACTGCTACTTCCCCATGCCGTTCGAGAAGGGCATGCGCTTCACGGTAACGAGCGAGTGCGAGCACGAGGTCCTCTTCTACTACTACATCGACTTCGAGGTGCACGAGAAGCTGCAGCCCGGCCTCGGCCGCTTCCACGCGCAGTGGCGCCGCGACATCCCGGAGGGCGAACCGCAGGGCACGATGACCAACGAGGAGTACCTCTTCGGCGGCCCAAACCTGGACGCGAGCAAGAACTACACCATCCTGGAGGCCGCGGGGCACGGGCATTACGTGGGCTGCATCATGTCGGTCTACTCGCTCAGGCGCTCGCCGGAGTGGGACTGGTACGGCGAGGGCGACGACATGATCTTCGTGGACGGCGAACCCGGCCTGCTGTCGGGGCGCCGGCCCGTGCCCGGCACGGAGGCCGGCACGGGCCACGCCATGACGCCAGGCACGTGGCTCGGCGAGCCCATAGCGCCCCGGCCGGAGTCCGCCCCCGGCGCCAACGACGCCTGGCCCCCCACCCTGCACGGCACCGGCACGGAGGACTACTTCAACACGGCCTGGTGCCCCACCCAGGAGTACGCCGCGCCGTACCACGGCATCATCGCGGGCGGCGGCCCCAACTGGACCGATCCGGTCACCATGTACCGCTTCCACATCGAGGACCCGGTGGTGTTCAAGCGCAACATCCGCGTGACCATCGAGCACGGCCACGCCAACAGGCGCTCCGACGAGATCTCTACGGTGGCGTTCTGGTACCAGGCCGAGCCTCACGCTCCCTTCCCGGAACTGCCCGCCGCGGCCGACCGGCTGCCCACCTTCCGCCCGCCGTTCGAGGAGAGGTGAAGAGACGAACGTGAAGCCCAACCCCGCAGGTGCCGGAACCGAACCCAACAGCCCCGACATGGGCACCGTCTACCTGGTGGCGAGCGGCGACCTCAGGCTCTCGGCCAACCAGCAGTGCTGGCCCGCGCAGCAGGCCATGGAGGCCGCGCTGGGTCGGGCGTTCGCCGCAGAGGGAGTGACCGTGCGTCGTGCTCACGGCGTGGATCCGGTTGAGGGGCACGGCTTCATCTCCAGTCAGCGGATGGGCATGGACGTGTTTCGCTCCATCCCCAAGCACGCACCCGTGGTGGTCGCCGAAGCGGTGTGGCAGTACAGCCACCACGTCCTAGCGGGCCTGCGCGCCCACCGCGGTCCCATCCTCACGGTGGCCAACTGGAGCGGTCAGTGGCCGGGCCTGGTGGGCCTGCTCAACCTCAACGGCTCGCTTACCAAGGCGGGCGTTGAGTACAGCAGCTTGTGGAGCGAGGAGTTCATCGACGACTTCTTCGTGACCGGGTTGCGTGAGTGGCTGCGTACCGGCCAAGTGACGCACGACGTTAGCCACGTGCGAGCGCTGCGCCCCGCAGCGTTGCCTGAGGACGCCGCCCAGTTAGGTCGGCGCGTGGCGACGGAACTGCTCGAGCGAATGGCCGTTATCGGCGTGTTCGACGAGGGTTGCATGGGCATGTACAACGCCATCATCGACGACGAGCTGCTCAACGCCATCGGCATCTACAAGGAGCGGCTCTCGCAGTCGGCGCTGGTGGCGGCCATGCGGACGGTGACCGTCGAGGAGGCGAACAGCGCCTACGAGTGGTTGCAGGCGCGTGGCATGCGCTTCGACTTCGGCACCGACCCCGCCCAGCACCTCACGCCCGAGCAGGTGCTGGAGCAGATGAAGATGTACGTGGCCGTGGTGCGCATGGCTCACCAGTTCGGCTGCGACGCCGTGGGCATCCAGTACCAGCAAGGCCTGAAGGACATGGCGCCCGCCAGCGACCTGGTGGAGGGGCTCCTCAACAACGTGGAGCGCCCGCCCGTTACGCACCCTGTTACGGGCGAGGAGCTGTACGCCGGGCAGGCGTTACCTCACTTCAACGAGGTGGACGAAGGCGCGGCGGTAGACGCCCTCGTTACGAACAGGGTGTGGCGGGAGCTCGGCTGGGACGAGGCCAACACGCTGCACGACCTGCGCTGGGGCGAGTGGTTCTCGGGCCAAGACGTGGACGACTTCGTGTGGGTGCTCGAGATCTCCGGCGCCGTGCCGGCTTCGCACCTTGAGGGCGGCTACGGCGGGGCTACCGGCTACCGCCAGCCCGCAGTGTTCTTCCCCCTGGGGGGCAGTACCCTGTCGGGCGTCGGCAAGGCCGGCGAGCTCGTGTGGAGCCGCGTGTACGTCATGGACGGCGGTCTGCACGTGGACCTCGGCCTCGGCCGCGGCGTGGCCCTTCCAGCGGAGGAGACCCGTCGCCGGCGGGAGGCTACCAACCCAGAGTGGCCCATCCTAAACGCAGTTCTGTACGGCGTGAGCCGTGACCAGATGATGGCGAGGCATAAGGCCAACCACCTGCAGGTGGCGTACGCCCCCAGTGCCGCAGAGGCAGCGAGGGCGCTGGCCGCGAAGGCGGCAGCGTTCGCGGAACTGGGCCTGCAGGTGCACCTGTGCGGGGACGTGAGCGTGGGCTGATGGCCGACCTCCTGCTCGGCATCGACGTAGGCACCTTCTCCTCGAAGGGTGTGCTCACCGACCTCGGCGGCAAAGTCCTGAAGAGCCACGTGGTGGAGCACACCATGGCCATCCCGCGGCCGGGCTGGGCTGAGCAGGATGCGGACGGGGTGTGGTGGCACGACGTGCAGGCCATCTGCCGGCAGCTGCTCGACGGGGCGCCCTACAGCGGTGCGGACGTTGGGGGGGTAGCCGTTAGCGCCATCGGTCCATGCCTCCTGCCCCTGAACGCTGCCGGGGAGCCCCTGCGGCCGGGCATACTTTACGGGGTCGACACCCGCGCTAGCGTAGAGATCGACCTGCTCAACTCGCAACTCGGTGAGGCCGACGTGTTCGGCTTCTCAGGCATGGCGTTCACGAGCCAAGCGGTGGGCCCCAAGATCTTGTGGCTGCGCCGCAACGAGCCCGACGTGTGGCGCGCCACCGCGCGCCTCACTACCGCCAGCAGCTACCTCGTTTACCGGCTCACGGGGCAGCACGTGATGGACAGGCACACGGCCAGCCACTACATGCCCCTTATGGACATCGGTGCCCTAGAGTGGTCCTCGCGCTTCGAGGACGCCGTGGCTCCGGTGTCGATGCTGCCCCGGCTCGGCTGGAGCGACGAGCTGGCCGGTGAGGTCAGCCAGCAGGCGGCGGCGGCAACGGGCTTGCGGGCCGGCACGCCCGTGGCGGTTGGCGCTGTCGACGCGCTCTCTGAGGCCATAAGCGTGGGGGTCACCCAACCGGGCGACCTGATGATCATGTACGGCAGCACCACTTTCTTCATCCTGGTGCTGAACGAGCCGCGCCCCGATCCGCGTACGTGGACCACGGCGGGCGCGTTCTCTGGCCAGTACGCCCTAGCGGCCGGCATGGCCACCACGGGGGCGCTTACGCGCTGGTTCCGCGACGAGCTGGCGCAGGACCTCGATTCTGACAAGGCCTACGCCGAGCTGTTCCAGGCGGCCTCCAGGGCGCCGCCTGGCAGTGGCGGCCTGCTGGTACTGCCGTACTTCAGCGGTGAGCGCACCCCTATCAACGACCCCAACGCCCGCGGCGTTATCGCTGGTCTGAACCTGACCCACACGCGGCACCACCTGTTCCGCGCGCTGCTGGAAGGGGTGGCCTTCGGGGTGAGGAACAACCTGGAGACGTTCGCCGCCATCGGCGCTAACGCCAAGCGGTTGGTAGCTGTGGGCGGCGGCGCCACCGGTAACACGTGGGTGCAGATCGTGTCCGACGTAACTGGACGCGAGCAGGTGGTGCCGCGCGTGACGGTGGGGGCCTCGTACGGCGACGCCTTCCTCGCGGGCCTAGCGGCAGGACGCCTACACCGCGAGGACCTGGGGAACTGGGTGAGCGAATCGCACACCGTGCGACCTAACGCCGCAGCGCAAGCGGTGTACGACGCCAGCTACCCCGACTTCCTGGAGCTCTATACCGCCACCAAGGACGTGGTGCACCGCCTGGCGCGCTAGCAGAACCTCACTCCCCCTGCATCAACCCGTACACGCTGCCGTCGGCGGTCACGCGCACCCGCTTGGCGGCGGGTTCGCGCGGCAGGGCGGGCATGGTGATGATGTTCCCCATCAACGCCACGATGAATCCGGCGCCGGCGCTGGCGCGCAGCTCGTTCACGGTTAGCGTGAAGCCTGCCGCCAGGCCGTTGCCTCGCGTGTCGTCGCTGAACGAGAGGTGTGTCTTGGCCACGCACACGGGCAGGTGCGCTAGGCCCGCAGTGCGCAGCGCCGCCAGGTCCTGCTCTGCGGCGGGGCTGAGAACCACGTCGGCCGCGCCGTAAACGCCGCGCGCCACGCTGCAAAGCTTGCTGAGCAGCTCGTCGTCCTCGCAGTACAGGAACTTGGGTGTGGGCGGCGCGGCGTCCGTGGCCGCCAGCGCCGCCATCACCTGCTGCGCTAGCGCCTCACCGCCGCGGCCGCCGTCGGCGAACGACGTGATGCGCTCCGCTCGCACGCCGAGCTCGGCCGCGTGGCGCTTTACCTCCGTTAGCTCCGCCTCCGTGTCCTGAGCGAACACGTTCACCGCCACCACCACGGGCAGACCGAAGCGCTTCACGTTGGCAACCTGCCGGTCGAGGTGCGTGAGCCCCCGGCCGAGGTCGCCGTCGCCATGCGCCTTCAGCGCCTGAACGGTGACCACGAGCACCACCAGGCGGGGCCACACGTCGGCTTGCCGGGCCTTCAAGTGGAGGAACTTCTCCCCGCCCAGCTCGAAGCCGAAGCCCGCCTCGGTAACCACCACGTCGGCGTGGCGCAGCGCTAGCTGGGTCGCCACCACGCTCGAGCAACCGTGGGCGATGTTGCCGAAGGGGCCGAGGTGCACGAAGGCGGGTGTGCCCTCGCGGGTCTGCACCAGGTTGGGTTGCAGGGCGTCTTTGAGCAGCGCCAGCATCGCGTCTACAGCCCCTAGGTCCTGGGCCGTGACCGGGCTGCCATCGGCGCACGTACCCACTACGATGCGGGCAAGTCGTGCCCGCAGGTCTGTCAGCGAGGTGGCAAGCGCCATCACGGCCATCACCTCGCTGGCCGCGGTGATGTCGAAGCGGCTCGCCCGTTGCGTCTTGGTTCCGACCCCAACGTGCACGGCGCGCAGCGCACGGTCGTTCACGTCGAGGGTGCGCGACCAGGTGACCCGCTCGGGGGTGAGGCCCGACGCGCCGCCCCAGTGAAGGTCGTTGTCGATGAGGGCCGCCAGCAGGTTGTGAGCGGCGGCAACGGCGTGCAGGTCGCCGGTGAAGTGCAGGTTTATCTCGTCGGCGGGTTCTACCTGCGCCTGGCCGCCGCCCGTGCCGCCACCCTTGATGCCGAACACCGGGCCCATCGACGGCTCGCGCAGGCAGAGCGCCGCTCCCACACCCAGACGCCGCAAGCCGTCCGCTAGACCTACGCTCACGGTGGTCTTACCCTCACCAGACTTGGTGGGCGTGATGGCGCTCACCAGCACCAAGCGGCCGCTGCGAGGGTTGTCCTCATGGCCGGCCAGGCGCACCTTGGCCTTGTGCGGCCCGAGCGGCATGACCGTTGCAGGGTCCAAGCCGATGTCGTCGGCAACGCTTCTGATGTCTCGGTAGCGTTCGCTCATGGTGAGGCCAGCCTAGGCGCCTGCGAAACGTGACGCGAGCTACGAACGTCCCGCAGCGGGTGACAAGCCTAGCGAGGCGGGGTAACTTGACGGCACGTTCTACCCCCGAACCCACCCTTCCTAGGTTGGAGGCCCAGTTCCATGAAGAGAGTCGTCGGATTAGTACTTCTTGCCGTGGCGGCTGTCGCGTTCGGTCAGAGCGGTGCGGGTGTCGATGCTGTTGAGTTCCGTGTGGGCTCCATGTCCGGCCCGGGCCACATGCACCGCACCGTGCTCTGGTTCCGGCAGGCAGGTGAGGGCAACCGCTTCACGGTCGCTGGCGTTACGGGACCCAACGGCAACCCGGTTCCCGCCGCGGGCGCGCTACCACTCGAGCTGGAGCACGCTAGCGCGCACACGTTGGCCCTTTACGAGCCGCCGCAGCCCGGCGTCTACGTCGCGCGCTTCACGGGCCCTGAGGAGCTGGAGATAGCGGTGGAGGTGGCGGCGCTGCCGCCGCTGGCTCAGCCGGTCGTGACCCGACTGGAAGCGGTGAGCTCAACCTTGGAGGTGGCCTGGGAGCCAGTGCCTGGCGCCACTCAGTACTTCGTGTTCGTGCGCAGTCCCGGCAGTCGGGGGTTCCAGCCGCTCAGCGTGGTCGGACCGGAGACGAGCGTGCAGTTCAGGGGTCTGCCGCCCGATACTTACGAGCTCACCATCGAAGCTCGCGACCACGACATGCTGCTAGCGGAGGACGAGCCGTTGCCGCTCCACCCGCGCGTGAGCATCACCACGCTGACCTTCCACGTGCAGCGGTAGGCAAAGCCGGGGCGCCTGGCGCGCAGCGTGGGTAGCGGGCCCTCGGCAGGGCGCCTGGAACGGATGCCCGCACGGCCGCGGGTCATCATGGCCTTATGAAGATCGTCATCCTTACCGGCGCCGGTATCTCGGCGGAGTCGGGACTGAAGACCTTCCGCGACGATGGCGGGTTGTGGGAGGGGCACGCCGTTCAGGACGTGGCCACGCCTGAGGCGTTCGCACGCGACCCAGCGCTCGTGCAGCGCTTCTACGACGAGCGCCGCCGGCAGCTCAGCACGGTGCAGCCAAACGCGGCGCATCGCGCGCTGGCGCGCCTGGAGCAGGAGTTCGGCGGCGAGGTGCTGCTAGTGACTCAGAACGTGGACGACCTGCACGAGCGCGCAGGTTCTAGGAACGTGGTGCACATGCACGGTGAGCTGCTCAGCGCCAGGTGCTTGGCGTGCGGCCAGGCGCACGAGTGGCGCGATGACCTCTCGCACGGGCCTGCCTGCCCTGCTTGTGGCCAAGCGCGACTCCGGCCCGACATCGTGTGGTTCGGTGAGATCCCGTACCACATGGAGAGCATCCAGGCCGCCTTACGCGAGTGCGACCTGTTCGCGGCCATCGGCACATCTGGGGTCGTTTACCCTGCAGCGGGTTTCGTGGCGGTTGCAGCGGGTGCCGGCGCCCGCACGGCGGAGCTGAACCTCAAGGGGAGCGGCGTCTCGTGGCTCTTCGACGAGGCCTACGAGGGGCCAGCAACGCAGGTGGTTCCCGACTGGGTGGCTACGTTGCTGGACTAACCGCAGAGCCTCGCTGCTCGCTATGGGCGCCGCAGCGGGCGGGACGCCGAGATCAGTTGGGCTTAGACCCAGCCCCTTCCAGGCCGCGGTGCACGATGGCGCCCAGCACGCCGCCCACGAGGGGAGCTAGCCAGAAGAACCAGAGCTGACCGAGGTACGCGCCGCCCGCGATGAGCGCGGGACCCGTGCTGCGCGCGGGGTTCACGGACGTGTTCGTGACGGGGATGCTGATCAGGTGGATGAGCGTGAGCGCCAGGCCGATGGCCAGCGCCGCGAAGCCTGCCGGGGCGCCCTTACCGGTGACGCCCAGGATGACGATCACGAAGAAGGCGGTGAGCACCACCTCGATGACGAGGCCAGCCGTCATGGAGTAACCGTGCGGCGAGAGCGCACCGAAGCCGTTGGAGGCGAAGCCCTGCGAGGCGTCGAAACCGGCCGCGCCGCTGGCTACCAGGTAGAGAACACCGGAGGCGGCCACAGCGCCCAGCACCTGCGACACCACGTAAGGAAGCAGTTTGGCGGTCGGTAGCCGGCCAGCGACCCAGAGGCCCACCGACACGGCCGGGTTGAAGTGCGCGCCAGAGATGTGCGCCATGGCGTACGCGGCGGTTACCACGGTGAGGCCGAACGCAAGCGCAACCCCTAAGTAACCTATGCCCACGTCGGGAACGCCTGCGGCCAGCAGCGCGCTGCCTACCCCACCGAAAACGAGCCAGAAGGTGCCGAGGAACTCAGCGAGGTACTGCTTCATGAGGAACACTCTCCCAGATGGAATGAGCGCACCGTCACCCGATTGTGAGCGGACCGCTGGGAGCATTGTAGTGCACGCGGTTTACGGGCGTGGCGTGGCGCTGGTCAGCTGGTCTGCGGACCAGTCGTCCGGACTGGTTCTCGGTGCCCTCTGGATAGCATGGCGCCATGAAGCCTGCCTCAACCTCCCCGCCACTAGATAACCGCGACACCCAGGCCGCCCGCGTGGTGGTCGTCGGTGGTGGCGCCGCGGGCTTCTTCGCGGCCATCGCCTGCAAAGAGAGCAACACGGCCGCGCAGGTGACCATCCTGGAGGGCGCCGGGCAGCCGCTCTCCAAGGTGCGCATCTCGGGCGGTGGTCGCTGCAACGTCACTCACGACCAGCCCGACCCGGCGCAGCTCGTACGCCACTACCCACGGGGCGGCCGGGCGCTGCGCGGACCGTTCACCAAGTTCGGGCCGCGCCAAACGGTGGAGTGGTTCCAGCGCCGGGGTGTGGCGCTGAAGACCGAGGCCGACGGCCGCATGTTCCCCACCACGGACGACTCCGGCACCATCATCGATTGTCTGGTGGGCGCGGCGCGGACTGCCGGTGTGGAGCTGCGAACGCGGGCGCCCGTGGTGGGGGTAGAGGCCGCCGCGGAGGGTGGTGGCGCACGGTTCCTGGTTCACTTGAGGGACGGCACGGTCCTCAAGGCCGACCGCGTGCTGCTGGCCACGGGCGGCGCACCTGCCGGCTTCCGCTGGGCTGAGGAACTGGGTCACGCCATCGAACCGCCGGTGCCGTCGCTGTTCACGTTCAACGTGGACGACTCTCGCCTGAAGGAGCTGGCCGGCGTGTCCGTGCAGCACGCCCGCGTGCGTGTTGAGGGCGCGAAGGAGGCGCACGAGGGTCCGCTGTTGGTGACCCACTGGGGTCTCTCCGGCCCGGCGGTGCTGCGGGCCTCTGCATGGGACGCGCGGCTATTGCACGACAGGGGTTACCAGGCGGTCATGACCCTGAACTGGCGCCCAGACCTGAACGAGGAGCAGGTGCGCGTGAGGCTGCGGCAAGCCAAGGAGCTCGACGCACGCAAGAACGTGCTGGCCTCGGGACCGTTCGAACTGCCGCAGCGCTTGTGGCGCTCGCTAGCCCAGCATGCGGGTGCGGCAGAGGGCACACGCTGGGCAGACGCCAGCAAGGCGCTCCTCGCTGCCCTAACCCAGGAGGTGCACGCGGGCCGTTACGAGATAACCGGCAAGGGCGTGTTCAAGGAGGAGTTCGTTACCTGCGGCGGGGTGCGCCTGAAGGAAGTGGACTTCAGCACCATGGAAAGCCGCGTGCGCCCCGGCCTGTACCTGGCGGGCGAGATCCTCGACATCGACGGCATAACCGGCGGCTTCAACTTCCAGAGCGCGTGGACCACCGGGTGGCTAGCGGGGCGGGCTATGGCTGCTGGTGGCTGAGTGCCAACGAACCAGCATCAACTCGCTGATGGTGAACGCGGCGGAAGCCTTGCTGGAAGCGAGTTCCGACCAAGCCAAGGTGGGTAACGCCGGCTAGCGGAACGCTGAACCCGCGAACCACGCTGCGCTAGCTAGTGCTGCGCTCATGGCGCCTGGTGCTAGCATTCAGCAACCAGCGAGGGTCGAGGGTAGCCATGCAACGCAGCGAGGTAGCGAACGCGTTCAGTGCTTACCTGCCGCAGGACAGGTTGAGGCAGTTGAGCGGCAGCGAGGCGGTGCCGGAGCGCGGGAGCGGCTCCGTGCTGTTCGCCGACGTGGTCGGCTTCACGGGCCTGACCACGCGCTTAGCAGAGCTGTACGGTCCGCGACGCGGCGCGGAGGAAGTACCCGTTTACCTGAACCGCCTGTACGAGGCGCTCAACGTTGAGGTTCAGAGGCGCGGCGGGTCCGTCATCGGCTTCGCGGGCGACGCCATCACCTGCTGGTTCGCTGCCGACGACGGTCGCCTGGCGGTGGCGTGCGGTCTGGCCATGCAGCAGGCCATGGCGCCCTTCGGACAGCTCGCTCTGGGAGGAGCGGCTAAGGGTGAGAGCATCTCGCTGGCGCTCAAGGTGGCCGTCACGGCCGGCAGCGTGCGGCGCTTCGTGGTGGGCGACCCGCGGATCCAGCGCATCGACGTGATAGCCGGTGGGCCGGTGGCGCAGATCGAAGCCTTGGAAGGCCTCGTGAGCAAAGGGCAGGTGGTCGTGAGCGGCGCGGTTGCCGGTGCGGTCGGGGAGGCGGTTCGGCTCGTTCCCATCGCGCAGCATGGCGCTGCACCCGACGCCGTTCAGGCTTGGCTGGCCCACGGCCTGGCGGCTGACCCGTCGCTGGGCACTGATCCCAGGAGCGCCGTTCCCGCCACCCAGGAGCTCGAAGCGCTGGCGCAGTGGCTACTACCCACCGTTCAGCGGCGCCTCTCCTCAGGGAAGGGCGACTTCCTGACCGAACTGCGGCCCGTAGCCGCACTGTTCCTGAGCTTCGACGGCATCGACGTTTCTGAAGACGGAGCTCCCACCCAGTTCAACCAGGTGGTGTGCGCGGCGCAGCAGGTGGCCGCCGAGTACGGCGGCAACGTGCTGCAGGTAACGAGCGGCGACAAGGGCAACTACCTCTACATGGCGTTCGGGGCGCCCGTCTCGCACGAGGACGACGTGCAGAGGTGCGCCGCCGCGGCGCTGGATCTCCGACAGGCGCTTTCGGGGTTCGGGTTCCTGAGCAGGTTGGCCATCGGCCTCGGTTACGGCACGGCGCGCACGGGCGCTTACGGTTCAGAGACGCGCCGCACGTACGGGGCGCTGGGCGAGGGCACCAACATGGCCGCCCGCATGATGAGCAAGGCGCCTAACGGTAGTGTGTACGCGAGCGGCGCGTTCGTCGACGCGCTCGGTGGTGGCTTCGCGCTAGCTGAGATCGAGGGGCTACGCATCAAAGGGCGCGCAGAACCGGTGCGCGCCTACGAGCTGCATGCAAGGGTCGGCACCAGCCCAGCAGGGGTAGGCGAGGACCGAGGCTCGCTAGTCGGTAGAGCAGAGGAGCTCGCGCAGCTGCGAGCCGACATCGAATCGGCGGCCGCAGGCGAGGGACGCATCGTGCAGTTGCTTGCCGAGGCCGGTATGGGCAAGAGCGAGTTGCTTAAGCACGCGCTGGCCGACGCCCACGCTTTGACGGTGGTGCGGGGCGCCTGCCAGGCGTTCGGCCGCACCGCGCCGTACCAGCTCTGGAAGAGCGTGTACCACCAACTACTGAACCTCGACGAGGCGGGTTCGGTAGAGGAGCGGCTCGCCGGCGTTGCCGCGGCCCTTACCTCCATCGACCCCGCGCTCGCGGCGCAGGCTGGGCTGTTAGCGCCGGTCCTCGACCTGCCGCTGGACGGCGAGCAGAGCGCAGCCGGAGACGCTGAAGAGCGCAACGCGGCGCGCCGCACGCTGCTACTCAACATCTTCCGCAGCGCGGCACGACGGGAGGCGGAACGGGGCCGGACGCTGGTGCTGGTGCTCGAGGACCTGCACTGGATCGACCCCACTTCCGAGGAGCTGCTGACCGCGGTGGGGCAGGCGGTACTGGTGCTGCCGGCCGTGCTGTTCACGACGGCGCGCCCCGCGGCAGCTGCGGCCGGGGCCACAGGTACGGTCCTGGCGGGCTCAACGACCCTCGCGCTCGGTCCCCTCGATTACGCTGCCGCTGCCGAGGTCGTGAGCGCGCGTCTTTCTGCGGCCAACCTCGGCGCGGAGGTCGAGAAGCTCGTCGGTCCGGTCGTCGAGCGCTCGGACGGTAACCCCTTCTACCTGCAGGAGCTGGTCACCGAGCTCATCCAGCGCGCACGCGCCGGGGGGCCAGCGCAGGACGGCATCGGCGGCTTGCCGACCAGCCTCCAGAGCCTGCTGCTCGGCAGGATCGACCGGTTGGATGACCACCAGCAGGCCAACCTGAAGGTGGCCAGCGTGGTGGGTCGGGAGTTCCGCAGTCGGTGGGTGAGCGCCTGTCAGCCCGGGACCACGGAGCGGTCCGCAGAGGCCGCGTTCGAGGCCACCGGCGCGGTGGGCCTCACCGGCCGGCTTTCCAGCGAGCCAGCGGTTCACGAGTTCAACCACGCCATCACACAGGAAGTGGCGTACGAGAGCCAGTCGCACGCTGGCCGCACCCGGTTACACACTGCCTTGGCCAGGTTCGTGGAGCAGGAGGTGGCTACCGCCGCAGAGCCACACCTGGACCTGTTGGCCTACCACTACTGGCTGGGAGACGACGCCGCCAAGGCTCGTGCCTACTTGCGCGCGGCTGGAGCCGCGGCCAAGGCGGTCTACGCGAACCAGGCCGCGCTCCGCTATTACGGTCGCTTGCTCGAGCTGCAGGAGGGCGAGGAGCGCTTAGCGACCCTACTCGAGCTCGGCGAGGTGGAGAGCTTCGTTGGCGCGTACACCTCCGCGGAAGAGCACCTTAGCGAAGCGCTGGCCCTGGCGCGCCGCGAGTCGCTACGCCAGCAGGAGGCCGGCGCCCTGCGGCGTTTGGGTGAACTCCACGAACGCCAGGGCGATCACCACCAGGCGCGCGCCCGCTTGGAGGTAGCCGCCACCATCTGCCGCGAGCTGAACGACGACGCCGAACTCACCCGCGTGCTGCTGGCTCTCGGCGGCAACGTGCTTTGGAACCTGGGCGATCACGAGACGGCTGAAGCCCAACTAGAGGAGGCCGTAGCCCTGGCGCGCGCGGCTGGAGACGTTAGGTCGGCGGCGCGGGCCCTGCACGGCGCGGCCAACATCCATCAGGACAGGGGCGATATGGCGGCGGCAGAGAGGGCCCTCTCGGAGAGCCTCGCCATGCGCCGCGCGGCCGCCGACGACTACGGCGTGGCGAACGCCCTCAACAACCTGGCGGTGCTGTACGCCAACGCGGGCGACGGTGGGAAGGCCGAGGAGCTGTTCGCTGAGAGCCTGGCCATAAGGCAACGACTGGGAGACGCGTCCGGTGTGGCGGTGGCGCTCAACAACCTCGGTTACATGGCGGGCGAGCGGGGCGATCTTATCGCCGCCAGGCGGCTTTACGAGGAGAGCCTCAGCGCGCGGCGTGAGCTAGGCGATAAGCATGGCCTGGCGGTCTCGCTCAACAGCCTGGCGGCACTCTGTGCGCGCACGGGCGAGCTGGAGGCCGCAGTAGTCGCCTTCCGAGAGAGCGCGCGGGTTGCAGCTGGCATCGGTAACGCGCGCGAGGTCGTCGGGGCGCTGGCCGGGCTCTCTACGGTTGTGGCGGACGACGCGAACGGCGCGCGCATGGCGCGCGTGGCGGAACAGGTTCTGAAAAGGTTCGGTGTGGCCGTTGACGCCGAAGTGCAGGGCCAGCTTGAACGGGGTTCGCGGCGTAGCGTGCAATTGCCGGTTCCCACGGGAGACGTTGGTGGTTCTCTCACCGAACTGGTGGGTCAAGCACTAAGCGAACCTGGCGCCTGAACCGTGGGGTGCCTAGCGCGCCTCACGACCTTCGGCCGTGACGACTGCGCACCGCAATCACAGCGCCTGGTCCTAAACTGAGCGACGAAGAACAATTCAAGCGACGGCCGGGGAAGTCGGCACGCAGCGTTACGCCTGCGGAACTCGGTTCGTAGGAGTGCGCATGCACAGAGCTTCCGAGAGAGCGAACCGGCCCACTAGAACTGGTGCGCGGACGAAGAGCTGGGGCGCCATCGCTGCGCTCCTTTCGTTGGTGTTGCTGCTTGCGGCCTGTCAAACGGCGCCACCTGAACCCGCCCCGGCAGCCGAACCTGAGTTCGACATGGAGCTCGAACTGGCGCTACTAAACCTGCCGGTGAACGAGCAGTTCCGCGTGCGCTTCCTGCCACCGCTGGCGAGGAGCATGCCCGCAGGCGACTTCGTTGCAGACATGCCGCTCGAGATCCGCTTCTTCAACGTCAACCCCGGCACGGGCACGGCCAGCGGCGCCACTCTCGGATCCGCCCTCTCAACCTCCAGGGGCTCCATCGCTAGCCATAGGGGCAACTTCAGCACCATCTGGTTCTCGTTCAGCATGCTGTTCGAACGCAAGGCGACCGAGTACTTGCGCGCCGAGGTCCGCCTTCCTGGCGGTCCGAACGCACCTGTCTGTAACGAGGCCAGCGAGCACTGCCTCGGTTACCTAGACATCTACATGTTCAAGGGGCTCTGGCTCGGTAGGCAGAAGGTGCCCGAAGGCTTCGTGCCCGTGCCAGCGGTTCTCGGTGTTCTGCCTATAACGTTCAAGGTGCTGGCGGAGCAAGCGCCGCCCGCCGACGACCCGCCGCCCGCCACCATCGGTGAGCTGCAGGGCGTGGCCGGCGGCACCCTCGACGGCGGTACGCAGGCGCCGAACTGCGTGAGCCCGTTCAGCTCCAGACCAGGCCAGGGGCTGCAGCGGGTGGGCGCCGGCCTGCAGCGCGTTGGCGCCATCGGTGGGCTGCTGGTGGTAGACACGAGCCAGTTCGACGGCTCGCTCATCGCGCCCGGGCAGGTGGGCACCGAGCTACGTGGGGAAGTCCCGGCGATCTCCGAGGTGAGACGGCCCGCGGTGGTGCTCATCGTCGATGATTTCGGGGCCGGTTACGAGCTACCCGCCGGCATCTTCACTTCCGGTTCGCCCATCTCGGATTACGAGGGCCAGATCTCGCACGGTGCCTTGGTCCTTCACCATCTGCGCGAGCTCGGTGAGACGCTGTACCCGGGCCACCACTGGGTCGAGGGCGTCGGGGCTAACGGGCAACCTGTTTGGAGCAGGGGTGAAACCTACGACCCGGGTGAGGGTCATGTGCAGCACCGGTTCCTTCACCTGCAGGTCGTGGACGTGGGCTCTAGCTCCACCGACGACGTGCCCAGCGCCATCCTCTCCGCCATCGAGTACTGGGCGGCCCTCGGCATCGAGGACCTAGTTGTCAACATGAGCTTCGCTATCGTGCCTTGCGCCTTAGCGCAGGACTACGACGCCGCGGCCGAACTGCCGGCGCTTAACATCGACACGTTCGAGAAGTACGTCGCCGCGCTGGCCGAGGTCAACGGCATCGGTGAGCAGTACCTGGCCGAACTCGACGAGCTGGTCTCTATCCCTGCCAACGTTTCTAACGATCCGCTCCTGAAGTTCACCGCCTGCCCCATCACGACGCCGGGGCTGCTGTGCGACGGCTCTCCGGACGGCGGCGGCGAGGACGGCGAAGGCGGCGGTGAGGGCGGCCTGTTCTACAAGCTCTTCTTCGTGGCCGCGTCGGGCAACTACGGGGGCGGTTACGCGCTGTACCCCGCTGCGGCTCCGCACGTCATCGGCGTCGGGTCCGTAGAGCACGTCGGTAACAGCTTCCAGGTCTCCGACTACTCGAACACGGCTAGGCTCGCAGCCCCAGGCGACCTCTTCATCCTGCCCACCGTGAACGGTGAGGTCGTGGCTTACACGGGCACGTCGTTCGCGGCGCCAGCGGTCAGCGTCTTCCTGGCGTTCGATGCCATGAGCGGCCCGGAACGCTGCAACCGGCCTGACGTGGCTTTGGGGGCGCCACCTGACATCGCGGAGGGCGATTACGGCGAGGGCGCTCAGCCCATGCTGCCCTTCTACACGCTGGACGGAACCGATAGCGCGCTCCTCATTCACTGCTTGGGTGCCGACTAGGAGCGGCTGACGATGCCGCCCGAAGAACCGCTCGCGGTGCCAAGCGCACAACCTAGCGTTGAGGCCATTCCGGCCTCGCTTTCGCCAGCGTCCGGTGCCGTACAGGCGGCGTCACCCGTGACGAGCGCCGGCACCTCCAGGCTGGCGTGGTTCGTTCAGAACACCAGCTCCGGCCTGGTGGTGGGCGCTCTGGGGGTAACGCTCGGGATCTCGTTGGCAGCGCTCATGTACGGCGGCGGCCTCGAGCCGTTCCTCGGGCGCGGTATCGGGCTCGTGCTGCTCGGCAGCGCGGTGCTCTCGCTGGTGGTCTCAGCGCTAACGTCGGTGCCTGGCATGTTCGCCAGCTCACAGGACGCGCCCGCCGCAGTGTTGGGCGCGCTGTCGGCGGCACTCGGAACCCAACTCGTGGGTGGGGCCGCGCTGGTGGGGGAGGAGCGGTTCTTCACCACGGTGGCCATAGTGGCCGGGTCCGCGCTGGCTACGGGCCTACTCTTCCTCATCTTCGGCCTGTTCCGGTTGGGCAACCTGGTGCGTTACCTGCCTTACCCGGTGCTCGGCGGCTTCATGGCCGGCACCGGCTGGCTGCTACTGACCGGCGGCATCGGCATCATGGCCAGCGTGCAACCCAGTCTGGGGTACTTGAGCGACCTGTTCGCGCCGGGCATGGTGACCCTGTGGCTGCCGGGCCTGCTGCTGGCCATCGCGCTGCTGGTAGCCACGCGCGTCTACAAGAACTTCCTCGTGTGGCCGCTCACCATCCTTGGCGCCACGCTGCTCTTCTACCTCGTCATGCTCGCAACTGGCGGCAGCGTCGAAGCCTGGCGCGCCCAGGGCCTCATGCTCGGGCCGTTCCCGGCTGGCTCCATGCTGGCGCCGCCCGCCGCCTGGGAGCTGGAAGCGGTGCGCTGGGAGGTGGTGGTAGGTCACCTGCCCACCATCGCAACGGTGGCGTTCATCTCGCTCATCGCGCTCCTGCTCAACGCCATCGGGGTGGAGAAGTCTGCGGGCCGCAAGGTGGACCTCAACCGCGAACTTCGCGCGGCCGGCCTCGGCAACCTCCTCGGCGGCGCGCTAGGCGGCACACCGGGTTACCAGGGGCTGAGCTTCACCACCTTCAACCTCACCGCCGGCTCCGGCACCCGTTACGCAACCTTCGTGGCTTCCGTCGTCATCCTGGCGTGCGTGCTGTTCGGGGCGGGCATCGTTGCGCTCATCCCGAAGGCGGTGCTGGGCGGCCTGGTGGCCTACTTCGGGCTCAGGTTCCTCGTGCAGTGGCTCTACCAGGCGGCCTTCGACCTGCCGATCGGTGAGTACCTCATCGTGGTGGTCATCCTCGGCGTGATCGTGGTGGCCGGTGTGCTGCCGGGCGTGGGCGTTGGGTTGGCCCTTACGGTGGCGCTGTTCGTCATCAGTTCCAGCCGCATCGACGCCGTGCGTTACGCCGTGGACGGCGTGAACCTGCACAGCCGCGTTTCGCGCAACCAGGCGGAACGAGCGCAGCTGGCCGAGCACGGCGGCGAGATCATGGCCGTGCAGCTGCAGGGCTTCCTCTTCTTCGGCACCGCCACGGCGCTCCTCGAACGACTGGAGCGGCGCGTGCGCGCGGGCCCGCGCGTGAGCTACGTGATCCTCGACTTCTCGCGCGTTTCCGGGGTGGACTCCACCGGTCTGGCCACGCTCGGGGAGGTGTTCCAGCTCGGCCGCGCTGAAGGGTTCAAGCTGCTCCTGAGCGGGGTACCGCCGCGCCTGTTCAAGCGGCTGAGTAGGCCCGCTAAGGGGCAGGGCCACGAGCGGGCTCCGGCGCGCTTCGCTAACCTGGACGCCGCTCTGGAACACGCGGAGGAGAACCTGCTCGACCGGTGGGGTCAGCGCTACGATCCCCGCAGCACCATGATCGACGCGGTTGCCTACTACTCGAACGCGTACTTCGACTTCACCGACTTCCTGCCGTACCTCACGCGCCGCGACCTGAGCGCCGGCGAGGTGCTCATCAACAAAGGCGACATCGCGGATCACCTCTACTTCCTGGTGGAGGGTCAGGTGACGGCCTTCGCGCACAACGAGGACGGCACCACCACGCGCCTCGAGACCCTGCGCGCGGGTGGCATCGTTGGGGAGCTCGGCTTCTACCGCGGCGGGTTGCGCAGCGCCACGGTGAAGGCCGACGTGGACTCCAAGGTGCTGGTGTTCACCGAGCGCGCCCTGGCGCGCGTTACCGCCGAGAACCCGAAGCTAGCGGCCGACCTGCACATGCAGGTGGCGCGGCTCATCTCCGGGCGGGTGCTCCACCTGATGGCGGCGGTGGACGCGCTGGAGCGGTAAGTCTTCGGGGCGCTGACCCGGCTCAGTTCTTACGCCGGGGGCGCTGCATGTTCGCGGCGCTCACCCTAACGCCCAGGTTGCAGCAGCACACCCACCAAGCGCCTGAGGCCGGCACGGACGTCTGCGCTTGAGCTAATGCCTAGGCCGGCTAGGCCCGCCGGCCCGAGAAGGGCCCGCAGCAGGTCGTGATCGAGCTGGCTGGTGTCGTGCGGCTGCGCTCCGTCGAATCGAACGGCGTCGGCGCCGCGGATGAGCCCCTCCACCAGGTCGGCCACGCGCGCGGCCTTGTTCAGGTCGAGGTTCGCCATGTTGTCGGTGGGCATGTGATAGTGCGTGCCCTGGCCGCTGGAGACGAACATGAACGGCAGACCCGCCCGGCGGAAGGCGTAATGGTCGCTCATGTCGGCCATGATCTCGTTCGGCAGGCTGATGACCGGACCGAACTCCTGGGCCACAGCCCGAACAGAGTCGGCCCAGGCCGGGTGGCTCTCGGCTCCCATCAGCCCGACCAGGTCCTCGAGCCCAGGCGCGGGAACCGGGTGCGCTATCAGGTCGAGGATGACGGCCGCGTGCACGTTCCGGCCGATGTGATCCTCCGCGAAGCGTACCGACCCCATGAGTTCGGTGTGGAAGTAGGGCGGCTCCTCGGCGTCGAAGATGGGCACCACTACGGGACGACTGACCGGTCTCTCGAGCAGCCGCGCCGCCACTTCGAGCACCACGGCTATCGAGGCCGCGTTGTCGTCGGCGCCGGGCGTGAACGGCACGGTGTCGTAATGCGCGCCTAGTACCCACGGCTTGGCGGCTGGGCTTGTGCCGGGCGCGGCGGGAACCACGCCCACCACGTTCGCGAACCGCTTGCCCGGGCCGGCCCCGTGCGGTTCCGGGCCGTACGGCAGCACGAACTCGCCGTCCTTGTAAGGCTCGAGGCCCATGCCGCTCAGGCGCCGGTGCACCCACTCGCGCGCTGCTAAGTGACCGGCGCTGCCGACGCGCCGGTCCTCGAACGTGGCTATCAGGGCCGCGACGTCGGCGCGCAGCCGCTCTACTACCTGACTCCCCATAGGTCGCTTACGCGTTTACCGGATCCTGGTGAAAGTGACGTCTCCCACGGGAACAACGCCCGCAATGGCGATGGTGCCGACCAGCCGATCGCCCGCGAAGCGGCCTTCGAACGAGAGCACGTTGTTCGGGCTGTCCAGGTCCAGGCGGTCGTCGAGACCGATGCGGCCGTTCAGTTCCACCAGGCGGCCGGTTTGCAGGCGGAAGATGCCGGCGTCGTACTCAACCGTGGCGTCCGCGGTCACGTCTTGCAGGCGCTGGCTGAATGTGAGCGCTACCTCCACCGGCAGTCGGATGCTGGTGGTGGCCACCTGAACGTCGACGTCGAAGCGCGCCGACCAGGTCTGACCGTCGATGTTGCGTAGGCCCGGCACCCCGATGGGGATGCAGGCGGCCAGGGCGAGGAGCGCCATGACGGCCGCGAGGAACAGGCGGCGGGAGCGGGCGGAGGGGGTGGTGCGGGCGGTGGCGGAGCTGGTGGTCATGGCGTCGTTTCCCTTTCGGTAAGAGATGTAACCGAGGCGAAAGTTCTGGCCGTAAGCGAGTCGTTACTGGCTCGCTAGACTCATTCTGCCGCATGGCGCGTGAGGAGGGAACTCGGCGGTCCGCGCCACGTCGGTGCGCTAACTGTATATACTGCACCTGCACACTAAGCGCGGAGGGCTGACCATGCTGTTGAACCTAAGCGACACATCCACTGAAACCCTGCAGGGGCAACTCGCCCGTCAGGTACGCGGCCTGATACTCGGCGGCGACCTCCCGCCGGGGGCGGAACTTCCGTCGATACGGAGCCTGGCCAGCGAGCAGAAGGTCAGCGTGGTAACCGTGCAGCGCGCCTACGAAGCGCTTGAACGGGAGGGCCTCATCCAGGCGCGCAGGGGCCGGGGCTTCTTCGTACGAGCGCTAACCCAGTCCGACAGGCGGGCGCTTGCCCTCGCTCGGCTGAGCGAGAGTCTAGTGCCGGCTCTAGAGCAGGCCGCTGCCGAGGGGCTCTCCAACGAGGACATCCTGCGTAGGGTGGCGGCCATCCTGGAAGGCGTGCCTACGTGACCGTTGCAGCTAGCCTCCAGGCTGTGGAGAAGCACTACCCGGACTTCCACCTAGGACCCATTAGCTTCGGCTTAGCACAGGGTCGGGTGCGGGCGCTCATCGGCCCGAACGGAGCGGGAAAGACCACGGCGATGGACGTGCTGGCGGGGACCTTGCGACCGTCCGCTGGCACGGTGCACGTGAATGGTCGGGAGGTGCGCTTCGGAGACCCGGCGTGGAAGGCCGAGGTCGGCTACGCCAGCGAGCAGCAGCCCTTCTACGAGAACTGGTCGGCTCAGCGGAACCTCGCCTTCCTCGCGAGCTTCTACCCGAGATGGTCAGTAGATGCCCAGGACCTGCTCGCCCGTAGGTTCGAGCTACCGCTTACGAAGAAGGTGAAGGAACTATCCAAAGGTAACCGAGTGAAGCTGGCGTTGATAGCAGCGCTGGCGCGGCGGCCTCGCATTCTGCTGCTGGACGAACCCACGGCTGGACTCGATCCGCTGGTGAGATCAGAGTTGCTCGACGTTCTACACGAGTACCTTGAGGACGGGAGCCCCGCGATCCTCTACTCCACGCATATCCTCGCCGACCTGGGCCGCTTGGCCGACGACCTAACCTTCATACGTGACGGGAGGATGGTGCTCGATAGCCAGCGGCACGAGCTTGAGGAAGGTTGGCGGCGCCTCACCTTCAGGCATGCGGGCGCGAGTCTCCCTGCCGTGACCGGCGCTTTGCTGCTGGATCACCGCACGCAAGGCAGCCTTCACGCCGCAGCTACACCCGACTTCGAGCGGGCGGTGGACCAGCTGCGAGCGTTGGGCGCCACCAACATCGAAGCCCAGCGGATGCCACTGGAGGAAGTGGCGGTGCACGTTCTGCGTGGCACCGCGGTTGCCGGCGGTGCGGCGCATGCTTAGGCTCGCTGTTGGCGAGGTCAGGTACTTAGCCGTTTCCTTTGCGGCATGGCTCGGCTGGGCTCTGGTCATGTCGTTATGGCCGGTCCTCGAGAGACCCTTCTTAGAGGCCGTGCCGAGCGTGCTGGCTTTCCTGTTCCTAGTAGCTCCGATCGCGGCGGTGATATGGGCCTTCCGAGCGCTGAGCATCGAACGGACCGAGGGAAGGTTCCGGCTCTTCCTAGCGCTACCCGTGCGCCCATGGCAGGTGGCGGCCGCTCGCCAGCTGCGGAGTTGCGCCCTTCCTTTGGCCGTGCTGGTAGTTGGTGTTCTGTTGATCATGGTCGGCCTGGTCGGAAGCGGTCGGGAGTTCCTAGTGAACCTGACTGGTAGCTGGATACTAGGAGTGCTGTTCATGGCCAGCCTCGCCCTGGTGGCGTTGGTGACGCTCCTTTACGACCTCGGCGGCATGGCGTTCGCCCAGGTGGGCATGGCGCTCATGGCCGCGGTGGTGTTCGTTGCCAACGCGTACGTGGAAGGCTTCACCCAAGACGTGATGGGGGCGGTCAACGCGTTCGCGCAAACGCCGGCCGCGCTTGTGGCCACCGCGGCGCTCTGCGTGCTCTTGTGGCTGGCGGACCTCGCGGTACTGAGGCGGCGGGGCGTTCTGTAGGCCGGCCCGGGAGCGGCGCCCTTTGCGAGCCCAGGCTCCATCTCGCGGTGCCTAGCCTTCTGGTGGCCCTCGCTTTCATGAAACCCCAGCCCTTGCCACCTGTTACTTCGCGCGGTGCATAATGGCTCGGATAGTTACATGCCTCATTGGCTATAGATGCGCTGCTCCGAGCGGCAGAAAGCGATTGACTACGTATGGCGCGTGTTTCCGAAGGTTCATGGCGGTCGACTGTGGTTCGACTGGCTCTACTCCTAAGCCTTTCCCTGGCGGGCTCCGCGCTCGCGCAGGCGTTCTTCCTGCCGACCGGCGCCGAGGTGCACAACACGGGCGACCCGCGCATGGTCGTCGACTCCCGTGGCGGCGTGCACCTCACCTACCCGATAGTTGCCGGTAGCGGCGCGGTTTACGCCTACTGCGCCTCGGCTTGCACCGAGCCCGAAGCGTTCGAGTCGTTGAGTCTCTACACCGAGGACGAGGGGGCGGTGCAAACCGCGCTCATCGCGGTGGACGCGAGCGACCGGCCGCACCTGCTCATCTCCGCCTACGACTCCATCATCTACGCCACTTGCGCGTCGGCGTGCGGCGAGGGCCAGAACTGGGAAGCGGCCGTGATCTACGTGCAAGGCGACGAATGGGAGCTCACCGGCGACGCCTTCGCGCTCGACCCGCAGGGCCGCCCGCGCTTCCTGCTGCACGCCTACCAGGCGTACCTGGGCATGTTCGCGCCCGACCCGGGCACCATGTACTTCGCTTGCGACGCGGATTGCCTCGACCCCAGCAGCTGGACGGGCAGTGTAGTGAGCGAGCAGTCCTGGCTGGAACCCACCCTCCGCTTCGATGCTAGCGGCGTGGCGCACGTGGCCACCGCTATCCCCGTGGACGACGTCGAGCTGGTGGCGTACCTCAACTGCGCTGCGGACTGCGGCAACGAAGAGGTCGACAACTGGCCCGGCGTGGGCCTGGCCGAGGCGTACTCAGACCGGTACATCGCGGAGATCAGCCCGGCCGTGTCGATGGCGGTGGGCAACGACGGCACGGTGCGGCTAGCGTTCCTGGGCGCCGATGGTGATGAGAGCTTCCTCGGTTACTTCGAGTGCCTGACCGACTGCACGGCCGACGATGGCGGTTCCTGGGAGGGGCTCATGCTCCTGCACAGCGCTGAAGGCAGCGATCTGGGCGACGGCATCTCGCTGGTGCTCGACCAGCAGGACCGCCCGCGCCTGGCGTACACCGGCAGCGCGAGCATCCTCGTGGCCTACTGCGACGGCGACTGCGTGGGCCGCGACGGCCCCGACGACTGGTCGCTGGTGGTGGCCGAGCTGGCTAGCGACATCCCGCCCGACGACATCTTCCTGTATCACAACTGCACGGTGGGCATGTGGTTCCTGCGGCAGCCCGCGCTGGCCATCCAACCGAACGGCCTGCCGGTCGTGGCTTACCGCGCTGAGGACATCAGCAGCGGTTTCACCACGCCCGACACGACCAAGCCCGCTTGCGTGGCCGGAGTCGATATGACCATGACGCGACTGGCGGTGCTCGGGTCGTACTAGGGGTCGGGGCCTAGATGCACTAGGCGTTCAGTCGGTCGAGCCTAACTCCGCCGCCAGCACCGACCACACGGCCTCGACCCCGTCGACAGCTACGTCCCTTAACGCCTGGCTGGTGTTCAGACGCGATCCGACCTCGGCGGCCAGCGGATGCCGCTCGCGCCACCGGTCGATGAACGAACCGGAACGCACCTGCTGGTTGCCATGCGCGGCCAGTAGCCAAGTCATGAGCGGTAACTCTAGGTCGGCAATGGGCCCCTCTACGCTGGGGCCCATCTCCTTTAGGTAAGGGATGCGCTCGGCCATGACCGCTGCCCCAGCCCACTCGTCTCTAGAGGCGAAGACCACGCGCCCCAGGCCGGCCATGCGGCTGGCGCCCATGCAGAGTGGGCAAGGTTCGGTGGTGGTGTACAGCACGGGGCGCGGTTCGGTGCGGCGGTTACCCAACTGCAAGATGGCGTTCACCTCAGCGTGCGCCAGGGGTGAGCCTTCGATATATGGCGTGCCGTTAACGTGAGGGGCATGCTCGCCACTCTCGCCCAACCGGTTGCGGC
>CAZFFG010000010.1:0-39823 GCA_964518275.1 uncultured bacterium | reverse complement strand
CGAACTTCTACTTCCATCACCGGCTCATCCGCATGACGCGCAAGGCGCACCAGGTGCTCGAGCGCATCTACCAGGCCTACCTCGAGACGCCCGACATGCTGCCGCCCAGTGTTCAGCTCCAGGTGGCCGACCTGGGCCTAGAGCGGGCCCTCACGGACTACCTGGCGGGCATGACCGACCGCTACGCCAACGAGGAGTACCGGCGCCTGTTCGACCCCATGGCGCTCACCTGAACCGCGCCAGCGGCTAGAACGGTGTTAGCGGCTAGAACGGCGCCCGGGCCGCCCCGATGAGGTTACCGGTGGCCGGGTCGCGCAGCCACGCCACCTCGTAACCGCCCCTCAGAACGCGCACCATCACCCAAGGACTGGTGAGCGCCTGAGTGGTGATGTCGCCCGGGGCGGGCTGCTGCATGACCACGTCGAGGTAGAGCTCGCCGTTCTCCTCGGTCACGCTGCGTACCTCTATGCCGTAACCGCCGGTGCTCTGAGTGCCCATGAAGAGCGCCACCACTGACTCGCGCATGAAGTCCACGCGCGGGGGTGCCGGGGGGCTGAGGAGCGAGGCGTGCGCCCGGTTCCAGAGGTTGAGGAACTCGGCCTCGTCCCGCAACAGTTGGTACGTGGTGGTGTCCACGCCTACCGCCTGGTTGCCTTGCGCCAGGACCTCCCAGATGAGCTCGGTGGGCGCCGGCCGGAAGGCGCTAGGGTCCGAGCCCACTTGCTGCTGTACGTAGACCGCGGTGCGGCGCTGCTCGCTCAGGCCGTCCACGCTGTGAGGCGGCAGCTCATCGGTGGGCAGGAACGCTAGCACCACGGGCCGGCCGCCGCTACGCACGGCGTTCTCGAGCATGGCGGCTTCGGCCGCGTTCAGCTGACCCAGGCCGCGGAGCCGGTTGAACAGGGGTCTCGGCACCACCCGGGCCTGCACGCCCTCCGTGCCCTCCTCTGCCAGGAGGAGGAAGGAGGAGCCGTCGAAGTAAACGATCTGGTTCGTGGGAACGTGAACCTGGAGCTGCATGTCGGTGGTGAGCGGAATGCGGCTGGCTGTTACGGCGGCGCGCGCCAGCGGCTCCACCGCTTGCTGCAGGTACGGCTGACCGTCCACCAGGAGCGCATCGGCCACCACGTAGGTGCCTTGCGGCGCGGGCGCGTCCGGCGCAGGCCGCGTGAGCTCGACCGTGCCTTCGCCGTAGCGGAGCTCGGTGGCGTCGCCGTAGAAGTGCGTGAGCCGCGCGTCCAGGCTGCCGAGCAGGTACAGGTCGTGCATGCTCACGGTGGGACCGGGCGCGCAAGCGGCGAGCAGCAGGGCAAGGGCGAAGGGCGGCAGGAGACGGTGCATTCGAACCTCCGAGGCGCATGGTAGCACCACAACTCACCGGTCTCGACCGCGGGGCGCCACACGCGCCTTGCTATGCTGAAACCGTGACTGGCAGGCCGCGAGTACTGGTCCTCTCCGCCTCCATCGGGGGTGGCCACGTGGCGGCCGCCAAGGCGCTCGTCGCGGCCTTCGACGAGCTGGGCGTGGAGTCCACTCACGCCGACCTGCTGGAGCACACCGCCCTCCCCTTCCGCCGGCTCTACCGTCAGGCCTACTTCGACCTCGTGAGGACGATGCCCGACCTGGTGGAGTGGATCGGCCGCCGCCTCGATAAGCCGAGCGAACGCACCTCCATGCAGCGCCGGCTGCGCGCTCGCGCCATGCGGCTCCTCTCGTACGAGGTGCCGCGCATCGTGGACCGGTACCAGCCCACCGTGGTGGTGCACACGCACTTCCTAGGCGCGCAGATCATGAGCGGCCGCATGCGCCGTCACAAGGTGCTGCCGCAGGCGGTGGTCATCACCGACTTCTTCGCGCACGCCTTCTGGCTCCAGCCCGGCGTGGCGCGCTACTTCGTGGCCTCCGGTGAGGTGCGCGCCCAGCTGCTCAGCGCCGGCGTTGACGATCACCGCGTGCGCGTCACGGGCATCCCCATCGACCTCAGGTTCAGCGCCTTACAGGCCCCCGAGCCGGGCCAGGGCGGTTCGGACAAGGAGCACCTCCTCGTGCTGGCCGGTGGCCTCGGCGCCGACCACGTGCGCACCATCCTCACGCAGCTGCGGGAGTTCCGCTGGCCGCTCAGGGTCACGGTGGTGTGCGGACGCAGCAGCGAGCTCCTCAACGTGGCGCAAGAGGCGGTGGCTGAGACCAGCGGGCCGGTCACGTTCCAGGTGCTTGGCTTCGTGTCGAACATGCCCGAGCTGATGGCCGGCGCCACCCTGGCCGTTACCAAGCCGGGCGGGCTCACCTCAAGTGAGGCGCTGGCGGCACGGCTCCCCATGATGTTGGTGAGCCCCTACCCGCTGCAGGAAGAGATCAACGCCAACGTGCTGCTCGAGAACGGCTGCGCGGTGCGGGTGGAGCCGCTCTCCACGCTGAGCCACAAGTTACGCAGCCTGCTCGAGGACGGCGAGCGCCTGGACGCCATGCGTGCCGCCACCGCACGGCTGGCGAAGCCCGACGCGGCGCGCACGGTGGCGCGCACCGTCATCGACGAGCTCACGGGCAGCGCCACACGGCGCACGAGCGCGTAAGGGGTGTGACCGCGGCCGCCTGGCCAGGCGGCCACTAGCGCGTTCAGCCGTCAGCCAACGTGTGGTCGCCTGCGGCGTCCTGCCGGAGTTCGTCAACGAACTGCCGGGCGGTGCGCCCCGAGTAGCCGTTGCCCCACTCCGCGAACTTTATGGCCTGCTCCTGTGAGAAGTTGGCCACCCCGCGCAGCGCCGCTAGCGCGCGAACGAGCTCCAGGTACTGCCGCTGCGAGCCGGAGGGGAAGGTGATAGTTAGACCGAACCGGTCTGCTAGCGCGAGGCGCTCGTTGTGCGTGTCCCAACCGTGCACGTCGTCCTCGGGCTTGGGTCGCTCGGACAAGCGCTCCTTCACGAGGTGCCTACGGTTGCTGGTGGCCACCACCATCACGTTGCCGGGCCGCCGCGCGAGGCTGCCCTCTAGGAGGCTCTTGAGGGGCCGGTAGGCGGTCTCGCCCTCCTCGAACGCGAGGTCGTCTACGTACAGCACGAACGAGGTCGGTTGGCGCCGCAGCGCCTCCACCAGTTCCGCGAGGGAGTGCAGCTCGGCCGGCGGCACCTCCACGAGCTTCAGGCCCCGCCCCGCGAAGCGGCGCAGTAGCCCCCTGACGGCCGTGGACTTACCGCTACCGCGGGGGCCGTAGAGCAGCGCGTGATGCGCTCCAGCGCGCCGCAGCAGCGCCTCCACGTTCCGCTCGAGCCGGCCCAGCTGCTCCTCGAGCCCGAACAGCTCGTCCCAGTCGGGTCGGTCCGGGTAGGGCACGCCCGCTAGCGTGCCGTCCTGCCACACGAGCGCCTCGTAAAGGGCCGCCTCCCCGCTGCCGTAGCGCGCCAGCGCGTCCACGAACAGCTCCACACGGCGCCGCGGCTCGGTGGCGGCCAGCGCGACCAGTACCGCTTCCACGGCGGCTATCACCAGGCCGGGTCCTGGCGGGGTGGCGAGGTCCTCCAAGGCGGGAGGCTCATGGCCGAGCTGTTGCGCCACGGCCACCGCCGGGTCTGCCGCGGTGAGGTGGTGAACGAGGCTCAGGTCCTTCTCGAGAGCGTGCAGCAGCCCGGCCGGCACGGCTTCCGCCGCGTAGGCGCTGAGCGGACCCTCATCGCGCAGCAGCTCCGTGGCGGCGGCCCAGCGCAGGTCTATATGCCCGCCGGCGGCAAGCTCACCCAGCAGCTGCGCGTAAGTGGCGGCGATGGCCTCGGCCGGCGCCTGGCCGTTCAGGTGCGTCCTCAGTTCGAGCAACGCCCGCCACCAACCGGCGGAGCGTAGGGCTGGGAACAGGTAGAGGGTGGGCGCGAAGGGCGTGGCGCCAGCGCCGCCCTGCGCCCAGACGGTCTCGTCAGCTACGCCGTGGCTCATGCGTCATAACCTACCCCGCTGCCGTCGGCCGGGCTCGGAACGGGCTCCAGCGGCAGCAAGGCGCCAGCGGCCAGCATTTCGTGCATGGCGCGCTCGCCAGCAGCGATGGCGCTAGGGGAACGGTGGAAGTCCCACCAGGCGATGCCGGGGTCGACCCGCAACATGGTTGCGCCCACTGGCACGCGCACGCCCCGACTGTAGCTACTGAGTGAGATGGAGACACCGCGGATCATCTGGCTCACTGGCCCCTCGCCCGTTAGCACTTCGGCGCGGCGCCTGAAGGCGCGACCGCTGCGCGACACGTTGAAACGCCGGATGGCGCGCACCA
This sequence comes from uncultured bacterium, assembly GCA_964518275.1. Taxonomy (GTDB): domain Bacteria; phylum Deinococcota; class Deinococci; order Deinococcales; family Trueperaceae; genus JAAYYF01. Next base: position 35,571 of record CAZFFG010000010.1, on the reverse strand, counting down.
AGCGCGAGCGCCTCACGTCGACGCCCGCCTGCACCCCGAGGAGCACCGCCGGGTCCGCTGCAGAGAGCGCGGTGAACGGCACGGGCTCCATGAAACCGCCATCGATGAGCGTTCGGCCCTGCCACCGCACCGGCGCGAAGATGCCCGGCAGTGCGCAGCTGGCGCGCACCGCCTGCGCGATAGAGCCGTCCCTCACGGTCACGAGCGTGCGCGCCGACAGGTCGGTGCACGCCACCGCCAATGGCACGCTGACGTCGTTGAAGGTGGCGCCCAGGAAGAACTTACGGTCGAGCCAGTTGGTGAGCCGCTCACCACTCACGAGCGCGCCCCGGTGGAAGCCCGGGTCTAACCCCTGGCGCCAGACCTCGGCCATGTCTTGCGACCGCGTGATCCTCTCGACCTCGAGGGCAGAGCCGGCGAGCGCGTAGAGCGCCGCCACGATGGCGCCGTAGCTGGTGCCTGCCACCAGGGCGGGTTTGACCCCCGCCGCCTCGAGCGCCTTGAGCACGCCGATGTGCGCCATGCCCCGCGCAGCACCACCCGACAGCGCCAGCGCTAGCCGCGGCGCGCCGGCCACCCACGGCGCGACCGAACCAGCCGTCGTGGACGGCCCTGGCGGTCCGTTCGGCCTGGTCGAGCTCATGCACAATGCTAACCAACGGCACGGGAAGCGCCACCAGGCTGGTGGTACACTCGACGTCCCATGGCAGCCCTTTACCAGCGCGCACGACCCACCACCTTCGCGGAGGTCGTCGGTCAGGAACACGTGAAGGAGTTGCTCGCTTCCGCGGTGCAGCAGGGCCGCACCTCTCACGCCTACCTCTTCTCCGGGCCGCGCGGGGTCGGTAAGACCACCATGGCGCGGCTCCTGGCCATGGCCGTCAACTGCGAGGCGGCGCCGGAAGAGCGACCGTGCGGGCAGTGCGAGTCGTGCCGACTCGTGCAGGCGGGCTCGCATCCCGACGTTATGGAGCTCGACGCTGCCTCTCATAACTCGGTGGAGGACGTGCGCGACCTGCGTGAGCGGGTGGGCCTCGCCAGCCTGCGCGGCGGCATGCGCGTGTGGATCCTCGACGAGGCGCACATGCTCACCAAGTCGGCCGCTAACGCGCTACTGAAAACGCTGGAGGAGCCGCCCGCCGGCCTGGTCTTCATCCTGGCCACCACCGAGCCAGAGCGGCTCCCGCCCACCATCCTCTCGCGCTGCCAGCACTTCCGCTTCAGGCGCCTCACCGACGAACAGATCATCGGCAAGCTCGAGCGGCTCAGCAGCGCCGCAGGTGTAGAGACCGAGCCGGCCGCGCTCGGCCTCGTGGCCCGCGCTGCCGACGGCGGCATGCGCGACGCCGAGTCGCTGCTCGAACGGCTGCTCATCACTGGCGAGCCCGTCACGCTGCAGCGCGCCGAGGAGACGCTGGGGCTCCCACCCGGTGAGCAGCTGCATAACCTAGCTCAGGCCCTGGCGACCGACGAGCTCCACCAGTTGCTCTCAGAGGCGGCTAGCCTCTACCGGCAGGGCTTCGCCCCCAGGACGGTGGCCGAGCAGCTGGCACGACACCTGCGCGACGTCCTGCACACGAAGCTGCAGACTGGTCGGGGCGCCGCAACCGACGACGCACAGGCGCCCGAGCTCCCGCTCACACCCGACGCCCTGCTACTGGCGCTGCACGCCCTCGACGAGGAGCAGGAGCGCTTCGTGCGGCACAACGACCTCTACGCGCTCGAGGTGACCCTCATCAAGGTGCGCAACGCCCTGGTGGGTAACCTCCCGGCGCCAACCGACGCCGCGCTGACGAGCCCAGCCGCCGCGCCGGCTCAGGCCGCCAGAGCGCCAGGCCGGGCCACCCCTGCCACGACGCCAGCTCAGGCAGCCGCCGCGCCCGCCCAACCCGACACAGCGCCCCAACGAAGCGACCCACCCCCGTTCGAGCCCAACCGACCGGCGGCGCGTGGAGCCGCGCAGGCCGCTGCCAGCGGGCCGAAGCCAAGCGAGGCCGCACCTTCCGCACGCCAGGCGCCGCAACGAACCGCAGCGGCAGCCGACGAACAGCCCACGGCAGCCGCTGGGGGCAAGCGCAGCTTCTCGTGGCACAGCGTGCGGGGCAAGGCGGGCCCGCAACTCAAGGCGTTCCTGATGCCCGCCGCCGCCACGCTCGAAGGCGACGTCGTGACCCTCACCTATCAGGACACCCACGCCTTCCATCACGGGCAGCTGCTCACGCGCACCGACGAACTACAGGCCCTGCTGGAACAGGAGCTCGGGCCGGGGTTCCGCCTGGTCATCGACGGCCCTGGCGGCACGCGCACGGTGGGCGGTAACGCTGGCGCCAGAGGGGGCGATTCCCCAAAAGCGTGACGGGGCGCACCGCCGCCCCGGCCAGAACCGACCCACAGCAAGCCGCGAGCTCACCCCGCCAACCAGAGAAGGCAGCGCCCGAACCAGCCCCTGCTCCTTCAGCGGCCGCCGCAGCCGCGAAGCCCTCAACGGCCCCAGCACCCACCACGAGCGACGCGTTCATCCCGGACGACGTCGACTTCGGTCGCGAGGAGCTGCCGGCCGACTTCTGGGGCCACGCGCCGGAGGACGACGGCGGTACCTTCGGGGCCGCACCCGGTACCGAGCCTGCGCAGGCGCCGGCGCGGGCGGCCACCCCGGCGCCCACGGCCGCGCGCGAACCGGTGCCTCCCAAGCCGACCGCGCGCACTACGGCACCAGCCGAACGAGCCGCGAGCGAACCGACCGCTCCCGAACCGGCCGTGGCAGCGCCCCCCGACGGTCAAGAGCCCGCCAGCGAGCTAGAGGCCGCCTTCAACGAGTTACAAAGCCTCTTCCCCGGCCGGGTGGTGGAGGTCAGGCCCTACGCCGACGAGGACGAGGCCGGCGGCAACGCCACGCTCGAGGATGCGCTCCCGACGCTGGACGACGACCTCGCGGCCGGCGACGGGTACGATGACGACGATCAGGACCGGTTGCCTTTCGGGCCGGGTTCCACCTGACCGCAGCCGGCAGCGCGCAGCGCCGAGCGTTCGTGCCCCACAGGCACCGGCGCTCGCAGGTTCGCGCGCCGATTACGGCCCCGTAGGAGTTGCGAATGAACATCCAGAAGCTGATGAAGGAAGCGCAGAAGGCGCAGCGCAAGGTGGCTGAGGCACAGGAGCGGCTCGCCTCCCTCACCGTGGAGGGCAGCGCCGGCGCCGGCATGGTCACCGCCACCGCCACCGGTGAGGGCACCGTGACGAGCGTCCGCATCGACCCGAAGGTCGTCGACCCGGAAGACGTGGAGATGCTCGAGGACCTCGTCACAGCAGCCGTGAACGAGGCGCAGCGCAAGGCCAAGGAGCTCCAGGAGCAGGAGATGGGCTCAGCCATGGGCGGCCTCGGCGGCATGGGCGGCATGGGCGGCCTCTTCTGAGCACGGCGACCCCGAGCAGCCGGGCTAGCAAGCCATGAGCGTCCGCTTCCCAAACGCCCTGCTAACGCTCATCCGCGAGCTCGGCCGCCTACCCGGCGTGGGCCCCAAGAGCGCGCAGCGCCTGGCCTTCCACCTCTTCAACCGCCCTGAGGAAGAGGTGCGGGCCCTAGCCGAGGCGCTCGTGAACGCCAAGACGGGCCTCACCACCTGCCCGAACTGCTACAACGTCATGAGCAGCGGCGACGACACGTGCGCGGTGTGCGCCGACCCAGGTCGCGACCGCGCGCTCGTCTGCGTGGTGGAGCAGCCCGCCGACCTCCTAGCCATCGAGCGTTCAGGCGAGTACCGCGGGCTCTACCACGTGCTGCACGGTGCCCTGAGCCCCATGAACGGCGTGGGGCCCGACAGGCTCACCATCGCCGGGCTCATGGCGCGCCTCGAAGGCGTCACGGAGGTGGTGTTGGCCACCTCGACCACGGTGGAGGGTGAAGCCACCGCCATGTACCTGGCGCGCCAGCTCCAGGAGCACGCGGTGCCCGTGAGCCGCATCGCTTACGGCCTCCCCGTCGGCGGCGACCTGGAGTACGCCGACGAGGTCACCCTCGGCCGCGCCATCAGCAACCGTCGGCCCCTCTGAAGCGAGCCGTCGGCTACCCTCTTTCGCACCTGTGCGACGGCTCGCGCCGCCAGCTGTGGCGCTCTGGGCTAGGGCCAAGGCGGCGGCTTGACAGCGAGGAACGCACCCGTATAATGGCCGCGCCATTTCCAGAGGGGGCATAACATTGTCGTTGGACGAAGCAAAGAAGCGCCTGGTAATCGTCGAGTCGCCCACGAAGGCGCGCACGATCAGCCGCTTCTTACCAGATGGTTACCGCGTGGAGGCCAGCATGGGCCACGTGCGGGACCTGCCCTCTAACGCCTCCGAGATCCCGCCCGAACTCAAGGGTGCCGAGTGGGCTCGCCTGGGTGTGAACGTGGACGAGGGCTTCAAGCCCGTCTACGTGGTGTCGCCCCGTAAACGCGAGACGGTGAAGATGCTGCGCTCGGCGCTGGCGCAAGCCGACGAGCTGTACATCGCCACGGATGAGGATCGCGAGGGCGAGTCCATCGGCTGGCACCTGGTGGAGCTACTGGAGCCCAAGGTACCTATCAAGCGCATGGTCTTCCACGAGATCACCGAGGAGGCCATCCTCAACGCCCTCGAACGCACCCGCGAGATCGACGAGAGCCTGGTCGACGCGCAGGAGACGCGCCGCGTGCTCGACCGGCTGGTGGGTTACGCCATCAGCCCGCTCCTGTGGCGCAAGATCGCGCCACGGTTGTCGGCGGGCCGCGTGCAGAGCGTGGCCGTGCGCCTGCTGGTGCTGCGCGAGAAGGAGCGCATGCGCTTCGTGGCCGCCAGCTACCACGACCTGGTGGCGTACCTCTCCAAAGAGGAGGCGGGCTTCCAGGCCACCCTCACTCACGTGGGCGGGGTGCGCGTGGCGAGCGGCCGCGATTACGACCCCGCCACGGGGGCGCTCAAGGCGGAGCTGAAGCGCGGCACCGACGTGGTGGAGCTGGCAGCTGCCGACGCGGCGGCGCTGGCGGAGGGCGCGCAGGCCGGCGCCTGGCACCTGGCCGAGCTCGAGGAGCGCGAGAGCACCCGCACGCCTGCGGCGCCCTTCACCACCTCCACGCTGCAGCAGGAGTCCAGCCGCAAGCTCGGGCTGTCGGCCCGCGACACCATGCGCGTAGCGCAATCCTTGTACGAGAACGGCTACATAACGTACATGCGCACCGACTCCACCTCGCTCAGCGAGGAGGCCCTCAAGGCCAGCCGGGCGGCCATCCAGGCGCGCTACGGTGAGGAGTACCTGCATAGCGGCGTGCGCACGTACAAGCAGAGCTCCCGCAACGCTCAGGAAGCGCACGAAGCCATCCGGCCGGCCGGGGTGGAGATGAAGACGGCCGACGAGCACGGCCTGCGCGGCACCGAGGCGGCGCTTTACGACCTCATCTGGAAACGTACCGTGGCTAGCCAGATGGCCAACGCGCGCCTCAAGTTCGTCACCGCGCGCGTGTCGGCCACACTAGACGCCGTACCCGCGGCAGTGACCGAGCAGCTAGGTACGGCGCCCACCGACCTCACGTTCCGCGCCACGGGGCGCACGGTGCTCTTCCCGGGCTTCTTCCGCGCCTACGTGGAGGGTTCCGACGACCCCGACAGCGCTCTCGACGACCAGGACCAGCCCCTACCGCCGCTCAACCAAGGCGACACGCTGCAGTGTCGCGGCGTGGAAGCGGCCGGCCACGAGACCAAGCCGCCCGCACGCTATACCGACGCCAGCCTGGTGAAGCTGCTCGAGGCAGAGGGCATCGGCCGGCCCAGCACCTACGCCAGCATCATCGAGACCATCCAAGCGCGCGGCTACGTGCGAAAACAGGGTCAGCAGCTCGTACCAACCTTCACCGCCTTCGCCACCAACAACCTGCTCGAGCAGCAGTTCGAACGGTTGGTCGACACGGAGTTCACCGCCAAGATGGAGTCGGCTCTCGACGACATCGCGGCCGGCGAGCGCAACGCGGCCGGCTACCTGAAGGAGTTCTACCTGGGCGACGAAGGCATCGTCAAACGGGTCGACGAGGCGCTCGAGGGCGTCGACGCCCGCCAGATCTCCACCATCCACAACGAGAAGTGGGAGCCGTACGTGGTGCGCGTTGGCCGTTACGGACCCTACGTCGAGGGGCCCTTAGACGGCGAGCTCAAGACCACCTCCCTACCCAACGACGTCGCGCCCGGCGACCTCACCCGCGAGGACCTCGAGCGTTACCTGGTGGAAGGCAACATGGGCGACGTGGAGGTAGCCACTTGGGAGGAGACCGGCGAGAGCGTGCTACTGAAGCGCGGACCGTTCGGCCCCTACCTGCAGCTCGGCGAGACCGGCCCGAAGGGCGGCAAGCCCAAGCGCGTGTCGCTACCGCCCGGGGTCGAGCCGCACGACGTAACCGAGTCGCTGGCCCTCGACCTCATCAGCCTGCCCAAGCCCCTCGGGAACCACCCCGACAGCGGCGAACCCGTGGAGGTGGGCATCGGTCGCTACGGGCCGTTCGTTAAGCACCAGCGGGTCTACGCCTCTATCCCCAAGGGGGAGTTCCTCCTCGATGTGAAGCTGCCCCGCGCGCTGGAGCTGCTGGCTAGCAAGTCGCAGCGCGGCGGCGCCGCCCTCCGCGAACTCGGCGAGGACCCCAACAGCGGCGAGCCCATCGAGATCCGCTCCGGCCGCTACGGACCGTACGTGAAGCGGGGTTCGCTCAACGCCTCGCTACCGCGCGACCTAGCCCCCGAAGAGGTATCGCTCGAGCAGGCGCTCGACATCCTCGCTGCGCGCGAGGCGGCCGTGGCTGCTAGCGGCGGCGGTAAGGGCCGGAAGGGCGGCAAGAAGGCGCCCGCTAAGAAGGCGACTGCTAAGAAGGCCGCCAAGAAGGGCTCTAAGGCGGCCAAGAAGCCTGCCGGGCCAAAGGCCACGCCGGCGCAACTGGCCGAACACCTTGGCGAGCTGACCCCAGAGGCCGCCGCCGTGGCACAACGCACGTTAGGGGTGGGCGGCCACGAGACCATGACGCCCGCACAAGCGGCGGCCGACCTCGGCATCCCCGTCGAGGAAGCTGAGAAGCTGAACAAGAGCGCGCTCTTCAAGCTGCGCATGGCGTTCGGCAAAGCGCGCCGGGCGGCCGAGGCAGCTAGCGAGGCGCAGGCCTGAGCTCGGCGGGCAGACCGCTCAACCTACCGGCCCTGGCGCGTTCCGCCGCCGGCACCCGGGTAGCTGTGCCGGGCACGGCGCTGGAGGTCCAGGCTTTGACCGAGCGCCTCGAGCTGGTGACCGAGAGCGCCTACCTGCTCGTGCTCCTGGAGGGCCAGCTCATCGTGGACCTTCCAACTGGCGACTTCAGGGTGCTCACGCCGGGCGACAGCCTGCAACTTAGCGCCGAGCTAGCGGTGGCGCTGCAACCCGTTGCAGGCCAGGCGGTCCTGACCTGGCACGCCCCGCGCTAGACTTGGCCACGTGCGGTACTACACCGTTAGCGACGGTATCGTCATCAGGCGCAGCGCCCTACCATCGGGCGACGTGGTGGTGACGCTACTCAACCCAGGGGGAAAGTGGCGCGCGGTGGCCCGCAAGGGCACGCTGCCGGGTGGCAACCTGGGGCGGTTGAGCCTCTTCCACGACGTGACGGTGCAGTACTACCGGAAGAGCGACGACGCGCTGGCGCTCCTAACGCAGGTCCAGCTCAACGGCGCCCTCGCCCGGTTGAGCGAGCCGGGCGTGTACCCATACGCGCACCTGATCACCGAGCTGGCCGACCACCTGACGGTGGACGTGCACCTCGGCGAACGCCTCTACGACTACCTAGCCAGCGGCCTACGGGGCCTCAACGTCCATCACGACCCTGAGCATGTTGCCCTCCTCTACGCCTGGCGGCTGCTCGGCGTGGCAGGCCTCGCGCCGCAGCTGAGCGCGTGCGTGCGTTGCGGTCAAGACCTGCCCCTGGTGGCCTTCGACGTGGCCGGGGGTGGGCTCGTGTGCGGGAACTGCCGCGAGGGCGTGCCGATGAGCCCGACCGCGGTGACCGAACTCAGGCAACTGGCCGCCGGCTCTCTAACGCACGCGCTGCAGGCGCCCCCGCTCGAGCGGCCCCTGCACTGGCGGCTCCTCAAACGTTACGTGGAGTACCACGCCCACGAGCTACGCAGCTTCGACGCGGTGGCGGGCCTAGCCGAACCAGTCGTGGCCCCCCTGGCGGGCAGGCCCGATGTTTGACCTGCTCGTGGCGTTGGCGCTCGGCTACCTGCTCGGTAGCGTCCCCACCGCTGCTATCGCAGCGCGGCTGAAAGGCAAGGACATCTTCGCGGTGGGTTCAGGCAACATGGGTGCCATGAACAGCGCCCGCAACCTCGGCTGGGGGGTGGGTGTGGCGGTGGCGCTTGTAGACGTGGGTAAGGGCGCGCTCGCCACCTACCTCGGACTCCAGATGGCCGATGTCCTGGGCCGTGTGGGCGCCGCAGGCTTAGCGCTCGCCATGGCCGCGGCGGTGGGCGCCGTGTTGGGCCACGCGTTCTCGGCGTGGGTACAGTTCTCGGGCGGTAAGGCCATCGCCACCACGTTCGGCGTGACGCTCCCGCTGGCGCCGCTGCTCGGACTCTTCTACCTAGGCTTCATCGTGGGCATCTACCTCATCGGCCGTCACATGAACCTGGCAGGCACGCTCGGGGCGCTCCTCCTGCCCGTGGTGACGCTGTTCCTGCTGGGCCGTGAGGGGTGGTTCGGCGACGAGCTGTTCACCGTGGTAACCGGCATGGTGCCCATCGGCCTCATAGGCGCCTACAAGCACGTCCGTGCGTGGCAGCGCAACCGGGCCGCCCGCAAGCATCAGGGCGACTGACCCACCTGACCCACCTGTGCCGCTCGGCTCACTGCCAGCGCTGGTACGGCTCGCCTTCCTCACCCTCGAGGAGGTTACGAACCTCCGCCACCAGGAAGAGGCTTCCGGCCACCACCACGCTGCCACCTGCGCCCCCGAGCTCCAACGCCAGCTCGAGGGCCTCGCTCGGTGCCTGGCGGACCGCCCTCGCGCCCGGAGCGCCAGCTTGCGCCCACAACCGGCTCAGCTCTTCCGGGTCGGCCGAGCGGGGGCTGTTGACGGCGCGGGTGAACACCACGTTAGGGGCCAAGCCGGCGAGCTCGCGGAGTAGACCGGCGGCGTCCTTGTCGCCCGACACGCCCACCACGAGCACGTCGGCGCCGCCAGACAGCTCGCGCACGGTGCTAGCGAGCGCGCGTGCAGCTTGCGGGTTGTGAGCACCGTCCAGCACGACGTTCCGCCCAGCCACCTCGCGCCGCTCGAGGCGGCCGGGCCAGCTCGTGCTGGCCAGCGCTAAGCGCACGGCTCGCGGCGGCACGCCCAGGTAGAGCGCGGAGTACGCGGCCAACGCCGCGTTGGCAGCCTGATGCCTGCCCACCAGCGGCACCGTGAGGGCCAGGCTGCCTGGCTCGTTCAGGGGCAGCGGGGCGGCGTGCGCCGGATCGCCCAGCCAGGTGAGCGTGAAGCTCGTGCCAGACCACGCCGTCGTTACGTCGTGCGCGTTGAACTGCTCGCCTAGAACGTGAAGCGGGGCGCCTACCGCGTCTGCGTGGGCCTTCAGAACCGCGAGCGCCGCCCCGCCAGCACCCGTCACCAGCGGCACGTTGCGACGAAGGATACCCGCCTTCTCCGCCGCGATGGCCTCCACGCTGGTGCCGAGCACGGCCGTGTGGTCTAGGTCCACACCGGTAACGATGGTCAGGTCGGGGTGCGCCACGTTGGTGGCGTCCAAGCGACCGCCCATGCCCACCTCCAGCACGGCCACGTTCACGCGCGCAGCCACGAAGCGCAGCAGGCACGCCGCGGTTACGACCTCGAAGAAGGTGGCGCCCAGCGCTTCGGCGTCGGGGCGCACGGCGCCGACCGCGCGCGCCATCTCGGCGTCGGTGGCTGGCACCCCCATCACTCTGGCGCGCTCCCCGACCCGCTGCAGGTGGGGGCTGGTGAAGAGACCGGTGCGCGCGCCCGACGCCTGCAGGCAGGCGGCTAACAGACGCGCCACGCTGCCCTTGCCGTTGGTGCCGCCCACGAGCACGGTGTCGAACTCTAGTTCGGGGGAGCCGAGGCGCGCCAGCAGCTCCTGCATCACCTCGAGGCCGGTGCGCACCCCGAAGCGCTGCAGGTCGAAGAGCCAAGCTAGCTGCTCGTCGGTCACGTGGGCGGCCGCTTGAGTGGCTGGTCCCTCCCTGCCGTCAGGTTCGCTCATCTGCCGCCCTCAACGCGGCCAGCTCGCCCGTTGCCGCCGCCTCATGATGCCGCTCCACCAGGCCCGCTACGGCCTCGGAGCCGCCGGCGCGGCGGATGAGCGCAGCGCCGTAGCCCGCGTGATGCACCCGCGACTGCCTCACGCCGGCCAGACCGCGCAAGCGGGGCTCGGCTGGGTAGCGCGCGGGCGGAAGGAGGTGAGCGAGCACGCGCCACAGCACGAACTGTGGTGCCCCCAGCTTGCCCACGTCGTGAAGCAGCGCCGCTCGGACCAGCACCGCGCCTGCGCCCGGCTCCGCGCGCAGGAGCCTGCGCGCCACCGCCACTCCGTGCTCGCGTTCCTGCGGCGGGAGCTGCAGGAAGAGCCGCGCCTCCTCTGGCGCCAGCTGCGCGGTGGCCCAGGCGTCGTCGGGGCGCGCTAGGCGCGGGAACGCCGTCACGAGCGTGCGGCGCGCCGCGTTTAGGAACCAGGCTGGAGGCTTCGTCATACCTTCGCGAGTGTACTACCGCCGCCGGCTCGCGCCGCAGACGGTATGCTTGCAAGGTCGTTCGGGAGGCGCACACCCGCTCCTAGCCTCCCAGCTCCCCACCCCTCCAGCTTAGGTTCAGTCATGGATACGATCCAACGGTCACTCCCCCTCACCCTCACCTCCGAGCTGGCGCGGCGCGTGGCGCTGCTGCTTGCCCTAATGGCGTTCACGTTCGGTAGCGCCCTCGCGCAGGCGCCCGGCAGCGACAGCGCAGCAGGTAGCGCGGCCGACGCCACCGCCGCTACCGAGGCCGTTGCCGACGCCGCGCCCGATCGCGCCGACCTGGCCGTGCGAGAGTGGGTGGCCGCCGCCCCGCGCAGCGTACTCCCAGACCGCAACCTCTCCGCCGTCGAGATCTGTCGGCAGCTGCCCATCCTGTTCGGTTCTGGGGCCGCGCCAGCAGGCACCGAGGTACGCATCGAGGACAGGGTGGAACGCCCCTCCGACGAGGAAGGGGTACGGCTCTTCACCTACGCCGCCGTTAGGGCCGGCGACCGCCTCGACGTGGTGGAGGTCAGGCTGCGGCGCGCGACCGAGGCTCCACCAGAGGAGCTCGACGGCTGGAGCGTGGAACGGGTGGGCTTCGTCTCCGACCTGCAGCTGCCCGCCGGTCGCGCCTGGCTCCAGACACCGCTGGCGTGGTGGCTCTTCAGCGCGTTCTCGCTGCTGATCCTGGTGCAGCTGCTCGTGCGTGGCTCCCAGCTGCGGCGCTGGTTGGGCGCTGGTTGGGACGCCATCAAGCAGCACCGCCGCCTCGTCATCGTCACGCTCGCGGTGCTGTACGCCGGCTTCGGCCTCGGCGCCCTGTCGGGCTCTGCCCTGCCGGAGGAGTGCGAGGTCGCCATCCTCGAGGTGGTGACCACGGCAGTGACCTCGCTCGGGGCCACCGACGCCTACGGCAGCGGCAACGTGGCGCGCGCGGCGGTTACGACCTTCTACCAGAACTTCGTGGTGGTGACCGCCTCCGTCATCTTCTCGTTGGCGGCACTGCTCGGCGTGCCCGCCTACATCTTCGCCGGGCTGTCGTTCTTCGTGCAGGGCATCCCCTTCGGGCTGTTCGGCGGAGCCCCGTTCCTCGACATGGTGCTGATACTCGTCCTCATCGCGCTCGAGCTGACCGCCTACTTCCTGGTGGTGGCTGGGGGCGGCATGCTGCTCGTCACCCTCGTCTCGCCGGGCGAGAGGCGCGCCTTCAACGGTTACCGGAAGCTGCTACTGATGGTGCCCATCGCTATGGTGCTGCTGCTGGTGGGGGCTTGGTACGAGCCTCTCATACTCCTGCTGGGCCGCTAGCGCCGGCAGAGCTTTCCCAGATACGTTTCACGGCCGGCGCCACGTCCATGAGCGACCGCGCCTCACCGAAGCCCTCGGCACCCTCGCCAACCACTAGGAGCGGCACGTCGTTCATGGTGTGACCCCTCGTGCTCAGGTCCTCGAGGTTCCCATGGTCCGACGTGAGCACGAGCGTGAAGCTGCTGCCGGCGCCGGCGTGCAGCAGTGCCCCTAGTAGGCGGTCGAGGCGCTCTAGCAACCTCACGGCGCCTGCGCCGTCGCGGGCGTGCCCTAGCGTGTCGGTGAGCCACACGTCCAGGAAGGTGAGGGGTGCCCGTTCTGCCATGGCTGCCAGCACATCGGCCGCTAGCTCCGGCGATTGCGGCGCTGCGCCCTGGTGCATGGCCGCGAAGCGCTCACCGCTGAGGTCCACGACCACCGCTTCGCCCTCCAGGTAGTAGCGCATGCCGCGCAGCTCGACCCCCGCGCTGCGCGCCGCCACCACCGGCGCGTTGGGCTTGAAGCGGCGGCTGCCGATGGTGCGGAAGTAGTCGTCGGGGTAAGCGTTCGCTAGCACCGCTCCGCCCAGCCGTTCGGCCTCGTGGAAGAGCGTGCCCGCCTCCAGCAGGGTGATGAGGGTGGGTCCGGGCCACGGCCCGTAATGGCGGTTCATGGTGGCGGCGCCGTTCACTCCGGTCAGGAGGGTGGTCTGGCCGGTGGCCGATTGCGGCAGGCCCTCGACCCCGAGGCGCGCGTCCAGCGGCCGGTACACGAGGCCCGGCTGCGTGAGCGCTGCCCGCTCGCTCGTGAGGGGTCCGCCGATCAGCTCCTCCAGCACGGGCATGTGCGCCTGGGCCAGGGGGTTGAGCTCAGCGTCGGGCTCACCCAGACCCACGCCGTCCAGGAAGACGAACAGCACCTGACCCGCCCGCCCGTGACCGCGCCGCGCCCCGGCCGTCAGCCGACCCCCATGGCGTCCTTCACGCGCCGCAGCGTGCGGTCGGCGATGGCGCGCGCCCGCTCGGCGCCGGAGGCCAGCACCCGGTCGAGCTCGGCGGCGTCGGCCATGTACTCGTGGTAGCGCTGCTGGATGGGCGTCAACGCCTCCAGTACGGAGGCCACCACCGCCTTCTTGAGGTGCCCGTAACCGGCACCCTCGAACTCGGCCTCGATGGCGCTCATCTCCTGCCCGGTCAGCGCCTGGTGGATGGTGAGGAGGTTGCGAACGCCCGGCGAGGCGTGCTCGAAGCGCACCTCGCGACCCGAGTCGGTGACGGCCGACATGATGCCCTTACGGATGCGCTTCTCGTCGTCTAGGAGTCCGATAGCGTGCCCGTCCTTCTTGGCGGCCACGCTCTTGCTCATCTTGGCTTCGGGATCGTCGAGGCCCATGATGCGCGCCCCCACCTTAGGGAGCACCGCCTTCGGCAGCACGAACGTTTCGCCGAAGAGGTTGTTGAAGCGAGTGGCCACGTCGCGCGTGAGCTCGATGTGCTGCACCTGGTCGTCGCCAACGGGCACGCGGTCCGTGTCGTAGAGCAGGATGTCGGCGGCCATCAGCACCGGGTAGTTGAGCAGCCCGGCGCCTACGCTCTCGCGCGCCTCCGACTTCGACTTGAACTGCGTCATGCGGTAGAGCCAACCGAGCGGCGTTACGCAGTTGAGGAGCCAGGTGAGCTCGGTGTGTTCCGGCACGTGCGACTGTACGAACACGATGCTCTCGTTAGGGTCGATGCCAACCGCCAGGTAGAGGGCGGCCACGCTGCGAGACGCCGCCCTCAGCTGCGCGGGCTCGATCTCTTCGGGGATGGTGAGCGCGTGGAGGTCGACCACGCAGAAGATGTTCTCGCCCTCGCGCTGCTGCTCGACCCACTGCCTAAGCGCGCCCACGTAGTTGCCGATGTGAGGCGTGGCGGTGGGCTGAACGCCGGAGAAAACGCGCGGCCTGCCAGCCGGTTCAGCTGCAGGTGAGGACGTACTGGTGCTGCTGGTAGTCATGGTGGACAAGTATATGTCGGGCCGGCGGCGGGGCACCCCGCCGCCGGGTAGCCGACCCTCGTCAGCGCAGCTCGAGCACGAGCAGCCCTAAGCCAGGTAGCTCGATGACGGCGTCCAGCGGCAGGCTCAGCGTCGGCTCGGCCACGAGGGGCTCGTGCACCGCGCTCACGTCGGCCGGCGCCACGCCCAGGGCCTTCAGGTTCACGTCGAGGGCACGGGCGCCCAGGTTGGCGAGTACGAGCACGCGCTCTTGGCCCGCCGTGCGCGTGGCGGCTAGTACCGCGCGGGACCCGGCGTTCAGGGGGCTGAAGTCGCCGTCGTCGAGGGCTGCGAGCCGGTTGCGTAGCTCGATCAGGCGCCGGTGCGCGTGCCAGACGGAACCGAGATCGGCTTGTTGTGCCGCCACGCTCACGCCGCTGGGGACCTCCCCCGGATCGGTCCACGGCGTACCGGTGGTGAAGCCGAAGCCGCCGCCGGGGCTCGGTTCGGTCCAGCGCATGGGCGCGCGCTTCTCCACGTCGGCGCTGCCCGGGCCGTCGGGCAGGCCGATCTCGTCGCCGTAGTAGAGGAACGGCGTTCCCGGCAGGGTGAGCAGGAGCCCCGCTAGCAGCTTCAGGCGCTGCTCGTCGCGGCGCGGGAACGAGAGCAGCGTGCCGGGCCGGGTCTGGTCGTGGTTAGAGACGAAGGTGCCGCGCACGGCGTCATCCGGGTAGAGGCTCTCGGCTTGCGCGACGATGTCGACGAGGTCGGCAGCGGAGCGTGCCTGCACGGCGCTGAGTAACGCCCGCCAGAGGGGGTAGTCGAACGACATGGGCAGGTCGGCGGCCTCGTGGTAGCGGATGATGGCGGGCATCTCCGTCCAGGTCTCGCCCACTATGAAGGCGTGGGGCGCCTCAGCCTTCATGAACGCCACGAACTCACGCACCCACTCGTACGTCTCGGGGGTGTTAGAGATCTGCCCGCTCTCCGACTCCACCATGTGCTGGATGGCGTCGACCCGGAAGCCGTCGATGCCCAGCTCCAGCCAGAAGCGCGCCACGTCCTGGAACGCGGCCCGCACGTGCTCGTTACGGTGGTTGAGGTCCGGCATGCCGGGCGAGAACAGCCCGAGGTAGTGGTCGTTCGCGGCGACGGGGTTGAGGTGCCACGCCGAACCGCCCCGCGTGCCGCGCCAGTCTGGCGGGTCGGCGGACCACACGTAGTAGTCGCGGAACGCCGGGTCGCCCGCCGCGGCGGCCTCGAACCACGGGTGGCGGCTGGAGGAGTGGTTCGGAACGAAGTCGATGATGACGCGGATGCCCAGCGCGTGAGCGGCCTGCAGCAGCTCCTTCACGTCGTCGAGGGTGCCGTAATCAGGGTTGACGTCTAGGTAGTCGATGACGTCGTAGCCGTGGTAGCTCGGGCTCGGGTGGATAGGCATGAGCCAGATTCCGCTCACGCCCAGCTCCGCTAGGTACGGCAGGCGCTGGATGACGCCCTGCAGGTCGCCAACGCCGTCGCCGTCGGAGTCCTGGAAGCTCCGCACGAAGATCTCGTACCAGACGCCGTTCTGCCAGCCGCGCTCAGCGGTAGCGGTGGTCATGGGGTTGATCAGCATGGTCAGCACCAGCGCGGCCGCCAGCAGGCCTAGCCTGGCGGGGCGCGCTCTCACCGTGGGTCTCCCGGGAACACCCGATCCAGCCACTCGAGCGGGTTGGAGGCCTCACCGTGCACGCGCATCTCCCAGTGCAGGTGCGGCCCAGTGGAGAGCCCCTCGCTACCGACCTCGCCCACGACCTCACCGCGCTGCACGGCCTGACCGACGCTCACGCCGACGTGCGAGAGGTGGAAGTAGTAGCTCATGAGGCCGGCACCGTGGTCCACGGCTATGAAGCCGCCCTTGATGGGGTAGTGACCGGCCACGAGAACGCGGCCGGCGTTGGTGGCGTAGACGGGGGTCCCTTTGGGCGCCGCTAGGTCGAGGCCGTAATGGAACGACACTGGCCCGCCCTGCGCGTAACGGCGCGCGTCGCCGAAGCCGCTCGTGTTCACGCCGCCGATGGGCATGATGAACGGTTGGCTCCAGAGGGGTTCGGTCTCGGCCTGCGCCCAGGCGGCGTCGATGACTTGCGCTTCCAGCTCCCGCGCCTCCGGCGTTATGAGCGAAAGCGTGGCTGCGCTCAGCTGTAGCTGCTCGACCTCCACGGGGAGGGGCGTGAGAGCCACCTCTCGCTCCACCACGACGGCGCGGCCGAACTCATCGGTGACGGTCACGGCCAGAGGCAGCGAGGTCTCCTCCACCGTCATGGTGGTGGCCGCCATGGCCAGGAGCTCTTGCGCGCTACCGGCCGTTGCTTGGCGGGTGGGGAGGGTGACGCCGGCCAGCGCCACGTGAACGTCGGTCACGGCGGCCGTGGCGGGCTCGTTAGCCGCTAGGCCACGCGGCAGCACTCGCACGCCCAGCGGGTCGCCGGCGGTGACGCGGGTGGCCGTTTCGACCACGGGTTCTAGAAGGGGCACACCGACCACCAGGCGGGTCTCTTCGCTGGCGTTGCCCGCGCCGTCGGTGGCGCTGACCGTGGCGCTATGCGCGCCGGCCACCACGGGCAGGCTGAAGGTGACCTCCTGCGCCACCTCTTCCACCACCTGACCTGCGTAGCTGAGCACGAACGTGGCGGGCTCGTCGGCGCTAACGAACAGCTCGAGCGGGGCGCCGGCCGGCCGGCGCGCGGCGTGCGCGGTGGAAAGCGGGGGGGGTTCGGGGGCGCGGAGCGCGGCGGGGACCCCCCCCGCGCCCAGCGTGGCCACGCCCACCGCCAGCAGGGTGAGGAGGGTCTTACGCCGCCGCACCATCACCCCTTCTGGCTCGTCACGTACGGCAGGTTGCGCAGGCGGTGGCCGACGTCGAGCCCGTAGCCGTACACGAAGGCGTCTTCGATGGTGAAGCCCACGTAGTCGATGGGCACCTCGACCATGCGCCTCGAGGGCTTAGCGAGGAGGGTAGCCACCTTGACGGACGCCGGGCTGCGCCCCTGCATGTAACCCACCAGGTACTGCATGGTCAGGCCGGTGTCGATGATGTCCTCAACGATGATCACGTGGCGGCCCTTGAGGCTCTGCTCCAGGTCCTTCAGGAGCCGCACCTCACCGCTCGACTCGGTGCGCGAACCGTAGCTAGAGACCGACAGGAAGTCGACCGTGAGGGGCAGGTCGATGGCCCTCACCAGGTCGGCCATGAAGACGAAGGCGCCGTTGAGCACACACACCATGTGCAGGTCCAGGCCGGCGTAGTCGGCGGTGATCTGCGCGCCGAGTTCGGCGACGCGCTTGGCGATGGTGGCGGCGTCCAGCTGGACGGCGCCGTCGCCGCGTTCGAAGATGTTCGGTTTCGACATTGGGTGCCCTTCACTGCTAACGCGCTCTAGCGCGGGTGCTGCTGGGTTGGGGGTATGGCTGGCGCTAGCCGGCGACGTTGCCGACCGCGCCCGCGTCAGTGTGGAGTATACCCGAGGCTAGCGAGCTCCTTGGCACTCACGACGCGGAACTCCCCCACCGGCAGCTCGCCCAGTTTGAGGCTGCCCAGGCGCGTCCTAACCAGCCGCTCCACCGTGCGGTCCACCGCCTTGAAGAGGCGCCTGACCTCCCGCTTGCGACCCTCCGTGAGCACCACCACGGCTCCGCCTGGCGCAGGCCTGGCCTGCACAGCGCGAGCGGGCCCGTCCTCCAGCACCACCCCGTCGGTGAGGCGCTTCAGCACCGTGCCGTCCACACGACCCTCCTTGCACCACACCCGGTACTCCTTCTCCACCCCGTAGCGTGGGTGGGTGAGGCGCAGGGTGAGCTCCCCGTCGGTGGTGAGGAGCAGCAGCCCCTCGGTGTCGCGGTCGAGGCGGCCCACCGGGTGGAGGCCAGGCGTGGGCGGCAGCAGATCCAGCACCGTGCGGCGTCCGCGCTCGTCGCGGGCGGTGGTGACGAAGCCGGCGGGCTTATGCAGCAGGTACGTCACGCGCTCCTGGCTCACCTGGATCTGCTTGCCGTCTAGTCGCACGTCGTCGCCGGGCAGCGCCCGCTGCCCGATGACAGCCTTGCGGCCGTTCACGGTCACCCGGCCCGCGAGGATGAACTCCTCGGCCTTGCGGCGGCTGGCGCGCCCGGCGCGGGAGATGAGGCGCTGCAGCCTCTCCCCCTCCTGCGGCACGTACTCGGCGCGAGTGGGCGTGGCGCGGCGCCTCGGCTTTGCGGGGGCAGGTCGGGGTCTACGTGGGGGTCGGTCGCCGCTCATGAGGCCCCATCATAGGTTGCGCTGGGCCAGAGTACGGGTTCGGCGCCGCTCGCGGGCCTTAGCGGCGCCCTGCCGGTTAGCATCCGGTCGTGGAACAGGAGATATCCAACGCTGCGCCCACCGACCTGGCAGAGCTCTTCCGCGAGATCATCGAGGAGCGCATCCCGTTCAACCGGCACTTGGGGCTCGAGCTCACGCGGCTCGACCGCGAGGGCCAGGAAGTGGAGCTGGCGTTGCGCCTGCGCCCGGAGCACATCGGCAACGCCGTCCGCCAGATGCCGCACGGCGGGTTGCTGGCTGCGCTGGTAGACGCCGCCTCCGGCGCCGCTGCGGCCCTCACGCTCGACGACATGGCCCAGGCCCCCTCCGTAGCCACGGTCGACATGCGCGTCGATTTCCTAGAGCCCGCGCGCGGCAGCACGCTAAAGGCGGTAGGCAAGGTCATGCGCAGCGGCCGCGCTGTGGTGGTGGTGCGCACCGACGTCTTCGACGAGCACGGCACCCTCATCGTGCTCGGCACCAGCACCTTCACGGTGGACCGGTCGGCTGGAGCCCCGCACCCGTTGAAAACCACGCGGCCCTAGCCGTTCTTCTGCTAGCGTCGAAGGCATGATCCATCCCCTACACGAGAAGTACGCCGAGCTGCTGGTGGGTTACTGCCTGTCGGTCGAGCCAGGCGAGCAGGTCCTGCTCGACGTAGCCACCGAGGCGGCGCCGCTGGCGCGCGCCCTCTACCGCGCCACGCTCCAGGCGGGCGCCGAGCCGCACCTGCGCCTCACATACCCCGAGCAGTCGGCCGATCTCTTCGAGCTGGCGAGCGACACACTGCTGGCCTCGGAGCCCAAGCTTCAGCTCGCCGAGATGACCGGCATCGACGCCTACGTCCGTGTGGGCGCCCCCAACAACGCCTACGCCCTGCAGGGCGCCGACGCCGCCAAGCTCACCAGCTGGTCGCGTCGGATGCAGACCGTCATGCAGACGCGCATGGCCAAGCGCTGGGTGGTGACCCTCTACCCCACCCCCGCCTCCGCCCAGGAGTCGGGCATGAGCACGCAGGAGTACGAACGCTTCGTGTACGGCTCTATGTTCCTGTACGACGCCGACCCGGCCGCGAAGTGGCGCGAACTGGGCGCCAGGCAGCAACGCCTAGTGGAGCGGCTCGAGCGCGCGGAGACGGTGAGGATCGAGGGTCCCGGCACCGACCTGACGCTCAGCGTGAAAGGGCGCAAGTGGGCCAACTCCGACGGCAAGCGCAACATGCCCTCAGGCGAGGTGTTCACCGGCCCGCTGGAGGACAGCGCCGAGGGCACCATCACCTTCGACATCCCGTCGGTGATGGACGGCGAGCGGGTGGAAGGCGCCAGCCTCACGTTCGAGCGCGGCCGGGTGGTGAGCGCCACCGCCCGCAACGGCCAGGCAGTGCTCGACAAGACGCTGGCCATCGACGCGGGCGCGCGCTACCTCGGTGAGCTCGGCATCGGCACCAACCCGCACATCACCAAGCCGACGCTCAAGACCCTCTACGACGAGAAGATCCTCGGCACGGTGCACTTAGCGCTGGGGCGCTCCTACCCGGAGACCGGCGGCGTGAACGAGAGCGCCGTCCACTGGGACCTCGTGTGCGACCTGCGGCGCTCGGGGCGCGTGCTGCTGGACGGCGAGCCGCTCCTCGAGGACGGTCAGCTGCTCCACTGACGGCTCAGCGGGCGGTCCAGCCCAGGTCCATGGTGTACACGCTGCCCGTGGTGGCCCACGACTCGGGGGCGGCCAGGTAGGCAACCATACCGGCTACGTCGCTAGGCTCCAGCATGCGCTTCACCGCCACACCGGCGAGGAACACATGCTGCTCGACCTGCTCTTCGGAGATGCCGCGCGTGCGCGCCTGGTCGGCCACCTGATCGGCCACCAGCTTCGTGCGCACGTAGGCGGGCGCCACCACGTTGCAGGTGATGCCGTGCTCACCGCCCTCGAGCGCCGTGACGCGCGCTAGGCCGACCAGACCGTGCTTGGCGCTAACGTAAGCCGCCTTGTAGGGGCTAGCGCGCACGCTGTGCACGCTTCCCACGTGCACGATGCGACCCGTGCCGGACGCCTTGAGGGCGTGCCAGGCGTACTTGGTGAGCAGGAACGGCGCGGTGAGCATGAGCCTGAGCAACATGTCCCAGCGCTCCTCTGGGAACCGCTCGATGGGGTCGATGTGCTGGACCCCGGCGTTGCACACGAGCACGTCGAGGCCAACGAAGCTCTGCAACACGGTGTGCACCGCGCGCTCGCACTCCTCGCTTCGCGTCAGGTCAGCGTGAACGAAC
Organism: uncultured bacterium; assembly: GCA_964518275.1. Lineage (GTDB taxonomy): Bacteria > Deinococcota > Deinococci > Deinococcales > Trueperaceae > JAAYYF01. Next base: position 14,960 of record CAZFFG010000010.1, on the reverse strand, counting down.
TCGCCGCCCAGCTCCTCTGCGGCGGCGCGACCCGCGGCCTCGTTCACGTCGACAAGCGCCACCCGGTACCCCGCCGCCGCCAACTCACGGGCGCACGCGAGCCCGATCCCTGCCGCTGCCCCGGTGACGAGCGCCGTGCGCGGCCGCTCTACTGCGCTACTGCTCATGTTCGCCTCCCCAGCCGGCAGCCTGCCGCCGCCGTGGTCAGTGGCTGTGAGGATAACCGTGCTGGCGCCCTTCGCGGCGCGGGCGCTGGCGCCCTTAGGGAAGCGCGCCCGGCCGCGCGCCGCCTCGGCGCCACTTGCGCGGGTTCTCCTCATCCGGTACACTTCTTCTTCGCTGGCCTCGCGCAGTAGGGCCCGGTCGGAAGGCTCGTTTTCAGGCCCCCGCGTTCAAGCCCCCCGCAGCGCCCCCAGCACAGCCGAGCCGAAGTGGCGGAATCGGTAGACGCGCATGATTCAGGGTCATGTGTCCGCAAGGACATGGGGGTTCAAGTCCCCCCTTCGGCACCACAAGTAAGCGAGGAGCGGGGCCCCGTACCGGTACGGGGCCCCGCTCCTGTTCGGTGTGGCGGCTTCGGTGTGGCGGATTCGGTGGGAACGCTTCGGCGCGGAGCGGCACGCCGCTAGGCGGTCACGTCGCTGCCCTCTATAGCCTCGAGGTCGCCTAGGCGCCGCAGCACCTCCACCACCTCGCTGAGGAGCGCCAGGCGGTTGCGTCTCTGCTGCACGTCGTCCACCATCACGAGCACGGTATCTAAGAACGCGTCTAGGGGCGCCTTCAGGCTCACGACCTGGGCGATGGCGTGCTCCACGCCCGTTAGCGTGGCGGGCGGCGGGTCGCGCAGGTCCCAGGGAGGCAGCTGCTCTACGGCGGCCGCGAGCAGGCGCTGCACGCCCTCACGGGCGGTACCGAGCGCCTCGTAGAGGGGCGCCTCGGCGGGCTCTCGGAAGAGGTCCTCGCTCACCTCAGCGCTCTCGTCGGCCTTAGCGGCCAGGTTGGCAGCGCGCTTGTAGAGCGCCATGAGGTCGCCAGCCTCGGGTGAGGCCAGCAGTGTGTTGAGGAGCTCCACGCGGCGCGCCGCGCCGGACACGCTTCGCGAGCCCTGGATGGCGGCCCGCACCACGGGCACCGGCGCGCGCTCCTGCAGGAGCACCGCCACGCGGTCCCACACGAACTCCGCCACGGCCCGCTCCACGTCGGCGTCCACCGTCACGGCCGCGTCGGCGTAAGGTGTGGCCGCAACCGCCACGAAATCCTCCAGCGGCAACCGCCAACCGAAGGCGGCCAGCACACGCGCCACAGCCATGCCGTCGCGCCTGAGGCCGAACGGGTCGGCCGAGCCGGACGGGCGGCGACCGAGCGCGAAGAAGCCCACCAGCTTGTCGAGCCTGTCGGCCACCGAGAGCACGGCGCCGGCAACCGTGGAGGGAACGTCGTCCTCGTGCGTGCGCGGGCGCACACCACCCAGCAACGCGTCGGCGGTGGCTTCGGGCAGCCCTTCAGCCAGCGCGTAGGCGCGCGCCATCACGCCCTCAAGCTCGGGGAACTCGTACACCATGTCGGTGGCTAGGTCGGCGCGGAAGATCGGTAGCGCCCGCTGCACGGCCTCGGCCTGCTCGCCCTCCACGTTCAGCGCCTCCAGCAGCTGGGTGGCCGCCACGCCGACCCGCGCGGTCTTGTCGGCCATTGAGCCGAGCTCCTTCTGGAACGCGATGCCGGTGAGCCCCCAGGCGTGCTGCGAGAGGCTATTGCGCCGGTCGGCCTGCCAGAAGAAGCGTGCGTCGTATAGCCTTCCGGCTAGCACCTGCTCGTAGCCGCGCCGCACCACGTCCTCGTCGGCCACCCGGTTGTTGGCCACGCCCACGAAGCGCGCAGCCAGTGCGCCATCCGCTTGCCGGACCGGGAAGAAGCGCTGGTGGGTGATCATCACCGTGGCGAGCACCTCTTCCGGCAGCTCCAGGTAGGAGTCGTCGAAGGCGCCGAGGATGGGGAACGGCCACTCCACCAGGTCGACCACCTCTTCCAGCAGTTCCGGGGCGTGGTAGGGCGCCAGGCCGGCTTGGCGGACGAGCTCATCCACCCCGCGCGCGGTGGCTTCACGCCGGCGCGCCCGCTCGGCCAGTACCCACGCCTCTTCTAGGGCGGCTAGGTAGTGAGCTGGGGTCGCAACCGGCAGCTCGGCGGGCGCCAGGAAGCGGTGGCCACGGGTGGTGCGCCCGGAGGTAACGCCGGCGACTGAAACCTGCAGCGGCTCGTTGTCGAGTAAGGCCAGCAGCCACGCTACGGGCCGCAGAAACGCGGTGGGCTCGTCGCCCCAGCGCATCTTGCGCGGGGCCGGCAGGTCCTCCACCAGCTTGGCCAGTAGGGGCGGCAGCAGGTCGCTGGCCCTCTCACCACCGCGCTGCAGCCGGGCGTAGACGTAGCTGCCCTTGTCGGTGTCGCGCCTTTCGAGGGCGCTAAGCGGCACCCCGTTCTTCTCGGCGAACGCTTGCGCTGCCCGCGTGGGCGCGCCGCCTTCGTCGAAGGCTACGGCTGCGGGCGGCCCCCGCAGCTCCTCCTCGCGCAGGGCGCTCTGCGCTGGCAGCCCGCGCGCGATGACGGCCAGCCGCCGCGGTGTGCCGTACACAGCCACCTCGGCAGCTGGCAGGTCGGCAGCCAGCAGCCGCTCGGTCAAGAGCTTCCCAAGCGCTTCGCTGCCCTGCTTCACGTACCAGCTAGGCAGCTCCTCCGTTCCGATCTCGAAGAGCAGGTCGAGGCCCTCGTTCACGCTGGCCATCTCAGGCACCCCCGTCGTGGGCCGCGTGGTTACCGGGGTCGGTGCTCTCGAGGTAAACGCGGGCCGTGGTCTCGGCCATGCGCCTCACGCGCTGAACGTAGCCTTGACGCTCCGTGTGGGAGAGCACCCCACGCGCGTCGAGCAGGTTGAAGGCGTGAGAGCACTTGAGCACGAACTCGTACCCGGGGTACACGAGCCCCTCGCCGAGGAGCCGGTTGGCCTCCACCTCGAAGCGGTCGAACAGGTCGCGCTGGAGGTCGGCGTCGGAGAGCTCGAAGTTGTAACGCGAGTGCTGCACCTCGAAATCGTGGCGTAGGTCGCCCAGCGTGACGCCGGGCGCGTACTCCACGTCGAAGGCGTGGCTCTTACCTTGCAGGTACATGGCGAGGCGCTCCATGCCGTAAGTGAGCTCTACCGACACGGGCTTGCAGTCGAAGCCGCCCACCTGCTGGAAGTAGGTGAACTGGGTGACCTCCATGCCGTCCATCCACACCTCCCAACCGAGACCCCACGCGCCGAGCGTAGGCGACTCCCAGTTGTCCTCCACGAAGCGGATGTCGTGCGCCTTCGGGTCGATGCCGAGCGCGTAAAGCGAGTCGAGGTAGAGCTGCTGCGTGTCGGCAGGCGACGGCTTGAGGATCACCTGGTACTGGTAGAAGTACTGGAAGCGGTACGGGTTGTCGCCGTAGCGGCCGTCGGCGGGACGGCGGCTCGGCGCGATGCCTGCCACGCGCCACGGCGCGGGACCGAGAGCACGAAGGAAGGTGGTCGGGAAGAAGGTTCCGGCGCCGACTTCGGTATCGACGGGGGGCGCGATAACGCAGCCCTGCTCCGCCCAGTAGCGGTCGAGCCGGAAGAGGAGTTCCTGGAACAGCATGCCTCTCCTAAGCCTGCCCCGAGACGCGGCCAAGGCCGGAGGCCAGGCGCTGGCGTACACCGGTTTCGAGGGGGGCGTCCTCAAACCTGAAGGAAATCGTAACGAAACTCAGGTGAGGTCTCACGCCAGGCGGGTACTATAGCACCATGCCAGAGTGGCCTAGCCCGCACTTCCATCCCCTTATCGGTGGGGCAAAGCCGCATCCGGCTTGGAGGACGCCTTGAACAGGTACGACGACAGAGCACGCCTGGTCTTCCACTTCGCACGGAAGGAAGGCACCGATTTCGGCCACGCCATGATCGGCCCGGAGCACCTACTTCTAGGGCTCATGCGCGAGAACGGCACGGCCAGCAAGGTGCTGACAGAGTTCGGCGCGTCTCTTGAGCTGTTCCGCCGCCAGGTCGAAGAGATGGTCGGCCGTGGCGACGGCACGCCCCGCAACGAAGCAGCCGCGATAACACCGCGCGCTAGGCGCGTCATGGAGCTGGCAGGCTCCGAGGCCCGCAGCATGGGCTCCAACGTCATCGCCACCGAGCACATCCTGCTCGGCATCATCCGTGAAGGCGACGGCGTGGCCTACCGCATACTCCAGAACCTCACCCGCGACGTGGACGCCGTGCGCTGGCGCATCCTCGCCGCCGCCGACCCCAAGAACCAGGCCGAGACGGTGAACACGCCGTTCCTCGACGAGTACGCGCGGGACCTCACCACCGAGGCGCAGGACGGCAAGCTCGACCCCGTCATCGGCCGCACCGAAGAGATCCGCCGCGTCATCCAGATCCTCTCGCGCCGCACCAAGAACAACCCGGTGCTCATCGGCGAGCCCGGCGTGGGCAAGACGGCCATCGTAGAGGGCTTGGCGCAAGCCATCACCGAGGGCCGCGTGCCGCCCAACCTGCTCAACGTGCGGGTGCTCTCCATCGACCTCAGCAACGTGGTGGCCGGCACCAAGTACCGCGGTGAGTTCGAGGAGCGCCTGCGGCAGATCATCGAGGAGCTGCGCAACGCTCGCGTGGTGGCGTTCATCGACGAGCTCCACACGCTGGTGGGCGCGGGCGGCGCTGAGGGCACGCTCGACGCAGCCAACATCCTCAAGCCGCCCCTGTCGCGTGGCGAGGTGCAGGTCATCGGGGCCACCACCACGGGCGAGTACCACCGCTACATCGAGAAGGACGCCGCTCTCGAGCGGCGCTTCCAGCCCGTCATCGTGCTGGAGCCCTCCCCCGAGGAGTCGCTCGAGATCCTCATCGGCTTGCGCGACAAGTACGAAGCGCACCACGGCGTGGTCATCCCCGCCGAGATGCTCGAGTTGGCCGTGCGCTTCGGTGAGCGCTCGCTCCCGGGCCGCAACTTCCCCGACAAGGCCATCGACCTCATCGACGAGGCCGCGTCGCGCACGCGTCTCAACAAGTCGCTCGGCTTCCCCGTGCTCGAGGAGGAGGACGGTACCCCCATCGTCAGCCGCGAAGACATGGAGGCCGTCGTCGATTCCTGGGGCGGCATCTACGTCGACGAGCAGGACCACGAGAAGCTCGCCCAGATCGAGCAGCACCTCGAGAAGGTCGTCATCGGCCAGCGCACCGCCATCAAGGCGCTGGGCGCGGCGTTGCGGCGCTCCCGGGTGGGCTTGGGCGGCCGCACGCGGGTGGCGGCGTCGTTCCTCTTCGTGGGCCCGTCGGGTACCGGCAAGACCTTCCTGGCCAAGCAGCTGGCCGTGCAGCTCTTCGGTAGCGAGCGCGCCCTGGTGCGGCTCGACATGAGCGAGTTCCAGGAGCCGCACTCCATCAGCAAGCTCATCGGGGCCCCCCCGGGCTACGTGGGTTACGAGCAGGGCGGTCGGCTCACGGAAGCGGTGCGGCGCCAGCCGTTCAGCGTGGTGCTTCTCGACGAGATCGAGAAGGCGCACCCAGACATCTACAACACGTTCCTGCAGGTGCTCGACGACGGTCGCCTCACGGACGGCCTCGGGCGCACCGTCGACTTCCGGCGCGTCATCCTGATCATGACCAGCAACGCGGGCTTCAACCGCCAGGGTGCCATCATCGGCTTCCAGGCCAGCCCAGCGGTGTCGGCCGAGATCCCCCTCCGCGGCATCTTCAGCCCGGAGTTCCTCGACCGGCTCGACGAGGTCATCACCTTCGACACCTACCAGCGCGACGACGTGGTGTTCATCACCAACCAGATGCTGGAAGAGATCCGCCGCGAGCTCCAGAGCCGCGACATCCAGGTCACGTTCGCGCCGGAGGTGGCGCCGTTCCTGGTCGATCAGCTGCCGCAGGGTGAGAGCGTGCGGCCCCTGCGGGGCATCATCCGTGAGCACATCGAGGACCCGCTCTCCACCGAGCTGCTAGAGCGCGGTGACGAGGAGCCGCTCCTCGTAAGCATCGAGGACGGGCGCGCCATCTTCGCCCGCCCCGTACCGCTCATCTGAACCGAGCCCGCCCGCATGTTCCGTGGTTAGAGGAACGTGCGGGCGGGCGCGTCTATGCTGGGTGGGGCGGGGGCACGAAGGAGCGCAGCTAGTTGGCCAGGAACGTCACCACTTACGTTTGCAGCGAGTGCGGCAGCCATAGCGCCGCCTACCTGGGGCGGTGCCCACGCTGCGGTGAGTGGGGCACGCTCGAGCCCGAGTCCAGCGGGCCGGCGCCGCTCGGCAGCACGGGCCGGGCCGCCAGGTCGCTGGAGGCTCTGCAGCTTGAGGACGTGCTCGACGCGGCCCTCGCTCGGCGGCCCAGCGGCGACGCTGAGGTGGACCGTGTGCTGGGTGGCGGTTGGGTGGTGGGCTCCGCCCTGCTCATCGCTGGTGAGCCCGGCATCGGTAAGTCCACACTGTTACTCCAGCTCGCTCAGCACGCCGTGCAGCAGGGGCGCACCGTGCTCTACGTGGCGGGTGAGGAATCGCCATCGCAGGTGCGCATGCGCGCCGACCGGTTAGGGCTCGGCAGCGGCATGCAGCTCACGCGCGAGAACGACGCGGGCGTCATCGCGGCGCACCTGCGCTCATCGGCGCCCGACCTCATGATCGTGGACTCCATCCAGACGCTGGTGGCCGGCGAGGGCGCCGTGCCTGGCACGGTCACGCAGCTGCGCGACTCCACGGCGCTCCTGGTCGAGGCGGCCAAGGAGTCGGGCACCACGCTGGTGCTCATCGGTCACGTCACCAAACAAGGCTCCATCGCGGGCCCCAAGATCATCGAGCACGTGGTCGACGCCACCTTCGCGTTGGAATCCGCCGCCGGGCTGCGCGTGCTGCGCTCGCTGAAGAACCGCTTCGGCGCCACCGGCGAGGTGGGCGTGTTCGAGATGACCGCTACCGGCATGCAGGCCGTGAAGAACCCCTCCGAGGCGTTCCTGGCAGAGAGACCGGCGGGCGCGCCCGGCTCCGTGGTGGTGGCCGCGCTCGAGGGGCAGCGGCCCCTCCTACTTGAGGTGCAGGCGCTGGCGTCCAAGAGCCCGTACGCCGCCCCGCGCCGCGTGGTGCAGGGCCTCGACCAGCGGCGCGTGGACGTGGTGCTGGCCGTGCTGGAGCGCCGCCTGCAGCTGCCGCTCGACACGCTCGACATCTTCGTGAACGTGGCGGGCGGCCTGCGGCTCACAGACCCAGGCGCCGACCTGGCGGTGGCCGCCGCCGTCTACTCGGCCGTCACCAACCGGCCCGTGCCGGAACGAACCGCGCTCGTGGGCGAGGTGGGCCTGGCGGGTGAGTTGCGTTCCGTCAGTCAGCTCGGCCGCCGGCTTGAGGAGGCCAAGCGCGCCGATCACCCGCGGCTCATCGGCCCTCGCTCCAGGGAGCTCAATGAAGGAGTCCGCACCCTTCACGAGGCGCTGGCATTACTCTGGGACGAGAGATGAAGAGCATTTTTCGTGAGCAGCCGGCGGAGAGCGCCCAGGAAACCGCCACCACCTTAGGGGCGGCGCTGGCGCGCGGGCTCCTCAGCCTCGCGGGCGGCCTGGTGGGCTACTTCGTGGCGCAGTTGCTCATCGACCGTTCGCTCCTCTCCGGCCCCAACAACCTGCTCTACCTCACCATCGTGGGCGTGCTCGTGGGCTACCTCGTGTCGGGGCGGGTGGCGCAGCGCTTCGGCCGCTTCTGGAACCGCGCGGTCGAGCGGCTCTCGAACCTCGAACCCGACGCCGTACTGGCCGCCTTCGCTGGCGCCACCCTGGGGCTGCTCGTCACGGTGCTCCTAAACAACGTGCTGGCAGCCATGCCTGGCTTCACCTGGTACTGGTCGCAGCTCATCGCCGCCATCTTGGTCATCGGGCTGGGCGGCTTCTTCGTCGCTAACCGCAAGCTCATCCCGTTCCTCCGGCCCACGGCGCCCGCCGACGCGGCGGCGCGGCGCTCACGACCCGTGTTCGACAAGGTGGTCGACACCTCAGCCATCATCGACGGGCGCCTCAGCGCCGTCGTCGAGGCCAACTTCCTCGAAGGCAAGCTGATCCTCCCCAACTACGTCCTCACGGAGCTCCAGCGTATCGCCGACTCCGCCGACCAGTTGCGGCGCCAGCGCGGCCGGCGCGGCCTCGAGGTTCTCGACAAGCTCGTCGAGAGCGACCGCGTGGTTACCGAGGTGGTGCACGTTGAGAACGGCACCGGGCCAGTCGACGACCGCTTGGTGCAGCTCTGCCTGGAGCGCGGCGCGGCGCTCATAACGACCGATTACAACCTCAGCCGCGTGGCCGCCTTGCAGGGGGTGAAGGTCCTCAACCTGCACCAGCTTGCCAGCTCGGTTAAGGCCAGCTACCTGCCGGGTGAGCGCCTCTCGCTCGGCATCGTGCGGCAGGGTCGCGAAGCCGGTCAGGGCCTGGCCTACCTTGAGGACGGCACCATGGTCGTGGTCGAAGGGGCGGGCGACGCCGTGGGCGAGACGCTGGAGGTGGTCGTTACCTCCAGCCTGCAGACCAACATGGGCCGCATGATCTTCGCCAAGCCCGAGCAGAACGGTGTGCCCTCCCCCGAGCGCACGCCCTGACGCTCGCCCGTTAGCCGTTTCGAGCGAAGACGCAACTCCCTTCGCCCTCGGCCATACAGGAGGTCAGCTTGACCTCCGTTCCGAGCAGTAGCGTCACCAGCCGCTCATCGAAGCGGCACACGGCGCGAGTCTCTGCCGCCACGCGGTGGAAGATGCAGTTGAGCGCCTCCACGTTCTGACCGTCGTCGGAGAGGCGGGCGTGGTAGCCGAGCTGCTGCATCTTCTTAACGACGGCTCGGCGGCGCTCTTCGCCCCCTAGGTGCGCCAGGTCGGCCAACCAGTCGGCTGCCAGTGCATCGGCCATAGCCATGAGAACCGCTTCGGCGCCCTCCTCACCCAACAGCGCTCGCATGGCTCTGAGCATGCTCACTGAGAGCAGGTCGTAGCGGCGCTGGAACGTTTCCTTACCCCTGTCGGTGAGGCCGTAGGTACGACTGGGGCGCCGGCCGGTAGGCATGACGCCGGTCGGCATGACCAAACCGTCCTTCTCCAGAGCGGTGACGTGTTGCCTTATGGCGGTGCGCGTTATACCGAGGCGCTCTCCGAGCTGCTGGAGGGTCAGTCCGTCCGGTTTGGCTGAGAGGAGTTGCGTTAGGAGCGCGTCGCGCGTGCTGAGTTGCGGTTGGGTCGGCGCTGGGTCGGCCATCATGGTGCTTCTCTCTAGCCTGGGCGGCTGGTAGCGGTCGATGCCCCCGCTGAGCGGGCCATCACGTTCCGGCGCAGGCGCCTACCGGGGCGCGCTAGCCAAGTCTACGCTAAGCCTTTTCGTTATTGACATAAAACACTTACATTATTGCTAATAGGTGCTATTCTCACCCTTGGTCAGTGCGCACGACCGGTCTTTAGCCCCAAGGAACTACTGCGTTAGGCTCCCGCAGCCCGCGCGAGTAGTCGAGGAGGCGACCACGCTATTTATAGGCCGCTCTACTCGAGGAAGGCGCATCATGTTCGGTCGTTCCACTTTCGGTCGTTCCACGTTCGAAGATGCCACTCCAGTGCAGCCCCGCAGCTCCGTTACCCCGGCCAGGCTGGCGCCGTTGGCGCTCCTTATCCTCACCCTCGCCCTCCTGCCGGCTGCCAGCGCCCAGGACCTCACGCAGTCGCCACCGCCCGCACCTTACGTGGGCGTAGCCACGATCCTGCCGCTACCAGACTTCATCCCCAACGCTGGCGCGCTCTTCATAGATCCCGCCAACGCCCCGGTCGGCCCGTGGCTCTCCTACGGCTCCGACGGCTCGCTGGTGGAGGTGCTGTTCATGGTGCCCATCAGCCAGATGCAGCAGGCAACCGACTGGCCCGACCTGGCAGCGGGCCTGGTGGCGTCGCTCGGCCTGACCGTCGACCACGTCGACATCACCTACAACGGCGGGCACCCCGGCATGGCAGAACCGCACTACCACTTCCGGCTGGTCCTGGTGGACGCCGCTACCCAAGCCGACCTGCTGAACCCGTAGCCGTCCCTTAGCGCGCTCCCCAGCGCAGGTACCTCAGGGCGGGGCAAGCCAGCTTGCTCCGCCCTCACGCCAGCAACGCTTCTCTCTTCTGTAACCACCGAGCGCATGACCGCTACGAGCCGAACTTGGCCGCATGTACGCGCCACTCCGACTCTTTAGGTAGCGCACGTATAGACGGTGTGAGCAGCACCAGCACCACGGCGATGAAGCAGAGCGCCCCCGCGAGCAGGAGGGTCGCCGGCCTACCGACCAAGGCCAGCCCGAAGCCCGCGAGAACCGGCGCGAGCGGCATGGCACCCATCCCCAGAACCTGACCGGCGCTCGTTACGCGCCCTAGCAGATCGCTTGGAGTGGCTAGCACCATGTAGCCCATAAGGCCGGCGTTCAACGCTGGCACCAGGACGACCGACCCGGCTAGTAGGGCGGCCGTTCCCACGAACGACTGCACGAAACCCACCGCAACGATTCCGGCTGTGCACAGCAGCAGGCCGTAGAGCGCCAGTACACCCGCACCCACTCGGGTGACCAGCAGTGGGCTCAGGAGCGCCGCAACGAACATCGTGCCAGAGACGATGGCGGTGAGCCACCCGATAGACAGCGGCGAGTACCCCTGGAGCTGCAGCGAGTAGATGATGGCGGTAACTCCGAGGTTGAAGCCAAGATTAACGACGGTCCCGATGAGGAGCGTGCCCCTAAGGTCTGGTCGGCGGAAGAGCCAACTCATGCCACTGCGCGCATCCGCGAACAGGGACGGCGGCTGCCCTTCTGGATCGCGCTTGGCCGGCAGCTGCGCTGCCACCGGCACGCGGCGGCGCAGAACGGTGGCAGCCAGGAACGCCACGCCGTGCCCTAGCGCGATGCCTAGCCCCACCAGCCAGCCGCCCACCCCGAGGAGCGCCCCGCCGATCGGTCCGCCGGCGAGGTTCACGGCTGCGTCGCGCGCCTGGTTAGCCGACATGGCTCGGCCCAGCGCCTCGGCAGGCACGACCTGTTTGATCGCCGCCTCTCCCCCGGGGTCGAACACCCCCCGCCGCAGCGCCAACAAGACGCTAAGCACCAGCAGCGCGGTGAAGCTGAGGCCACCTGCCCTGCCCAGGAGGGTGAACGCCAGGCCCACCACTACACCGACTAAGGCGCCTACCACCATCAGACCGAAGCGGTTGCGGCGATCGGCGATGACGCCGCCCACCAGAGTGGCGATCAGCCGCGCCGCCATCGACACGCCGCTGATGACCCCGGCCTGAGCAGCCGAGCCGGTGACGGCGATGGCGATTAGGGGTATGGCGAAGGCACCAAGGGCGCTCGCCGTTCCTGTGGCCGTGTCGCTAGCTAGCCACGTGAGGTAGGTGGCGTCGCGCTCCAGGCGGTAGCTGGACCTTGTGGCTGCATCTTGTTCCTGTGGCGATGCAACCGCATCTGGCGGGGCGGCGCGGGCGTCGTCGCGTGAGTCGGCCATATTCGCAAGTCTACTTGCGCAAGTTCTTTTGCGCAACTTAACTCGCCTAATCGCCGCGGCCGGAACGCTACACTGCGTGCATGAGCAAGCAGGAACGGCCCCACGACACGGCCGGCGTGCCCACCGAACCTCAGAACGAGGCGACCGAGAAGCCTAGAGCGCTGTACCCAACCGCCTCCGTGTCGATGTTGAAGGCGCTAGCTAACCCCATACGCCAGCAACTGTTCCACGCGCTCACGGCCACGGGGCATGCCCGCGCGACCGACCTAGCCGCTACGCTGAGCATGCCCGCCAACAAGGTCAGCTTCCACCTGCGGGTGCTAGCCGACGCCAACCTCATCGAGGAGGCGCCGGAACATGCGAGAGACAAACGTGACCGCGTGTGGAAGCCGACGAGAGGGTCGTGGGAACTGGGTAACCCAGAGAACCCGGTCGAGGACGAAGCCGCGGCTGGCGCCGTCACGAACTGGGTAGCAGCAGACCTTCACGCCATGATCCAACGTCTGGTTGCCTGGGCGCCCGAGTACCACACAGGACGAACCACCGAAGTGCACGGCACGCTGGCGCTGTCCAACCTGTGGCTAACGGAGGACGAGTTCGTTGCCCTGATGGAAGAGATAGGCACCGTGATGCGCGCTAAAGAGGGCCGCCCGCAGGAACAGGGCCGCCGTCGCTGGCAGCTAGGCTTCATCGCCGCCGACGACCAGATCTAGCTGGGCAGGCCCAGCGAGTGGCGCCGGCAACAGTGCGCGCGCTATATTGCTGGTCGGGCTGATGACCGGATCGTGGGTCCGCGCCATCACCCGAACCCGCGGAAGCTGTCGTGTCCGCGCCCAGCACCGTGGGGCCTTAGCTCAGCTGGGAGAGCACTCGCTTTGCAAGCGAGACGTCGCCGGTTCGAGTCCGGCAGGCTCCACCAACGGTAGGTACGCGAGTGCCCCGCCACCGAACTTCTCGGGTGCGGGGCACTCGCGTGGATGCCTGCCGAAGACGCCGGGCGCAGTGACAAGTTTCGGGACATTCGTCCTGAATGGGCCGCAAAATCGTTTGTGATAGATTGGGCCGGTAACGATATAGGGCCTGCACACCTGCGGTCGCGTACAGCACAGGGCAACATCGCGCCCTCGCGCTAGGAGGTCGAACTGAGCGTCATCTGTGTCTATTCGTCGTGGCTTGCCAACAAGGCCTGCCCGGGTTCGTTTGAAAGCTTCCTATCGCCCAGCATCCAACATGAAAGGGAGTGCGCTGAGGTGCCTGCCTGATGCCCAACTATTTTCCGCCCAACTCGAACTCGTTCGTTAAATGGCTAGCCTGGGGTGGCGGCACGTTCGCCATCCTCCTGATCGTGGCGCTACCCCTCTACGCACGTATGACCAACAACGCCGTCGGTGTGCCCGTGGCACAGCCGATCGACTTTCCGCACAACATCCACGTGGCCGTGATGGGCCTCGACTGCCGTTACTGCCACACTTCGGTAGAGACCTCCAACACCGCTTCCGTGCCTCCCACCGAAACGTGCATGACCTGCCACTCGCAGCTGCGCGTCGACACCCCTGAACTGCAGGCGGTGGTGGCCAGCTGGAACAGCGGCGCGCCCATCCAGTGGAACCGCGTTCACGACCTGCCCGACTACGCCTTCTTCGACCACTCGGCGCACGTTAACAACGGCGTCGGCTGCAGCAGCTGCCACGGCCGCGTGGATCAGATGGCTCAGATGTGGAAGAACGAGCCGTTGACCATGGGCTGGTGCCTGGAATGCCACCGCGACCCCAGCTCGCAGCTGCGGCCCGTTAGCGAGGTGTTCAACATGTCGTACACGCCCCTGTCCGACCCGATCGCTCAGGCCAACCTCGGCCAGACGCTCATCGAGGCCTACCACATTGATACCGACAAGCTCATTCAGTGCTCCACCTGCCACCGATGACAGACGTTAGAACCGACTTCACCGATATCCGCGCGCGCCTCGCCAACAAGGAAGGCCCCGCCTACTGGCGCAGCCTCGACGAGATCGCCGACACGGACGAGTTCCAGCTCTTCCTGCAGCGCGAGTTCCCGCGGCAGGCTGCTCCGCTCGAAAACGGCCTCCAGCGGCGCGACTTCCTGAAGCTGCTGGGCGCCAGCATGGCGCTCGCCGGGCTCTCCGCCTGCGCGCGGCCGCCGCAAGCGCACGAGAAGATCGTGCCTTACGTGCGGCAGCCCGACCAGATCACCCCGGGCCGCCCGCTCTTCTTCGCCACGGCGGTCACGTACGGCGGTTACGCCGAAGGCGTGCTGGCCGAGTCGCACCAGGGCCGCCCCACCAAGCTCGAGGGCAACCCCGACCACCCCGCCAGCCTGGGCGCCACCTCGGCCACCACGCAGGCGCTGGTCCTCTCCCTCTACGACCCGGACCGGGCACAGGACGTGCGGCGCGGTACCGACACCAGTAGTTGGGAGGCGTTCTACGACGCCCTCCAAGGCGCCATCGGCGGCTTGAACCAGGGCGAGGGCTTCGCCATCCTCACCGAGAACGTCACCTCGCCCACCATGGCGGCGCAGCTCGAGGCCGTGCTCGAAGCGCACCCGCAGGCGCGCTGGTACCAGTACGACCCGCTCTACTCCAACGGCGCTTACGAGGGGGCCCGCGCCGCTTTCGGCACCGACGCCACGCCCATCTACGACTTCTCCCAGGCCGACGTGGTGGTGTCGCTAGGCGCCGACTTCATGGATCGCGGCCCAGCCCGCCTGGCCTACGCCCGCGCGTTCGCCGACCGGCGCCGCCTGCGCACCGTGCGCGACGCCGACTCCATGAACCGCCTCTACCAGCTTGAGCCCAGCCCCTCGGTCACTGGCACGCTCGCCGACCACCGCGTGGCGCTCAAGCCGAGCGACCTAGCTGCCGCTGCCGCGGCACTAGCCGCCGAGCTAGGCGCCGGCGGTTCGGGTAGCCGCCCCGCCGCCTTCGCACCCGAGACCTGGAACGCCATGCTGGCGGACCTCCAGGCCAACCGGGGCCGCAGCATCGTCATCGCTGGCGACGACCAGCCGGCCGCGGTGCACGCACTAGCGCACGCCATCAACGACGCGCTCGGCAACGTCGGCAACACCGTCCGCTACGTCATGCCGGCCGCAGCCAGGCCCACCAACCACGCGCGGGAGCTCTCCGAGCTCGTGGCGGCCATGAACGACGGCGCCGTTAGCGCGCTTCTCATCCTCGACGCCAACCCCGTCTACACGGCTCCGGCCTCCCTGGGCTTCGAGCAGGCGCTGGCCCGCGTGCCGTTCTCGGCCAAGCTCGGTCAGTACCACGACGAGACCTCCGCGGTCGTGTCGTGGAGCCTCCCCCAGACGCACTTCCTAGAGACCTGGGGCGACGCCCGCGCTTTCGACGGCACCATCAGCATCCAGCAGCCGCTCATCCTGCCGTTCTACGGCGGCA
>CAZFFG010000009.1:0-39881 GCA_964518275.1 uncultured bacterium | reverse complement strand
GCCCAGCGCCCGGTAGCACACGGCCTTCTCGGCGTCCTCCTGGGCCATGCCGTTACCGGCCGGCGCCGGGTCGAGGATGGCGCGGATGGCCATGAGGTCGAAGATCTGGTCGAGGTTGCGCTTATCGCGCTCCATCTTGCGGGCGATGCTGTAGAGGTGCTTGCTGCGCCCGCTGAGCTCGAACGTGAGGCCCTCCTGCGTGAGCCGGTCGTGCAGCAGCTGGATGCTGCGCTGAACGTAATCCTCGCGCTCCTGATGGTGCATGCGCACCTGGCGCTGCAGCTGCTCGTAGCGCTCGGGCTCGAGGTAGCGGAAGGCGATGTCCTCCAGCTCGTTCTTGATGTGGTTGATACCCAGGCGGTGAGCTAGCGGCGCGAAGATCTCGAGGGTCTCCTCGCTGATGCTGTGCTGCTTGTGAGGCGGCATGTGCTCCAGCGTGCGCATGTTGTGCAGCCGGTCGGCCAGCTTCACGAGGATTATTCGCACGTCGTTCGTCATGGCCAGCAGCATCTGGCGGAGGTTCTCGGCCTGTTCGTTCTCGTACACGCGCACGGCGAGCTTGCTGATCTTGGTCTCGCCCTCCACGATGCGGCGTACCGCTTCGCCGAAGCGCTGCTCGATGTCTTCGAAGGTGACGTGGGTGTCTTCCACCGTGTCGTGCAGCAGCCCCGCCAGCAACGCGGCCACGTCCATGTTCATCTCGGCGAGGATCTCGGTGACCGCCACGGGGTGGATGATGTACGGCTCCCCGCTACGCCGCTTCATGCCGCGGTGCGCTTCCTCCGCGAAGGCGTAGCCCTCCGCCACCACGGCCTGGTCCTCAGGCGATAGGTAGGCGGTGGCGACCTTGAGGCTCTCGGGAACGGTCATCACCATCAGGCCACCGAGCATACCACTCGGGGCCTAGCGTTAACGCCGTTGTGGCCGACCACGACGGCAGGTTCGCCCACCGCACCACTGCCCGGTGGCTGGCTTAGCTTCTCCGCGGATTCTGCCTGGCCTCTGACCTCTACTGCCGCGCGCGCCGCAGCATCAGCCCGGCACCTACGGCAGCGAACACGATGTTGCCGAGCCACGCCCCTAGCCACACGGGCAGCTGCCCGGACTGCGCGAACATCTGCCCGAACGTGTAGAACAGGTACCACGCCAGCGTGACGATGAGGCTCATGCCGAACGCCACCCCACGCGTGCGCGCGTACTTGAGGCTGAGGGGTATGGCCACCAGTAGCAGCGCCAGGTTGGTGAACGGCTCCGCTAGCTTGCGGTGGAACAGCACCCGCGTCTGGCGTCTTTCGCTGGCCGACACGCTGGCGTTCTGGCTGTCGGTGTAGAGCCGTGTAATGGATCGCGCGTCCTCGAAGCCGCCTTGCCCGAAGCGCGTCACCAGCTCCTCGAGGTCGGTGGAGGTGGTGATGGTCAGCTCCGCCGCCGCGTCGGCGGGCACGTTGCGCAGGCGCACGAGGCGCTCGAGGGTGGCGGCTGGGTCGCCGCCGGCGTCGTCGAGAGCGGCTAGGTCTAGCGTGTCGATCCGGTAGCCCGTGAGCACCAGGTCCACGCCCTCGAAGCGCGCCTTGTCGGCCCGCAGCACGGTGAGCACCTGGTCGTCCCAGCGCAGTATGCGTACGTCGGCCATCACCTGACCGCGTTCCTCGGAGCGTTGGAAGTGCAGGGTGAAGTCGTCCACGGGCAGCGTCTGCCGCGCCAACCTGAACAGACCGGTCTGCCCTGCCGTGAGCTCCCAGTAGAGGCGCGTGGTCTGCGTGTTGGTGTAGGGGATAACGAACTGGTTGAGCGCCAGCACGAGGAGCGTGCACACTAGCGCCAGCCCAACGAACACGCCGGCGGTGCGCTTGAGGGGCACGCCGCCCGCCTGGAGGGCGGGCAGCTCGCTGTCGGTGGCCAGACGCCCGAACGCTAGCAGCACCGCCAGCACCAGAGCGATGGGGAACGACTGCACCATGGCTTGCGGGAGCTGCACGGCCAGCCAGCCGAGCATTGGGATGACGGGCGTGCCCACAACCCATTCCATGCGCGGGATGGTGATGCTCACCACCGCCAGGCTGGAGTACAGCACTAGGCCGAAGAGCAGCGGCGGTAGGCTCTCGCGGAGCAGGTAGCGGTCGATTATCCGGAAGGGCTTCCTCATCGGTCGGTGGGCATGATACCTGTGCGCCGGCGCCTAACCGCGCGGCTGCGCGCTACTCGCTCTCCGGCGCACGCAGCGGTGGGCGTTGGGGCGGCCGCCGTTCGAGGTCCACGCCTACCTCCGCGCCCCAGGCCCCACGGTCGTTCATCACGCCTATCGTGAGCGACCCGCAGCAAGTGATGAAGGTAGCGTCGAGCCCGTAACCGCTGAGCCAGGGCGCCCCGCCGCTGGTGATGGTGGTAGCGAGGTCCACCGCTAGGTAGGGCCTGAGCTCTAGCGTGTCGAACGCTAACGGCACGGCGGCGCTGAGCTGCAGGGCGTCGAGGCGCTCGGCCCCGCTAGCCAGCGCGTAGTTGGCCATGAGACCGAACTCGAGGGTGCCGCGCGGCAGGTTGGGCACCTCAGCGTGAGGGTTCAGTACGGGCCAGCCGGTGCGGGTGGCTCGCAGCGTGGCGCGCACGTACGGCGCTCGACCCGTGGTGGCGAGGAGCCCGGACACCTCGCTGCTCAGGTTGAGGTTGAGGCGCCACGGTTCCGTTTGGTACGTGAGCCCGCCGCGCAGCAAGAGCCGCTTGAGGCCAGCGGGGGTGGTGGTGGCGAACGGGTCGTAGTCGGCGTCGGCGCCGATGGTGCCGCTGAGGGTGCCGCTGGGGGTGGTGGCGAGCTGCCCCGCCACCGTGACGCTGCCGCTGAGCCGCTGCAGGGGGCTGAGCCGGTCCACGCCCGTTCCGAACGGCGAGGCCGCGTTCGTGAAGCGCGAGTCGTAACTGAGGTTCACGGTGAGCGGCGCGCGACTGTAGCGCCAGGCGGGCAGCAGCCGCACGCCCCATTGCAGGGCGGGATCCTGCTCGGGCGCTTGCGTGCCGGTGGTGGCCGGGTAGAGGGTCGTCTCCGCGGCGGTGGTGAGGCTGAAGGTGGAGCCACCGCCCGCCTGCCAGGTGGTGACGGCGCTGCCGAGCACCCCGAGACGCGGCCCGAGCGCCAGCGGGGTAGCGGTGTCGGCGTCGGCGGTAACGGCGGTGAGGGCCGCGAAGATCCGACCGGTGAGGCGCGTGGTGAGCTGCGGCCCCGCCAGCGGCACGGTGGTGGTGGCGGTAGCGCCGAGGTGCCCTTCGTAGAGCGCCTGGGCGGCGGGCTTAGCCCCGGAGTGCATCCCGAAGTCTGCCTGCAACCAGGGGGTCATCTGGCGCTGAACCTCGAGGTCGAGGTACGGGCGGCCGGCTTCCACGCCCACCACGGCGGTCACGTCGCTGGTGCCGCCGTCGTTCTCGGGCTGTTGGGCGTTGAGCTCGAGGAGCACCACGGGCTGGGTGCGGTGTTCGGCGTCGAGGCCGGTGCCGCCGAGGACGAGGTTAACGCCGGGTGCGGCGGGGATGCCCACTAGCCGCACGTCGAGCCCCGTCCCCCGGCGGCTAGCGGCGCCGCTGCGGTTGGCGACCCGGATGGGCAGCTCGAACTCGTCGAGGGTCTTGTCGCTCACCACTATCTCGTCGCGGAGGGGCACGTTGAGCCGCCCTACCCGCAGGGCGCCGCCGCTGATGCGCACCTCGAGGCTTTCGAGGTTCACGTTGGCCACGTCGCCGAGCACTTCGTAGGGGGTGTAGTCCATGCCGATGCAGGTGGTGAGCCCGGCGCCTTCCACCCTCAGGGCGGTGCCTTCGAGCACGGCGAGGTCACCGCGCACAGCGAGGGCAGCTCCTTCGAGGCGTAGGTTGTTCATCGTCATGCGCCCGGTGGCGAGCTCGACCCTGAGCGAGTCGGCTTCGCCGCTGGTGCCGGGCCCGCTCACTTTGGCGTTGTTAAGCGTGAGGCCGCTGGCGGTGGCACGCAGCAGGTCACCGGACATGCGCCACTCCTCCATGTAGAGGGTCGGCCTGGGCGCTTCGAGCTTGATGTCGCCGCTGAGCTCGTCTAGTCGCACTTGATCGGCCATCACGGTCCACTCGCCGCCTACGGCGGTCACGCACACGCCGCCGTAGAACTCGGCGGCGTCTTGGGCGCTGAGGCTGCGGAACTGGGAGTAGTAGACGGCCAGGAAGTCGGGCAGGGTCACCACGGCGGTGGTGGGACCCCTCGCGCATTGCGCCGCGGCGGTGGCAGCCAGGCTGAGGGCTGCTAGCGCGATGAGGATGCGACGCAAGTTCACCCGCCCATCATGACCCGCGAGGTGGGGTGGGGCTCATGACGAAATCGGCGTTCGGCTCTTCACGTGCCGCGGCGGTGCCAGCGGGCGTGGTTGCTTGCCTGCCAGCACCCTCGGGATTATGAAGGTCTTATGGCAAGTTCAAGCCCCAACTTGCCATAAGATGTCGATTTTCCCGAGGGGCGCCAACGAGGCATGTAACGCGCCCACACCAAACGCAAGCAACGCGCCCGTGCCGAGCTAGAGGAGCCCCTCGAACCGCGCAAGCAACGTAGGGCTCACCTCGGTGGCGGCGTCGTAGAACGTCTCGCCGTCGCGCAGCACCAGCTTGAGCTCTAACTGGCCGCCCGCCTCCGGCGAGGTCATCGTGAAGAGCGTGTCCTCGAACAGGTACTGACCCACCAGCAGCACATCGCCCGTGGTGGCGTCGAGCAGCAACCGATCGGCCTCGAACGTCGGGCCGCTAGCCACCACGCCGCCGCCGAACACCGCCACCTGACGGTGCGCGTCGTACACGAGCGTGCCAGCGCGGATGGAGAGCCCCTCCCTCACCAACCGCAAATCGCCAGAAGCCTCCAACACGCCGGCCTCCAGGTCGAGCACCAGCAGGTCGGCGCTCACCGCCCCGAAGTCGCCGCTCACCTCCGCGTCGATGGCCTCCACGAACTGACCAGCCAAGTACTCGATGTGACCAGCCACCAGCTCAACGCCCGTGGCCTTATCGGTCACCACGCCACCATCCGGCAAGATCGTCATGCCCGTGGTGATGTCGAACAGCTGACGGCCGCTAGCCGTAACGGAAAGGCCAGCGAACGGCTCCGCCGCCGCCGCGGCACCGAAGCACAACGTCAGGCACACGCTCAGCGCCAGGACTAACGCGGCCCGTGCCCCGCCGCCAAACCTAAGTACGTCGGTGGACAACATGCCGCGAGTGTAACGGCGGCCGCATGAGAAGCTCGCGCAACCGCTTACACCCGCCTTAACCCAGCGGCGCGCGAGCACGCTACGCGGGGGCGAGCGACAGCACGTACGGGTCGCTGAACGGCCGCCGCTCCAGCAACTCCAAGCCCGCCGACAACGGCGCGGCCATGGCCTGCGCCACCATGTCGTTCACGCTCACGTACGAACCCAACGTCTGGTAATAAGTGCCGAACGACATGAGGCGGCCCAAAGGCGTCTCCGCCCTGAACGTGAGGCTCGTGGCCATCTTCCGCTGCGCGCGGCGCCACTCCTCCTCCGTGAGGCCCCTCTCCTCCACCTCAACCAGCACCTCCCGGAAACGCTGCAGCACCGCATCGGCGCGGCTCGGGTCGGCGCTCACGTAACCGAGGAACGCGCCCGCGCCCTCGCTAGCCTCATGCGTTAACCACGCGCTGTCCGTAAGGCCCTTATCCACCAACTCCCAGTACAAGCGGCTACCGCTACCGTCGCCGATGGCGTTACCGAGGATGCTCACCGCGAACCGGTGCGGCGACTCCACCGCCAGGCCAGGGGCGTAAAGCGTGGTGTGCACCCGCGTTAAGGTGGCGTCCACCTCACGCTCCACCCCCGCTGCTGGCGTGGGCTGCGGCTTCGCGCGCTCTACCGGCCGGTCCTGCCAGCCAGCCGTGCGCTCGCTGGCGCGGTCCACCACCGCCTGCCAGTCGTACTTACCTGCCAACACCAGGCAGATGTTGCTGGGGGCGTAACGAGCGTCGAAGTAAGCGCGCATCTGATCGCGCGTCAGGGCGCCCACGCTCTCCTTCGAGCCCAGCACGCTGTTACCCAACGGGTGACCGTTCCAGAAGCGCCCGTTAGCCAGCTCGAACAGGCGCGACGCGGGCCGGTCGTGGTACATGGCGATCTCCTCCAAGATCACCTTCTTCTCCATATCGAAATCTTCCTGGCGGAGGCTCGGCTCCAACAGCTCCGTGAGCAGGTCCAGCAAGCTCAGCGCCCTATCGGCGGGCACGGCGCCGTAGTACACGGTGCGCTCCTCGCTCGTGTAGGCGTTGTACTCCGCCCCAAGCTCATCGAAGGTGCGGTTGATGTCGTCCGCCGTGAAGCGCTCGTTGCCCTTGAACAGCATGTGCTCCAAGAAGTGCGACACGCCCGCCACCTCAGGCGCCTCGTCGCGCGCGCCCGTGCGCACCATGTAACCCACCGCGGCGCTCACCGCGCGCGGGTTGTGCTCGCCGATGATGGTGAGGCCGTTCGGCAGCACCAAGCGATCGAAACGCAGCCCCTCACTCATCGCCCACCTCCGCCTCGGCAACAGAGGCCGAGCCCAAGCCGCCCTCAGGCAGCCTCCCTAACGTCACGATGGTGGGGGTCGGCACGGGGTTCGCCGCCAGGTAGTCGTTCACCTCTCGCAACGTGACCGCCTCCACCCTACGGCTAGCCTCCGCCAGCGTGCGGGCGCGGCCCAAGAAGTAGGCGTCCGTGCTCAGGCGCATGGCGGTGGCGCCGCTCGACTCCCCGCGCATAACGATGGAGCTCAACAGACCGGTGCGGGAGCGCTCCAGCTCCTCCGCCGTCACGCCCTCAGCCAGCCGGTCCAGTTCAGCGAGGAACACCTCCAGCGTCTCCGCAGCGCGCTCGGTGGTGGTGCCCGCGTAACCGATGGTGAAGCCTAGCCCGCGCAGCATGCGCATGCCAGCGCTCACGCTGTACACCAAGCCCCGCTTCTCGCGCACCTCCGTGAAGAGCCGCGCGCCCATGCTGCCCGACATCACGTTCAGCGCCAACGAGTAGAGGTAACCCTCGTCAGTCCCCATGAGCGGGCTCGGGTAGGCGAGGCCCAGCTGCAACTGCGCGGTGTCGGCGGGCACGTGATGCCGCTCGGGCGCAGCCACGCGCGGCTCTGGGATCGGCTGCGTGCGGCCCTGCCAGTCGCCGAACGCGTCCTCCACCACCGGCAGCACCTCCTCCCAGCTCGAGCCGCCCGCCAGTGCCAAGATGGCGCCGTCGGGACCCACACGCTCGGCGAAGTCCTGCCGCACGCTCTCGGGCGTGAGCGCAGCCAGGCCCTCAGGGGTGCCGAACGCAGAGCGGCGCTGCGGGCTGGCGAGGAAGCGTGCGGTGAGCGCCTCGAACAGGCGCTGCGTCGGGGCGTCCTCCAGGGAGCGGAGCTCCTCCTGCGCCAGCTCGACGGCCGGCTCGAACTCCCCAGCCTCGAAACGCGGCCGCTTCACCATGCTGGCCAGCAGGGGCAGCGCCTTACCGATGTCGGCGGCTAAGAAGGCAGCGCTAAGCGTGCTGTTCTCCCGCCCGGCGCTCCCGCCGCGGCGCACGCCGAGGTCCTCGAAGGCGTCGGACAGGGCTCGCGAGCTCAGCTCACCCGCCCCGCGCTGGAGCCACTCATGCATGACGGTGGCGGAGCCCTCGGCTCCCTCCGGGTCGGTGGCAGAGCCTAACGGCACCATCAAAGAGCAGCTCAGGGTGGGTAGCCAAGGCATGGGTTCGTACAGCACCCGCAGACCGTTCGGCAGCGTGGTGTCGAACGGTTCCGCGGCGTTACTAGTGTTAAAGGGCATGCCGGAGAGTATAAGCGGGGGTCGTAACGCCAGATGTGTGCTGGTTCCGTCTGGTCAGGTGCTTAGCAGAAGGGCGCAACGGGACGCCCGAGCGGGGGGCTTCCTCTCGTGCAGGGAGGCGCCAGGCTCCGCGCCGGTGGCCTTACGCGCCCCGTAGGCCGCGCAGGGCGCTCTCGAGGTCGCCGCTACCCACCAGGCTCGTACCCACCAGCACAGCGTCCGCCACGCCGTTCAGCTCGCGCAGCTCCGCCGCATGGCGGTAGCCCGACTCCGCCACCCCCACGCCCGCGAAGCCCTGCTCGCGCGCCTTCGTGAGGAGCCTCGGCGCGGTGCTGAGGTCGATGCTCAGGGTCGTGAGGTCGCGGTTGTTCACGCCTAGGAGCGTGGCGCCCGCCGCTAGCGCCACGTCGAGCTCACGGTCGTCGTGCACCTCCACCAGGGCGTCGAGACCGAGCTCACGGGCGTACTCCAGGTAGGCACCGGTGCGTTCGCCGAGCACCGCCACGATGAGCAGCACCGCGCTGGCGCCCACCGCGGCCGCCTCAGCCACCTGCAACGGGTGCACCGTGAACTCCTTGCGGAGCAGAGGCAAGCTCACGGCACCGCGCACCTCCCGCAGATGATCGAGGCTGCCGCCGAAGTGACGCGGTTCGGTGAGCACGCTGAGAGCCGCAGCTCCGCCAGCCTCGTAAGCCCGCGCCGCGCTGGCCGGATCCACGGCTGCGATGGCCCCCTGCGAGGGACTAGCGCGCTTCACTTCGGCGATGACGGCGAGTTGCGTTGGGAGGCCCTGGCCCACGGCTGCGTCCTTAGCCGCAACGAGGCCAGCCACGAACCCACGCGAGCGTGCCGTGGCTGGTTCAGCAGCGGCCGGTCGAGCCGCGGTGTAGTCGTGAGCGCGCTCCCGCGAGATGCGGCCAAGCACGCCGGGCACCCCTGCCAGCTCCTCGGCCGTGAGCGGTGCCGGGGCGCTGGCCGGCGGATCGGTAGGAGCGTCAGTACACATAGAAGCCCCGCAATCCGCCCGCTTCGCCCCACTCCACGTCGATGCCGGCCACCTCGGCGTGCGTGGTAGCCGTGTTCATGCGCACCAGCAGCACTTGCAGGTCGTCCTCGTAGCCTTCGGCCACCACCTCCACGCGACCGTCGGCGAGGTTCTCGACGTGGCCGGCCACTCCTAGGTCGGTGGCCACGCTGCGCACGAACGCGCGGTAACCCACCCCCTGCACGGCGCCGGACACGATGGCGGTGAAGCGTTTCAAGTTGGGGTCTCTACTCTGAACGGTCATCGGTTTCACATGCTACTTCAGGCGCGAAAAGCGCGCTGCGAGCGCAAGATTCTCATCTGCCCGTGGTACTCTCGAGACCATTCACGCGCGTAGGGTACGGGGCTCCTACCTGGTATGGGCGCGACTGCCCCGCACTCGAATCCACTTGCGCTACACAGATCGGACCCCAAGCGAACCTAAATGTCTCGCCGAGTCCTACTAACCTCCGCACTTGTGGCCCTGCTTCTTGGGTTGGTGGTCCTGGCGCCCGGCTTGCCGCCGGTGCGCGGTGCGCTGCTGCAACGCGCCGCCACCATACTAGCGAGCGAGGGCGTGGCTCTCTCGTACCAAGACGCCGCCGGCAACGCCTGGCGCCGCGTGCAGCTGCTGGACGCCACCCTGGAAGGCCACGGCGCCACCGTTACCGTCGATAGCCTCGAGCTCGCCTATCACCTGCCCAGCTTGCTCGGAGGTGAACTGCCCCTCAGCGTTAGGGCCAGCGGCGTGAGAGGCGACTTCGACCTGGCGGGTGTGGAGCAGCTCCTAGCAGACGCCGTCGCCGACGGAGGGGGCAGCAGCATCGGTGTGCGGGTGGTGCTGCAGGAGGTGGAGTTCACCGACGTGGTGCTCTCCGCCGAGAACGTGCCGTACACGCTGCCCAGCATCACGCTCTCCGATATCCACGTAACCCCCGAGCCCGGCGCGCTGAACTGGGGCGCCCGCGTGAGCACCGAGCATGGCGGCGTGAGCGCGCGCGGGCGCCTCACCGTGCCCGCTTACGACCTCACGGGCACCATCACCAGCGGCGACGTGGCCGTGGCGCAGGCGTGGTGGCCCGGCGCCGTAGACGGCAGCTTCGTGGGCGAGTTCTCGCTGCGCCGCGGTCAGTTCAACGCGGACGTGACCATAAACGACGCCGTGGTGGAACAGTCGGGCTTCCAGGTGGTGAACGTGCGCGGCGCTGGCGCCATGCGCTACCCGTTCATCACGGCCAACCTCACGGGCGAATCGTTCGACGGCCCAGTGTCGGCCAGCGGCACCATCAACATCACCGCCAAGGAGTACCGACTGAACGGCAGCGCCGAACCGCAACTGGCGGGGGCGCTGGAGTGGCTAGCCCAGCTGACAGGTAGCGGCGAGCTGCCCATCGAAGCGAGCGGCGGCGCCACCGTAGCGGCCACCGTTACCGGTTGGAAGACACCCACCATCGAGGCCACCGCAACGGGCGCCGGGGCTGTGGCTGGCCTCGATCTGAGTGACCTCAACGCCACCCTGCACATGGTAACGAGCGGCAGCATCCGGGCGGGCTTCAGCGCGCTGCTGGGTGGCGGCAGCGTGAACGGCACAATCGCCCCTAGCGCGCTAGGTAACCGCCTAGTGGTGAACAGCTCCGGCCTAGACCTAACCGGCCTGAGCGTAGGCGGCTTCAGCCCCGGCGGCACGCTCGAGGGGCTGAGCGCCCAGGTGGAGCTGGCGGGCACGCCCGTGGGTACCGTGCGAGGCGCCTGGGTGGGTGAGCTGGCAGGCCAGACCGTTCGCACCGACGTAGACGGCCGCATCGACGGCGACGGTCTGCAAGCGT
The DNA here is from genome assembly GCA_964518275.1 of uncultured bacterium. GTDB lineage: Bacteria > Deinococcota > Deinococci > Deinococcales > Trueperaceae > JAAYYF01. Next base: position 29,227 of record CAZFFG010000009.1, on the reverse strand, counting down.
TCTTCACCGCGTCGTCGCCCCTGAGCGGAAGCCCCGCAACGGCGCCGGTAACCGCCACGGGGGCCGTGGTGTTCGCCGATGGGCAGCTGAACGCCGGCGCTACCGTTGCCGACCTGCAGGTGCCAGCCCTCGACCGCCCTCTGCGGCTCGGCGTCACGGCTCAAGGTGCACTCAGCGACTTAGCGCTGGTGGCCACCGTTGAGAACGACGCGCCCGTGCTCCTCGATCTGACGCTACTCCAGGCGGACGGCGCGTTGGCCGCGAGCGACCCCGTGGACGTGCGTGGCACCGCCTCCGGGCGTCTTCGCGGCGGGCGTATAGAGGAGCTCCAAGGCGAGTTCGGCCCCTTGAGCCTGCGAGGCAGCGTGGCTCTCTCCCCGCTGGAGGCGCGCTCGAGCCTCAGCGTCAGGCCCCTCGCGGTGCGCGTGGGCAGCGGCGCCGAGCCCGCCCTTGCTGCCGTTCTCTCCGTTCAGGACGGCAGCGTAACCTTCACGGCTGGCCAGCTCGTGGTGGCGGCGCCTGTGGTGGTTAGCGGTGCAGAGGCGGGGCCGGTGCGCCTGGCCGTGGGTACGCTGCCGGCGCGTTTCGAGCTGACCTTACCCGCCAACGACGTGGCTGGCGCCGAACCGCTCCCTGAGCCCGACGAACCGGCTGCTACCTGGCGCTTCACGGCCGGGACCGAGGGTGAACCGCTGCGGTTCGCGGCGTCGTCTGAGGGTGTCCCGTACGAGCTGGAGGTCACCGCCTTGCCAGTGCTGTGGAGCGCTAGCGAAGAGGTCGTTCCTGACGGAGGCGTTACTGGCGGGAGCGCTACTGAAGGGGTCGCCACGCTAACGGGCACCTTGCGGCCGGGCGCCGCTGGCACCCTCAACGTGGAGGCGACGCTGGCGCCAGGCAGCGAGCTGGCCGGCCTCACCCTCGTTAACGGCGTTGAACTCTCCGGCACGATCGACCCCACCACGCAGCAGCTCAGCGCGGCTGGCAACCTGGGGAGGGTGCCCCTGCGCTCCACCGCTAGTTGGGCCGGAGAGGCGGTGACCGTGGTGACGGTGCTGAGCACCGCCGGCGACGAACTGACCGCCACGCTCACCCCGGCCAGCGGTCGCCTGGGCCTGGTCGGCACCGCTCAGGCCGCTCCCCTGCTGGCGGAGCTCGGGCTTCCCACCATCGATGCCACCCTCACCGGTGCCCTGAGCTACACACCAGCCGCCGGTTACGCGGGCAGCGCGGCAGTTAGCCTTCTAGACCCCGTACCGGTGGAGGCCGCCCTCTCAGGCGCGGGCGACCGACTCGACCTGGCCGTCAGCGGGCACGTGGCTGGGGTACCTCTCACGGGCACGGGTCAGGTGCTGGGGCCGCCGCTGGAAGCGCTGGCAGGGACCACCGGTGGCGCGGCCCAGGCCGAGCCGCGACTGCTGGTGAACCTCGGACCGCTCGAGGACCTCGTGCTCGACACCACGGGCGTGCGCGGCGCGGGCACCGTACCGGCGTGGCAGGTCGGGCCAGCCGAAGTGGAACCCACGCCGTGGGCGCTCGAGTTCAGCTGGGAGGACGCCAGCGGTTGGCTCCGGACAGGTGGAGAGACGCTGGAACTTGAGCTCGTAGACGGCGCGATGACCGCCACTGGGAGCTTAGCCGCGGTCCTCAGCTACGGCGGGAACCGGTACCGACTCAGCGCCTGGCCCGGCACCGCGCCGGGCAGCACAACGGTGGTGGCCGACGCTGAGAGCACCCAGGTGGGAGCGGCCCTGATGCCACTATCTGGCGGGCCGGCGCTGCTAACGGCCAACGGCACGCTCGCCGACCTCAACGTGGAGCTGGCCGTCGAGCTCGAGGAGCTAGCGGCCGTGTTGCCCGCCGCCTACCGGCCGAACGCCAGGCTCGAAGCCTCCGCCACCGTGAACGCGGTGGACGGTCCCACCTACTCGGGCCGGCTGCGCCTCACGCCCACCGCCCCTGCCGCCGGTGCCGGTTCAGCGCTGAACGAAGCACAGGGTGACCTAGAAGCGACCTTCGGTGGGGTAGGCGCGTCGTTCGATCTGGCGCTGGAAGGCGCTGGTCTGCAGGTCGATCACCGGCCCGCCGGCCCGCTCACGGACGGGCGGCTCACCCTTAGCGCCCAGTCGGTCGACCTGGCCGCGTTCCTCCCACCTGACCTCAACGGCGTGCTCAACGGCACCCTCAGTTACGGCGCCGCCGGCTGGCGCGGCGCGCTTACCGCCGACCTGAGCGTGGCTTCCAGCGCTCCCGACGAGCCGCTTGTGGCTGTGGCCGCCACGCTGCGCGGAGCGTTCGCAACGCTGGAGCTCGACCTAACCGCCGTCGGCCCTGCCGACGCTCAGCTGGCGGCCAGCGGCTCGCTCCTACCCGAGCCTCGCCTCAGCGGCGACCTGCGAGCCCTCGGGGGCCAGCTGGAGGGTCAGGCCACCTTCGAGGAGGGCGCGCTCACGGCCACCGTCAGCAGCCGCGAGTGGCGCAACGGCGACGCCTTGCAGCTCGCGCCCATCACGGCGCAGCTCCACTACGACCCAGCCACCGGGGTGCTAACGCTGCACGAAGCACCGCTGGCGGCGGGCGAACCGGGAGCCGACCCAAGCGATGACCCAGGTACGGGCGCCCCTCGCTCGCAACGGGCGGTCAGCCTCGACCTGCGGTTGTCTGGCACCGAGCTGTCTGGCCACTTCGCCCTGCCAGTAACGGTAACGGGCGTGGACCTAGACCTAACCGGCACGGTGTCGGGTGCCCTGACAGACCCTGCCCTCAGCGCCGTCGTACGTCTGGCCGACGCCCCTGCTGGGGAACCGCTCGCTAGCGTGAACGCCTCGCTGGCTCAGGGGGCCACGCTCGTGGCCACCCTGGAAGCGAGCGAAGCAGCTCGTTTCCTCCCCGCCTCCGCCGCCGGTGCGCTCGGGTGGCTGGACGGCCCGGCCACGCTTCTCGCAGCGGTGCTGCCGAGCGGTAGTTGGGCGGCCACGGCGCACGCTGCCGCGGGCTCGCAGGTCGCGGCAGCTGGGGAGCCGCTCGAGCTCGGCCTCGTGGCCACCGGCTCTCTCAGTAGCGGCGTTACGTACGGGGGGCAGCTGGCGCTCAACGCCGAACCCCATGCGAACGCCAACGCCGCCGTACTCTCCACCCTGAGGCAAGCGGCTAACACGCCGTTCACAGATGCCACGCCCGGCACGCTTCAGCGCGAGCTCGGCTGGGCCCCGCCCATCGCAGCCGTAGCCTTCGAGGGGGTAGCCGGGCGCGCTTCCGCGGAACTCGACCTCGCTACCGTAGCGTGGGAGCGCTTGGGTTCCGCCCTAGGCGTACCCCTAGAGATCCAGGGCACGGGCCTAGCCACCTTGGGCACTGCGCCGCTCAACGCATCGCTCACGTTAGACATGGAAGGGCACCTCGGCGACAACGTGCTGCGGGTCAGCGGCTCGGCGCCCGCCGACCTCCAACTCGCCCTCGCCGGCCCGCTCGGTGAGTTGACGGGTAGCCTCGCCTTCGCAGCCGGGGTCACGGGCGGCGGCACGGCGCACCTAACGGGCCACCTCGCCGACCGACCTGTGGAACTGAGCCTGGTGATCGACGAGGGGCTCACCTCGGGCGACCTCAGCGCGACCGCGGTGGGCGCCACGCTGAGCGCGCGCCTCACCACCGAGCCGTCAGCTAACGCGGTGGCGAAGCGCACCGTTAGCGTGAACCTAGTGGCGCCGCCCAGCAGCCTGATCGGGCCGGGCGTCACAGCTGCGGGCGTCATCGCCGTTACCGGCGACCAGGTGCACTTGAGCGAGCTGGCCGCCACCCTGGTGGGCGTCTTGGGCGCAGCCTCAGACCCTGACCAGAGCCTTGAGCTAGCTCTACGGGGCCCCCTGTACCCGGCCACCGCCCTAACGGGTACCCTGCGCTCGCCCCTTCTCGAGGACGACGTGACGCTCGGCGTGGGCCCGGCCGAAGACGCCGTTACCGCCGAAACGAACACGAACGTACTGAACGGTCTGGCCGCCACGGCTAGGTGGCGTGACCTGGCCGGAACCGGCAGCATGCTAGCCGGCGGCACGGTGCACCTCGCTGGTAGCGCCACCGCCGCAGACCTCACCGCCCTGGCAGCGGCTGCGCAAGCAATAGCCGACCCCGCGGCCGATCCGAACACCGCCGCTGCCGGGCCTTCTGGCGGCGCCACCACCAGCACAACGGGCGTGGCTTCGCTGGTAACCGCGCTAGCGCCGCAGCTCACCGACCTAGACGTCGGCTGGAGCGCAACCGCTGGCTGGTCCGGCCGCTTGACCGCCACCACCACGGGTACCAGCCCCTGGCTGCCAGCGGGTGGCGACGTGCAGGTTCGGGCCGAGGCCACCGAGGGCGCGCTGGCAGTGAACGCCGCGGTCGTCGGCGTCAACGGAGCCGACGCCCCCACTGCGGCGGAACTCAACGTGCTGCTCCCACCGCGCCCGTTCAGCGGCGAGGCCATAGCGGGCACCCTCACGGTCGACGCGCCCATAGGCGACCTCTACCCCGACCTAGCTGTGCCACTACGACTCGGCGCGGAGGGCACCATCGGCGGTACGCTTCTCGCCCCCACCATGGTGGGCACCCTGCGCATGGACGGCGCGGTCACGGCCGTTGGCGAGTTCGCCTACGTCAACAGCGAGGGCTCCCTCACCGCCACAGGACCGCAACTGAGGCTCAACGCCAGCTTGGGTTCTCAGGGTGCGGTGGCAGAGGCGGAAGTGGTGGCGCTCGACCTGCAGGCGTGGCTACCGCAGCTACCCGGCGGCCAGTTGTGGCTCAACGCGCGCCTAGCGGACTCGCAGGTGAGCCTCGAGCGCATCGTGGTGCGTGGACCGAACAGCCTGGTCTCCGGCAACGGCACCCTTTTCGTGGCCGGCCCACGCGCGGCGAACGGACCGACCTTCAGCGCCGCGCTCGACGCTAACGTGAACCTCGCCGACCTAACGGTGGGCGACGTAGAGCTCATCGGCACCGTGAGGGGGCCGCTCGTCATCAGCTCCGCTCCGCTCAGCGACCTGGGCAGCGCCACCGTGGTGGCCAACCTAGCCGCGCTGAACGTCGGCACCCCGGTGCTGTCGTGGAGCGCCAGCGGCAACCTCACGCTGGGGGGAACGCTCGCTGACCCCGCCATCGCCGCGCAGCTCAGCGGCGACGGCGACCTGCGCGGCCTGCTCACGTTCACGGCTCGGCCCGGTCGCACGGAGTTCGCCCTCACCTCCTCCCTCGGCTTCGGCGATGTGAGCACCGACCTGAGGCTCGACCTCGCGCCGGGCCAGACCCACGCCGCGGGCAGCGTGGTGGTGGGCGACGGCGTGCTGCTCGTCAGCGAAGGCGCCACAGCCCCCGCCACCGCGCTCGACTCCCTCGCTCCGCTCGCCAACGTGGAGCCTGGCGACATGGTGGTAACGGGCGCTGGCAGGTTCAGTGGCCTCGCGGCGGTGCTCGCCAGCGACCTCTCGCGCGGCGCCCTGCGGGCCGACCTGGCTAGCCTCACGTCTGGCGTGAGCGGCCTACTCAGCCTCGCGGTGGGCGTCAGCGCGGACCCGTGGCTCGCTGGCGCGGTAACGGGCTTGGAGGTCGGCGGTTACGCGCTCGAGCCGCTCACCATCCGCTCGGCCAGCCCGGGCGCCGAGGTTGAACTGACCAGCCCCGATCTACGTGCCGCCCTCGACCCACTAACGCTCGGCTGGAGCCTGAGGGCTGACGGCTACCACCTAGCCGGTTTGGGCTTGGACCTCACGGCCAGCGCCGACGGGGTAGGAGCCAGTGGCAGCCTCACCGCCAGCGTGGCAGGCCCGCAGGTCGATGCCAGCCTCACGCTAAGCCACGACGCCACCACCACCCTGCAGCTCACCGGCACGGCGTACGGCGGTGAGCTTGAGCTGGCCGGTAAGCGCGGCGCGAACGGCGAGTGGAGCGGTGCTGGTAGCTACCAAGGCGACGACGTGCTGGGCTTCGCTGTGCAGGCCGAAGCCACCCTGCTCGGGGTGGACCTCGTGCCCCTCGTGGTGCTCACCACCAGGGCCGAGAACGGGGTGATCATCGCCGGCAACGCCAGCGCCTCGCTAGCGGGCGTGTCGCTCGACCAGTTCGTGTGGGGTGCACCGCTGAACGGCGTGGCTCGAGTTGAGGGTCGCCTCCTGCCAGGTAGCGACCTAACCATCAGCACGCTCGACCTGCCGGACGGGCAGGGCGTGAGCGCCGCCGCGGCCGCACGGGCGAGCACCTCTAGCGTTCATCTCACCAGCGCGCCGGGCGCCGGAGCCGACGGAGCGGCGGCACTGCGCGCCACCGGGCGGCTCGACCTCACCCTCGGGCCCGCTCACCTCACGCTGGCCGGCGCCACCACCCGCCCCGCGCTCACGGTCGAGGTGGCGGGCCTGCCCGCCCTGCGCGCCGAGGCCGAGCTGGCGGCCCCGTCGCTCATCGACCTGGTGATCCAGGTCCTCGAGAGCGGCCTCACGTTGGAGGGTCGCGAAGCGGTCAGCGGTCAGCTGCACCTCGACGTGCCGGGCCGGCAGGTGCTGCTCCGCTCGGTGGGGCTAGCGCTCAGCGGCGTGGAGGTAAGCGCCGCCGGCGCCGTTGGGCTAGGCGCCGCCGACGTCGTGGGCAGTGTGGTGGTGCATACGGACCTGCCCGTGGCTGAGCGTCAGACGGGTTACGTCTTCCCGTGGCAACTGCGCTCCGACGGCGCCACCTGGCGGCTCGACTCCAGTGGCGTGCACGGCGAGCTCCACGGCACCTACGGCGCTTCGCCGGACGCTGGCGGGCTATCGCTAAGCGCCGACCTTCAGCTCGCCGATGGCCACATAGCGGGGCAGCTCGGGCTGGTTGGGGGCGGCCTCACGGGCACCCTCTCGGTGCAGGCGGTGCGGCTGCTCTCGCCCGAACTGGGCGCGCTGAGCGTGGACGTGGAGGCCACCGTGGCCGAGGGGCGCGTGGGCGGCAGCAGCACCGTGAGCGCCGACGCCGGTCGGCTCGTGCTCAGTGGCTCGTGGGGCCTCGGCGGGCTCCTGCCGGAGGCCCTAGCGCCAGACGCACCTAGCGGCGGCCGGCTGGAGGCGCGCCTGCGCTCGCTGGAGCTGTCGGCGGTGCCCTACGTGCGGCGCTACCTGCCCGAGCTCTACGGTGAGGTCATCGCCACCGCGCAGCTGCGCGACGGCTTCGTGTTCGGCCAGCTAGTGGCGGAAGAGATCGGCGTGGCCGACATCTCAACGCCGGTGCAGGTGAACTTCAGCGGCCGCCCCACCGACCTCAGCTTCGACGTGCGCCTGCGCGGCGCGCTCGGCACGGTCAACCTGGCCGCCGGCTCCCTGAACGGCATGCTGCGCCTGGAGCGCTTCCCCCTCAACCTGCTCTCCACCGCCGTGGTGGGGCCCAGCGACTTCACCGCCGACGTCACGGGGGTCATGCGGTTCGACGGGCCCCTCTCCGCCCCCGAACGGGGCTACCTGCGCCTGGCCACCGAAGAGGTCCGGCTGGAGCGCATGGGCGTCACCACCCTCGGCAACGTCACCGTCACCATCCAGGACCAGGCGCTCACGGTGGAGCGCGCCGAGTTCGAGGGCCTCGGCGCTTGGCGCGCCGGCGGCGTACTCAGCCGCGAACGCTTCGACCTGAAGCTCGAAGCCGACCAGGCCGACTTCACGCCGCTCCTCGGGCTCGTCCCGCAGTTCGCTCGTCTCGGGGTGGGCGCTGAGGGCAGCTTCGACCTCGAGGTGCTCGGCAGCGCCGCCAACCCCAGCATCACCCTGCTGAGCCCCGAGCTCGAGGTGGAGGTGGCGGGCACCCGCTACCGCCTCGAGGAGACGCAGGTTGAGCTGGACGGCGTGACCCTCAGCGTGCTCTCCACGGTGCACGGCCTGCGGCCCGTGGGCGGCACTCTCAACGTGACGGGCGGGGCGCTGCTGACCCTCTACCCGTTCTCGCTCGGCGGCACGGACCTGACCCTCACGGGCGACATGGAGCTGGCCTCGTTCGGTCACCTGACGGCCGTGCAGGGTGCCCTCCGGCAGCGGCCCGACGGCACGCCGGTGGTGGAGCTCATCGGTACGCTGGGCAGCCGACCGCTCACGGTCAACGGCACGCTGGCACCCCTCGACCTGCGAGCCGTAGGCACAGGCGTTACGGCGCGCCTGCCTAGCCTGCTCGTGGACCGCGCGGTGGTAGACGCCCAGCTCAACCTCGTTAGCGAGGCCGGCGGCGTGGCGCTGTCCGGCAGCGTCGTGGCCGACGAGGTCGTGGTGGACCCTGCCGCACGCTCGGCGGTGCAGGCAGAGGCGCAAGCGGCGGGCAGCGAGAACCAAGCGCCACCGCAAGCCGGCAGCGGACGCGGGCTGGCGGGGCTCCGCTTCGCCGACCTCGCCATCCGTGCGCCCGGCCGGGTGGGCCTGACCACCAGCGTGGGGGCGTTCGAGGCCGGGCTCGACCTCGTGCTCTCGGGTACGGGCGCCGAACCGCGCCTCTCCGGCACAGCCAGCGCCATCAGGGGCAACCTGCGCTTCGCGGGTCGCGACTTCACCATCGACCGCGCCGTAGCCACGTTCACGCCTAACCGCGGCGTCTACCCGGAGCTCGACGTGGCTGCGCACGCCGAGTTCGACAAGCAGCGGGTGATGTCGGCCGTACCGAACGTGAGCTTCGCTGCGCCGCGAGACGGCAACACGTTCCTGGTGGAGCTAGCCTTCTTCGGTCCGGTCGAGCCCACCCCCGGCGGCGGCTTCAGGTTCGACATCCAGCCAGTGCTGGTCTCCAACGCGCTCATCGACGTCGCTAGCCAGAACGGCGGAGCCGGTGTCACGCGCGCGTTCACGGACGCGGAGCTCATGGCGCTCGTCACGCTGGGCCGCTTCGAGCTCAACGCCGACATCATCGGCTCCGGCGGCCTCGGCGAGGCTGTGGCCACCGGGGCGCTCGACACGGCCATCGACCTGCTGGTGGTCTCCGGCCTTGAGGGGGCGCTGCGCGAAGCCCTGGGCATAGACGTGGTGGAGATCCGCACCACCTCGCTCTCGAGCCTGCTCGACGAGGGCGGGCAGCCGTTCGGAGTCTCCGTGCGGGTGGGTGGTTACCTCCAACCCGAGCTGTTCGCCTCTTACCGCATCGGCACGTACGACGGCGCCGACCCGGAGTTCTCCATCACCAACGAGGTGCTGCTGCGCTACGCGCTCGGTCCTATCGACGTCGACATCATCGGTCGCGTGGACCTACCCGTGGCGGGCACGCAGGGCACCGCCAGGCCAGAGATAGGCACCTTCCTCGGCTACCAGTTCTCACCCTGGCTGGGCCTGGAGGGCGGCGTGACCCTCGGCACCACGCGCAGCCGCATCGAACTCGGCGTCACCATCCGCTGGTGAGCCGTGCGAGGTGTACGGATCCGCCGCGCTAACGGTAGGGCACGGCGCCGCGCGCTGGTATATGTGGACGGTGCACCTTCTCGGTCGATGGGAGCAGACTCACAGATGAACCACACCATTCGCGGGAGCTCCTCCCGCTCGCTAGCCGCCTGGCGTCACGCCTTCCCTTCCCCTGGAGCCCAGCTGTGAACCTCGACGGTCACGCCGTGAAGCTGGCCGGCGCCCAACTGCGCGCCAACCTCGTGCCTGCCAGGCTGGTGGAAGAGGCCCTCCGCGCCGGCGAAGGGGTGTTAGACGCCTCGGGCGCGCTGGTGGTCGACACCGGCAAGTTCACGGGTCGCTCGCCTAAGGACAAGTTCATCGTTCGCAACGCCGCCACCGAAACGAAGGTGGATTGGGGTAGCACCAACCAACCCATGGACCCGGCCGCCTTCGAGCGCCTGCGCGCCGACATGGAGGCGCACTTAGCGGGGCGGCAGCTCTACGTGCAGGACGTGAACGCCGGCGCCGATCCCGAGCACCGCGTGCGGGTGCGCGTGGTCACGGAGTACGCCTGGCATTCGCTGTTCGCGCGCAACCTGTTCGTGGACGCCTCCGAAGCGCACGAAGAGGCCGACTGGCTGGTGGTGGACCTACCGAGCTTCAAAGCGGACCCGCAGCGGCACGGCTGCCGCAGCAGCACCGTGGTGGCCATGGACTTCGAGAAGCGCCTCGTCCTCATAGCCGACACGGAGTACGCGGGCGAGATCAAGAAGAGCATCTTCTCCGCGCTCAACATGGTGCTGCCCGACGTCGACGTGTTCCCCATGCACTGCTCCGCTAACGAGGCGGGGGGTGGCGGCACAGCGTTGTTCTTCGGGCTCTCCGGAACGGGCAAGACCACGCTGTCGGCCGACGGTAAGCGCCGGCTCATCGGCGACGACGAGCACGGCTGGTCTGAGGAGGGCATCTTCAACTTCGAGGGCGGCTGTTACGCCAAGGTCGTCAACCTCACGGAGGAAGCCGAGCCCGAGATCTACGCGGCCAGCCAGCGCTTCGGGGCGCTCCTAGAGAACGTCATCCTCCACGACGAGACGCGCGTGCCTGACTTCGCCAACGTGAGCAAGACCGAGAACACCCGCTCGGCCTACCCCATCGAGTTCGTACCCAACGCCTCCACCACGGGCATGGGCCGGCACCCTAACGACGTTGTGTTCCTAAGCGCCGACGCCTTCGGTGTGCTGCCACCCATAGCGCGGCTCACCACCGAGCAGGCCATGTACCACTTCCTCAGCGGCTACACCGCCAAGGTGGCGGGCACCGAGCGCGGCATCACCGAGCCCAGCGCTACCTTCAGCGCCTGCTTCGGGGCGCCGTTCATGTCGAGGCCGCCGGTTGAGTACGCGCAGATGCTACGCAAGCGTCTGGAGCAACACGGTACCCGCGTGTGGCTGCTGAACACCGGCTGGACGGGTGGCGCCTACGGCGTGGGCTCGCGCATCCGGCTCAGCTACACCCGGGCGCTCGTGCGCGCAGCGCTGCACGGCGTGCTCGACGACATCGACACCGTCACCGACCCGGTGTTCGGTCTGGCGGTACCGGTGCGCGCACCGGGGGTACCGTCCGAGGTCCTGCGACCACGCGACACCTGGGCCGACCCTGCGGCTTACGACGCCGCCGCGGCCAAGCTGGCTGGCATGTTCAGGGAGAACTTCGAGCGCTTCGCGCCAGACCTGCCGCCAGAGGTGGTGGCGGCAGGTCCGCGCGGCTAAGGCCTTCGGGCCAAGCAAGCGTTACAGCCTAGAACTCAGTTACCCGCCCCAACGGCCGTCTCGCCGGCGAGCACCGACAGCGCCATCTGCAGGACGGGGTCGTTGTCGAGGTCCACGACGGCTTCGCCCTGTACGGAGCTGCTCTCGGGCAGCGCACCTAAGGTCATGAGGGTGAACGTGCCGTCGTCCTCGGCCACAGCTTCGCCGATGACGGTGCCGTCCACCACGAGCTGGACGCTCTGACCGGCGTGCAGGCCGCGCCCCTCAGCAACCACCGTGTTGGGGTAACGCGTGTCGGGCACGATGATGTCGGGGGTCACGCCCTTCTCGGAGAGGCTGTTCCGCAGCGGGGTGAGCCACTCGAACGACACGTACTCAAGCTGACCGCCGTCGGACAGCGAGATGACCGACTGCCCCACGCCCTTGCCGAACGTTTGCTCGCCGATGACCACGGCGCGGCCGCTCTCTTGCAGCGCGCCCGCCACGATCTCGGAAGCGGAGGCGGAGTTCTCGTTCACGAGCACCACCAGCGGCATGTCGTAACTACCGCGCTGGGCGGCGCCGTAAAGGTTGGTGACCCCGCGGGAGCGCTGGAACACGATGGGGCCTTCCTCGAGGAACTCGTCGGTGACGTACACGGCCTGCGGCAGAAGACCGCCGGGGTTGTCGCGCAGGTCGAGAACGAGCGACTTGGCGCCCTGCAGGATGAGCGCGTCGATGTGCTCCACCATCTGGTCGTTGAGCAGACGGTTGCTGAAGGAGTTGAGGGCCACGTAGCCCACGTCGCCGTCGAGAAGGGCGCTGGTGACGTTGACGATCTGGATGATGCCGCGGGTGATGGTGAAGCTGAGGGGCTCCTCCGTGCCGGGCCGGTTCATTAGCAGGTTGACCTGCGTGCCTTCGGGGCCCCGCACCAGGTCGGCCACCTCGCTGGTGGTCATCTTGCGCACGTCGACGTCGTCGACCTCTAGGAAGACGTCGCCGCGCTGCAGGCCGGCGCCGGACGCTGGGCTGCCCTGGTAGACGGTGAGGATCTGAACGCCCTGGCCGCTCATGCGGTCGTGGGCGGTGAGCACGGCGCCGATACCGCCGAACGAGCCGGTGGTGTCCTGCTGCCGGCGCTCGGCCGCTTTGGGCTCTACGTAGGCGCTGAACTGATCGTCGAGCGCGGCCACCATGCCCTTGATGGCGCCCTGGATGAGGACGTCGTCGTCTACCTCTGTGAGGTAGCCGCTCTTGATAGCGCCGTACGCCTGCATGAGGGCCCTACCCGTGGAGGTACTGAGGAACTCGTTGGTGTAGTCCCTACCAAGCTGTGCGTATACGACCATGGTGCCGGTTACGAGGGCCGCCAGGCCGATCATGTACCATCTGCGCTTCATCGAGCCTCCATTAGCGCGTCCTTGGCGCTGAGTGACTGTAAGAGTATATGTGCCCTCTGAGAATATCGTGGTTATCGGAAGTGCGTTCCAGGCGCTAAGCTTCGTACATGCGCATCCTGTTCCCCACCGCCGAGGTGGCGCCCTACAGCAAGACGGGCGGTCTCGCCGACGTGGCCGCGGCGCTGCCCCGCGCGTTGGCTCGGCTCGGTCACGAGGTACTCGTGGTTACGCCCTGGTACCAGACCGTACGTTCGGAGCCGGCGCCTTACTGGATCGGCGACGTGCAGGTGCCGTTCGCGGGCGGCTTCGATACGGTGGGGGTCGGCACGCTCGAGAGCAGCGGTGTGCGCTACGCCTTCGTGGGTCACCCCGACTTCGGGCGCGACCGACCGTACGGCTACGCCGACGACGTGCGGCGCTTCGCGCGCTTCTCACGTGCCGTGCCTCAGGTGGCCGCCCGCCTTGGCTTCACACCACACGTGGTGCACGCCCACGACTGGCACACGGGCTTCCTGCCGCACCTGCTGGCGCGCGGCTGGCACCTGCCGGACGGTTTCCCCTACTTGCCCACCGTGTTCACCGTACATAACGTGCAGTTCCAGGGCGAGGCGCCCATGACCGACGTGCTGCACTGGCTACGGCTGGGCGAGGAGGAGGCGGGTAGTTACCTCAACCACTTCGGCGCCGCTAACGCCATGCAGGCTGGCGTGGGCTTCGCTAGTCGCGTGACCACGGTGAGCCCCAGCTACGCGCAGGAGCTGCAAACGCCCGAGTACGGCTTCGGCCTCGACGGCACCTTCCGCACGGTGGCGGGCAAGCTGACGGGCATCCTCAACGGTATCGACGACGTGGAGTGGAACCCGCGCACCGACCCGCACCTGAAGGCACGCTACGGACCCACCGACATGAGCGGCAAGGCTGCCTGCAAGCAGGAGCTGGTGGGCCGCTTCGGGCTGGTAGAGGGGCGCCCGCTGCTAGGGGTGGTGTCGCGCTTCGCGGGGCAGAAAGGGATCGACCTCCTGCTGGGGGCAGCGCACGACCTACTGAACATGGGCTGGAACCTGCTCTTCCTAGGCACTGGCGACCCTGGCCTGGAGGCGGGTGTGCGCAGCCTCAGCGCGAGCCGGCCGCGCGAGGTGGGCGCCGTCATCGGTTTCGACGACTCGCTGGCGCACCGCCTGTACGCGGCTGCCGACGCCGTGGCCGTGCCGAGCCGTTTCGAACCGTGCGGTCTCACGCAGATGATCGCCATGCGCTACGGCACCCTGCCGGTGGTGCGCGCCACCGGCGGCCTCCGCGACACGGTCAGCCACGGCCGCACCGGCTTCGTGTTCGAGCACGCCACCAGCGAGGGGCTCGTCTGGGCTGCTGGGGAGGCGCTGGCCGCCTACGGGAGCCCCCGCTGGGCCGAGATGCAGCGTGCGGCCATGCACCAGGACCTCTCCTGGAACGCCTCCGCGCAGCGCTATGCCGAGCTCTACGCGAGCGTGCTACCGTCTTAGTCGTGAACGACGAACCTGCCGTACCCGCGCCCAGCACGCTCGCGCCGGAGCCCGAAGCCGCCGATGGTGGCTTGAACTGGCGCCAGTCGCTTGAGCTGGGGCGCTACAGCGCGGCGCGTAACGCCTACCTCGTCTCGGGCGAACAGGACCCCGCGGTGAGGGCGGCCTTGGCGGCGCTGGTCGACATTCAGGAGCTCCTGCGCGAGCGTTCGTACGGGCGCGCCATAGAACGGCTCCAGCGTCTAGAGGAACGCCCCGACCTAGCGCCGTGGTCGCAGCTGGAGGAGGAACTAGCGGTGCTGCGCGACTCCGCCGCTGCCCTCGACAGGCGCGACCCGGACCTCGCCCGCGAGCTGCTTGCCGAGCTCACTTCGCCTCTCTTCGCAGCTGAGGTCATGACGCACCTGGGAACCACGGCCGTGTACGACAGCGACCTGACCAGGGCCGCGGAGCTGTTCGAGGGCGCCATCGAGACCGACCCTCAGCACTACCGAGCGCTCACCAACCTCGGCAACCTGGCGCTAGAGGACGGTCGGGTCGACGACGCCATCGAGCTGTACGAACGCGCCTTGAAGGTCGACGAGGAGTTCCCCAACGCCCACCACAACCTCGGGGTGGCGTACCGCAAGAAGGGCCAGCTGAACAAGAGCGTGCGCTCCTTGCGCCGGGCCCAACGTACCCAGCAGCGCCAGGAGGTGGCCGAGGCGCGCGAGAGCATCGGCAAGTGGGCTGGGCCTGGCACCGCTAAGTACCTCAAGTGGATCGTGTGGGGCGCCGTCATCGTGGGCGGCTACCTGCTGCTGCGCGCTACTGGCTACCTGTAACAGCAGTAGCGAAAGCACCTTCTTCTACCGCTACGACCTTGGCGCCCTCTTAATGGAGGGCGCCTCGCGTTTGACATGACGCGAGCGCGTCGCTAATAATCCGCGTTGACGGATTCCCGTCATACTTCTACCCACTCTGACGCGAACATGTCAGCAATGGGTTCGGCTACGCCCGGCCACGGGCGTACGAGGGAGGACTGTACCGATGAAGATCGCTTGCGAGAACATCGACCGCCTGGTGAACGTTGGCATACGCCCACCAGGCATGCCCCGCAGCGCCATGAACAAGCTGTACGACGCCGCCAAGGGCGAGAACGCCATCTCTTACGACGTGGCGCAGGCCCTGCTAGCCCAGCCAGACGCCAAGGTGGCCATCTTCACCGGCGCTAGCGTGCCAGAGCACCTCCCTAACGGCGAGAACGACGGGCCCATGGGCGCCATCGTGCTCGGCCGCGCCCTCGAGCGCCTGGGTTACGAGGTCACCATCTTCACCGAGGCCGAGGTCATCCCTGCCCAGGAGGCGTTCGCCGCCTTGCTCGGCTCAGAGGTTCAGATCGAGGAACTGCTGCGCGACCCCACCCCCCAGCACGCCGCCATCGCCGCCAGCTACGACGTGGGCATCACCGTTGAGAAGGCCGGCGGCAACACCGAGGGTCTCCTCCACTCCATCAACGCCAACCCGCGTAGCCACACGCGCGCCAACATCGACGCCCTCATCAACGCCATGAACGATGCTGGCAAGCTCACCGTCGGCATCGGCGACGGCGGCAACGAGATCGGCTTCGGCAAGGTCTACGACCTCGCCACCCAGATCCTCCCGTACGGCGAGACCATCGTGACCACGGTGGCCACCACCCACGCCTACCCGGTAGCCATCTCTAACTGGGGCGGTTACGCTCTGGCGGCGGCGCTCGCCATCGGCGCCCAGCGCCCCGAGCTGGCCATCGACCCCGAGGACGAGAAGGCCATGCTCGAGAAGGCCATCGAGCTCGACTGCCGCGACGGCGGCACCGGCAAGGCCGTCTTCGCAGTGGACGGCGTGTCGGGCGAGTCGTCCATGGCGTACGTTCGACTACTGAAAGAGATCGTCACCGCCACCCTCACCCCCTTCACCCGCGACTTCTGAGTCGAAGCGCACGGCAGTTCCCCGCGCCAACGCACGCGGGTCGTCACTGGAGGCACACATGAAGCGGACACTCAGCATCCTCATCCTCGCGCTGCTCGCCAGCCTCGCCTTCGCGCAGGCTCCCAGCGGCCGGGCCGTCGTGGCCCAAGGGGTAGACATAGAGACGATGGACCCCACCTTCGCCTCGAGCACCGCCACCTGGAACGTGCTCCATCACGTGTTCGAGGCGCTCATGCTGCGCGACGAGAACATGGTTCTGCAGCCCGTACTGGCCCTCACCTGGGAGCCCGTTAGCGAGCTCACCTGGGAGTTCACCCTTCGCGAGGGAGTCACCTTCCACAGCGGGGCGCCCTTCAACGCCGAAGCGGTGAAGTTCAGCATCGAACGCATGTTCTCCCCTGACGTCACCACCGTGCACCGCGCCGTGCGCGACATCCCCCTCGATCACGTGGAAGTAGTGAACGACTACACCGTACGCATCCACACCACCGCGCCCACCGTGCTCATGCCGCACTTCCTGCGCACGGTGCTCATGATCGACCCCACGGTCTACACGACCAACCAGCCCCTCAACACGGCGGCCTCCGGCACCGGCCCCTACCGCTTCGAAACGTGGGTACGCGACTCCAGCGTGGAACTCGTTGCCAACGAGGAGTACTGGGGCGGCGCTCCCGCCATCGCCGAGCTGGCCTTCCGGCCCATCCCCGAGAACTCCACGCGCGTGGCCGAGCTCCTCACGGGCGCCGTGCAGCTCATCGTCAACGTCCCGCCCGACGACCTGGGCGCCATCGACACCGCCACCACCGACGTAGCCATCTCCACCGGCGGCCGCGACGTGTTCATCGGCCTTCGCTCCGACAAGGCACCCTTCGACGACGTGCGCGTGCGCCAGGCCGTGAACATGGCCGTGGATCGCGCCGCCATCAACGAGGCCGTGCTGGGGGGCTACGGCGAACTGTACGGCTCCGTGGTCATGCCCCCGAACAACAGCCCCGACGTGGAGCCCTACCCCTACGACCCCGAGCGCGCCCGCGCCCTACTCGCCGAGGCCGGCTACCCCAACGGCTTCACGGTCACGCTGCAGACCCCCAACGGTCGCTACCTCAAGGACGTGGAGGCTGCGCAGGCCGTGGCCGCCTACCTCGACATGGTGGGCGTGCGCACCCGCGTGGAGGTGCTGGAGTGGTCCGTCTTCTCTAACGCCTGGCAGACCAAGACGGGCGCCGAGATGTTCCTGCTCGGCCTCGGCGGCTGGTTCGACGGCCAGGGCGAGCTGACCTGGGCGCTGGACGCCACCTCCAACACCGGCTGGGTCAACGACGAGTTCGAGGCTGGCTTCGAGCGCCTCTCCGCCACCTTCGACCTGGACGAGCGCGCTGCCCTCATCCAGGAGCTCGACGCGCTGGCGTTCGAGGAAGCGCCCTGGCTCTTCCTCTGGCGTCAGCCTTCCCTCTACGGCGTGGCTAGCGAGCTGAACTGGGAACCGCGCCGCGACGAGTACATCTTCCTCTGGGACGCCAGCCTTGAGTGAGCAGCCCACCCTAAGCGCGAGCGAGCGCGTGGGGCTCCCACCGCTAGAGAGCGTGGAGCAGATGCGTACCTGGCTCGAGGCCGAGGGCCTAGCGGTCGACACGCTCGGCCACAACGCCTTCGGGCAACCCCTCCTCCGGGTTTCGACGGGGGGCGGCTCCGGCCGCCCCATCGTCATCACGGCGGGCGCCCACGCCGGCGAACCTTCCGGCGTGCTGGCCGCTCTGCTGCTCGCCCGCGACCACGCCTTCACGGCGCCCACCTACATCCTGCCTCTACGCGACCCGTTCGCCTGGGAGGCCTACCCTGCCGTTCTAGCCAGGGTGGCCGGCGCACCCGTACCGCCCATCCACGACCACGCCACGGCAGCGGCGGCGCTGCAGGCCGTAGGTGAGGTGCTCTACCACCGCGATGAACTACTGGTGGCCCTCGTGAACGGCGTGGCCTTCGCCACCACCCCGCCCACCCACCCGCCCATCGGCCCCCGCCAGCTGGAGCAAGCGCTCAACGCTGCCATGGCCGCCGAGCCCGCACTGGTGGCCGCCCTCATCGGTAAGCGCATCGTGTTCCCCTCCAACTCCGGACCCTTAGCGGAGGGCGTGGGCGACTACGAGCGCTCCTTCAGCGCCACCGTGCGGGGCGCCGGCATGATCGCCGACATGAACCGTGGCTTCGGCGGCGACGAAGAGCCCGCCGAGGTGGCGCTGCTGAGGCGCTTCGTGGACGAAGTGAAACCGGGCCTGGTCCTCGACCTGCACGAGGGACAGGGCACCACCTACTACGTGTTCGTGGGCGCCGACTCGCCGCACGCGGCCACGCAAGAGTACGCCTCGGCGGCTCTGCGCGCCATGGGCGCCGACGGTACCCCACCCGTGACGCTGGACGACCTAGAACGCTCCTTCGGCCCACGCATCCGCGAGGGCCTGACTGAGCCGGAACCCGGCATGATGGTGGGCCGGGTGCAGAACGCGGCGCTGAAGGGCACCTCGTTCGGCAACTACTGCGACCGCTACTGCCCGGCCATCACCACCGAGACCGGCCGCTGGGCACCGCTTAAGGAACGCGTCCAGCGTCAGCTGGCTGCGGCCAAGGCCGTGCTGGCGGCGTACGAGCGAGCCTAGATGCCTCGGCGTGAAGGGAGCCCACTGCGGTGCTGAAGATGCTGGCAAGGCGAGCGGTGCAGGCGGTCTTCGTGGTCATCCTCGTCACGCTGTTCGTGTTCCTCACCACCTTCCTCACAGGCGACCCGGCGGGCCTGATGCTGGGTGAGGGCGCCACCCAGGCGCAGATAGAGGAGTTCCGCACCCGCATGGGGTTCGATCGACCCCTTCTGGTGCAGTACGGCTCCTTCCTCACCCGCGCCGTGCGGGGCGACTTCGGCGTGTCGCTCTACTTCCAGGAATCGAACGTTCAGCTGGTGGCGCAGCGGCTGCCCGCCACGCTGCAACTGGCCGCCCTGGCGCTCGGCCTCGGCACGCTTCTCGCCATCCCTGCCGGCATCGTGGCGGCCTGGCGCCGCAACACCTGGCTAGACTCGCTCATCATGAACGTGGCCCTGGTGGGGCAGGCGGCGCCCGTCTTCTGGCTCGGCAGCCTCGCCATCATGGTGTTCTCCGTCATGCTGGGCTGGTTCCCGGCTTCCGGCCGCGGCACCGCCGCTCACCTGGTGCTGCCTACGCTCACCCTCGCCATGTTCCCGCTGGCCTACAACGTGCGCCTCATCCGCTCCTCCACCCTCGAGGTGCTCAACCTCGACTTCATCCGCACCGCCCGGGCGAAGGGCGTCGCGCCGCGCGTGGTGCTCTTCAAGCACGCGCTGCGTAACGCCGTGGGGCCCTCCCTAACGGTCATCGGCATCCAGCTCGGCACCTTCGTGGGCGGCTCCGTGATAACCGAGACGGTGTTCTCGTGGCCCGGCGTGGGTCGCCTCGCCATCCAGGCCATCGTCACCAAGGACTTCCCACTGCTTCAGACCATCGTGGCCTTCCTCGCCATCGGCTTCGTGCTGGTGAACGCGCTGGTCGACATCGCTCAGGGCGCGGTGGACCCGCGGGTGCGCTACTGATGCTGGCGGCAACCACAGCCCGCTCCGGCGGTGTGCGGCGCGCCCTCAGGCGCCTCGGCCGTCACAAGGCCGGCCTGGCAGGTGCGCTCGTGCTGCTGGTCATCGTGGTGCTGGCCCTCGGCGCCGGCGTCATCACCGACCAGGACCCGCGCGCTATCTCGCTCACCGCCAGGCTACAAGCGCCCCTCACCACCGACCGCGGCGGCACCTTCCACCTGCTCGGCACCGACGCTCTCGGGCGTGACCTCTTCGCGCGCATGCTGCACGGCGCCCGCGTCTCGCTGCTGGTGGCGTTCAGCGCCGTGGCCATCTCGCTCGTGCTGGGCGTGACCATCGGCCTGCTGGCCGCCTACCACCGCGGTTGGCTCGACGCGCTGCTCATGCGTTTCGTGGAGGCGCAGCTAGCCTTCCCGTTCATCCTCTTGGCCCTCACGGTGCTGGCCGCTCTCGGCTCGGGCCTGCCGCAACTCATCCTCGTGCTGGGCGTGGGTCGCTGGGACGTGTTCGCCCGCGTGGTTCGGGGCGAAGCGCGCACCCTCATGGAACTGCAGCAGATCGAAGCCGCCCGAGCCCTGGGCGCAGGCGCGCTGCGCGTTATGCTGCGCCACCTCCTACCCAACACCCTCAACACCATCCTGGTGGTGGCGTCGTTCTCGGTGGCCACCAACATCCTCACGGAGTCGGCGCTCTCGTTCCTCGGGCTCGGCGTCGACGTCTCCATCCCCACCTGGGGCTCCATCCTGGCCGAGGGGCGCGACTACATGCGCTCGGGTTGGTGGCTCACCGCGCTGCCAGGGGCGGCCATCATGATCACCGTGCTGGCCATCAACTCCGTCGGCGATTGGCTGCGCGACGTCCTCGACCCACGTATGGTGGAGTGAGCATGAACGGTAACGTCATAGACAGCGCACCGCCGGGCACGAACCTCCTCGCACGCATAAGGGAGCGCATCGACGGCATGACGCGCTCCGAACGCCGCATCGTGGAGCACTTGGCGCAGCATCCGCTCGACGCCGCCTTCCTACCCGCCGGCCAGCTCTCGGAGCTGGTGGGCGTGAGCGAGTCGAGCATCCTGAGGTTCGCGCGGGGCCTGGGTTACGCCAACTACCCGGCCCTGCAGAAGGTAGTGCAGGACGAGATCCGCCAAGGCCTGACCCGCAACACAACCGAGCGGCTGCAACTGGCCACCGAGCGCGCCGCCAGCGGCGCCGAGCAGTTGGCCGCCGCGCTGCGAACCGACCTCCGTAACCTCACCGCCACCCAGCGTCAGCTCGACCCGGGCGCCTTCGAGGCCGCGGTGGAGCTGCTGGCTAGCTCGCGCCGCGTTTACGTGGTGGGCATGCGCGGAGCGGCACCCCTCGCACACCAGCTGGGCTACGCGCTCAACCTGCTGCGCGAAGGCGTGGTGCACATGGCGCAACGCGCCGACCTCGTGGGCGACCTGATGGCCGACGTGGCTCCCACCGACGTGCTGGTGGGCTTCGCCTTCTCCCGCCAGTCGGCGCACACCATCGCCGCGGTAGACCTTGCGCTGGCCGCCGGCGCCGCCGTGGTGGCCATCACCGACGACCCCATCTCGCCCATCGCTCGGCGCGCCACCCACAGCTTGGTGGTGGCCACCGAGTCGGAGGCGTTCATCCAGTCGTACACGGCCCCCACGGCCGTGACTCACGCGCTGCTAGCCGCCGTCGGGGCAGCGCTCAAGGAACCTGCCCTGCAGCGCCTCTCCCGCATCGAAGAGGGACTGAGCCTCAGCCAGGTCTTCTACCAGGAGGATTAACGTGGCCACGCCACCGTTACGTGTACTGCTTCTCGGCGCGGGCAGCATCGCCCGCACCGTTGCCCAAGCCGTGGCCGACGGCGAGCTCCCAGGCGTCGAGGTGGTGGCGGTGGTGGGGGGCTCCACCCCGCCCTCACAGCGCACGCTCCACACGGCCGCCCTCGTGGCTGCACCCGTCGTAGACCTTGAGGCGGGCCTCGCCCTCGGCGCCGACTGGGTGCTCGAGGCCGCCGGCGGCGCCGCCCTCCGCGCGCACTTGACCACGCTGGTAGCCAGCCCAGTGGGCCTCATCGTCATGAGCATCGGCGCGCTCCTAGAGCCCAGCGTCTGGCAGCAGGTGCAAGCCAAACGCGCTGCCGGCTCGCGGGTGCTGCTACCGAGCGGCTCCATCGGTGGGCTCGACGCCGTAGCTGCCCTCAACGCCCTCGGGCACCTCGAACGCGTGAGCATCACCACCGCCAAGGCGCCCGCCGGGCTGGCCAACGCCCCTTACGTGGTCAACAGCGGCCTGCAGCTGAGCCAGACGGCGGCCCAGGTGCTGTTCGAGGGCAGCGCGGTCGACGCCGTTAAGGCGTTCCCATCGAACGTGAACGTAGCGGCCGCCCTCAGCCTGGCGGGCATCGGGGGCGAGCGCACCCGCGTGACGGTGGTCTCCGACCCGAGCCTCACGCGCACGCGCCACACCATCGAGGCTGAGGGGAGCTCGGGCCGGGTGAGCGTGCAGGTGGAGTCGTCACCCAACCCGCTCAACCCGAGCTCCTCGTACCTCTCGGCGCTGAGCGCCATAGCGCACCTCAGGCAGCTAGCCGCAGAGGCGCGCTAACCGCGTCCCTTCACTCCACCGTCACGCTCTTAGCCAGGTTCCTGGGCTGGTCCACGTCGCGCCCCAGCCGGTGCGCTACCTCGTAAGCGAGCAGCTGTAGCGGCACGGCGTCCACGATGGGCGCCAGCGCCTCCAGCGTGCGCGGCACGCGCAGCACGTGCTGGGCTAGCGCCGTTACGCGCTCGTCGTCGTCGGTAACCACCGCCACCACCACCCCGTCGCGGGCGCGCACCTCTTGGATGTTCGAGACGGTCTTGTCGAGCAGCGCCTCGCCCGTGGCCACCACCACCACGGGTAGGTGCTCATCGATGAGCGCGATAGGACCGTGCTTCATCTCGCCCGTGGGGTACGCCTCGGCGTGGATGTAACTGATCTCCTTCAGCTTCAACGCCCCCTCTAGCGCCGTGGGGAAGTTGCCGCCCCGGCCCAGGAAGAGGGCGCTGCGAGCGCCCTTCAGTGCGTCGGCCACCTCGGCGATGTCGTGGCGACGCTTCAGCACGCTCGACACCTGGTTGGGGAGCTCACGCAGCCCCTGCACTAGAGACCGCGCCTGCGCGTCGCCTAACGTGCCGCGTGCGCGCCCGAACCAGTGCGCCAGCAGCGCGAAGGCGGCCACCATGGCCGTGTAAGCCTTGGTGCTCGCCACTCCGATCTCGGGGCCGGCGTGGATGTACAGCACGTCGTCGGCCTCACGGCTGATGCTCGATCCCTTCACGTTGAGCACCGCGAGCGTGCGAGCGCCGCGGCGCTTAGCCTCCCGAAGGGCTTCGAGGGTGTCGATCGTCTCGCCCGACTGGCTCACCACCACGCAGAGCGTGCGGCTGTCTAGCACCGGCTCGCCGTAACGGAACTCCGACGCCACCTCCACCGTGGCCGGTAGCCGCGCTAGGCGCCGCAGGAGCACGGCACCCACCTCGCCGGCGTAGGCGGCGGTGCCGGCGGCGGTTATCACCACGCGGTCCACGCTGGCCGGGTCGAGCTGAAGGTCGAGCTCCACGTCCAGCCCGTTGCGCGCCAGGCGGCCACCGAGCGTGTTCTGCAGCACGCTGGGCTGCTCGTAGATCTCCTTCAGCATGTAGTGCTCGAAGCCGCCTTTCTCCGCGGCCTCGGCGTCCCACTCGATGACGTCCACGGGGCGTTGCCGCGGGGCACCCATCAGGTCGCTCACGTGCACGAAGTCGCGCCCGATCTCGGCCACGTCACCGTCGAGGAGGTACACCACGGAGCGTGTGTACGGCAGCAGGGCTGGCACGTCGCTGGCCAGGTAGTTCTCGCCCTCGCCGAGGCCGAGTACGAGGGGGCTCGTGTGGCGCGCCGCCACCAGCGTGTCGTGCGCGGAGTGCGCCACCACCAGGGCGTAGGCGCCCTCCACGTGCTGCAGGGCCGCGCGCACGGCGGCGGCCAGGTCGGGCGCGGCGCCGGCGGCCTCCTGCTCGGCGTAGCTCTCCTCAACGAGGTGCACCAGCACCTCGGTGTCGGTCTCGGAGAGGAACACGTGCCCAGCGCGACTCAGGCGCTGGCGCAGCTCGACGTAGTTCTCGATGATGCCGTTATGGATCACGGCCAGGCGGCCGTCCTCCGACAGGTGCGGGTGCGCGTTGGCGTCGTTGGGGCGCCCGTGGGTAGCCCAGCGCGTGTGCCCGAGGCCGAGGCCGCCCACGATGGTGGTGTCGGCCACCGCCTCACGCAGCGCGGCGAGCTTGCCGGCGCGCTTCACCATCTGCAGGGAGCGAAGGTTGGCTTGCTTGTTCGCTAAGTCGTTGATGACGAGGCCAGCCGAGTCGTAGCCGCGGTACTCGAGCCGCGCCAGGCCGTCCAGGATCACCGAGGCAGCCTCGCGGCCGCCGACGTATCCGACGATTCCACACATCTTGCAGTCGTCCTCCAGGGTTCAAGAAGCGGTGCAGGTAACAGCGGACGGCGCGGCCAGGGAGCGGAGCCATCCCACGGCGGCGACCTACCTTGCTTCGGTACTTACCCCGGACGTTGTCGAGTGAGGGGGTCATGCTCAGGAGGGGCCCGCAGACTTGGGCCAGCGGCAAGGCCGCTAGCGTTCGCGCTTTCGGTTCGGGGCTCGCGCCTCTCGAACCTATCCTCCGGCGTAACAGCGTTCCCGGAGGCCCTCCACCTCGTCACCAGGCGCCCGCTGCTGAGCGGGTCGTGCACCGCACGTGTTGCCTGGGCTTGCGCTACCTCGGCGTCCTACACGTAACTTCGTTCTGGCTCCGGCATCACCTCCCTGCTCAGCATGTTAACCGGATGAGTACCATGCGCGCTGTCACGGGAGTCTTACGCGGGGTCAGGACCAGCTGTGCTGGTGCTTCAGTTCCAGGGGTCGCCTACCACGAACCAGTTGCGAAGGCCCTGGTACACGCTCTGGCGCGCCGGCTCGGCTGGGGGCTCCAACAACGGGTAGAGCACGATGTCGCGCCCCACCTTCACGAGGGGCGAGGCGTTCAGGGCCGGCGCCAGACCGAGCGGGGCCGTCACAGGCGGGTAGTAGATGGCGCGCGGATCCGCCGCGCTGCGCTCGATGGGCAGCGCGGTCACGAAAGCCACCAGTAGCGCGAGACCGAACAGCAACCCACCGGCGCCGCCAGCCACCATGCTGGGCCAGCGCTGCCTCAACCCGGGCGTGGCGAGGCGTTGCGATAGCACCGCCAGGAGCACGCCGCCCAGCACAGCCGCCGCCAGCGCCAGCCAGGGGCTACGTGAGCCCACCACCAGGAGGGGCTTCAGCAGCAGCACGGCGCCCACCCCCACCACCAACCCGACCAGGCGCCGTTGCGCACCGAAGGCGATGGCCACGGCCACTACCGCGACCAACACAGCGTCGATCCAGGTGATTCCCATCATGCGCGCACATCGTAGCCCGCGCCTTTCACCACCCGGATGACATTCTGCATAAGCTCGTCCACTTCCCCGTCGGTGAGCGCCCGGTTGCTGGCACGGAAACGGAAACGCAGCGCCACGCTGCGCGTGCCCTCCGGCAGGCGACCGCCCTGGTACACGTCGAACGGCTCGAGCGAGAGCAGCAGCGGGCCCGCCGCCTCGGCGGAGAGCGCCTTCAGCTCAGCGAAGCTAACGGTGGTGGGCGCGATGATGGCCAGGTCGCGCTCGGCGTACGGCTGACGGTTGATCTCCTCGAAGCGGATGACCGTGCCGGCCAGCGGCAAGCTCAGTTCGGCGACGTACACCTCGTTCAGCTCGTAGTGGGCGCTCACCTCAGGGTGCACGCGCCCCGCGTAGCCCACGTGCTCGTGGTTCCAGCTCACGCGGGCCGCCACGCCCGGATGCAGGTACGGCGCCTCGTTAGCGGGCTCTGGGACGGGCGTCAGGCTCACGTGGGCGCCCATCAGCTGGGCGAGGCTCTCGAGCAGGCCCTTGAACGCGTAGAAGTCGCCAGCCAGCGCCGTGCCCCAACCGTTGCTGACGCGCGCACCGGTGGTGAGCAGCGCTAGGCGCTCCAACTCCGCGTCCTGGAACACGCGCCCTACCTCGAACAGCCCGATGGCGGGCAGGCGCCGGTTGGCTGCCGCCGCGGCCAACAGCCCGGGGTAGAGAGCCGTGCGCAGTACCCCCCGCTCGGTGCCCTGCGGGTCGGTGAGGTGCACGTGCGCCGCTGGGGCGTGCGCGCGGCGCAGCTCCTCCTCGCCGGTGAACACGTAGCTGATGGTCTCCTGCAGGCCGAACGAGGCCAGGCGGTGCCGAAGAAGGCGGTGGGTAGGGTCGGCTTCTGAGGGCACGAAGTGCATGTTGGGCACGGTCTCACCGATGTGCTCGTAGCCGTGCAGGCGCGCCACCTCCTCCACCACGTCTTCCTCGATGGTCATGTCGTAGCGCCAGCTGGGGGGCGTCACGAGCCAGTCGTCGGTACCACGCTCCAATACCTGGCAGCCGAGGCGCTCCAGGTAGGTGCGCTGGGTGGCGAGCTCCACGTGGAAGTCCATCAGGAAGTGAACACGCGAGGGGCGGAACGGCACCGCGGGCCTCTGTAGGTCGTGCCCGAAGGTGGCCACGGTGGCGTCGACGGTGCCGCCGGACAGCTCCGCGATGAGCGCCGCCGCGCGCGCCGAAGCGAGCGGCTGGAGGTTCGGGTCCACGCCGCGCTCGAACCGCGTGCGAGCGTCGGTGACGAGCTTATGGCGCTGCCCCGTTCGGCGCACCGTGACCGTGTCGAAGTTGGCCACCTCCAGCGCCACGTCGGTGGTGGCGTCGCTCACGCTGTCGTGCCTACCGCCCATCACCCCCGCCAGGCCGATGGCTTGCGACACGCCGTCCGCGTCGGGCGTGGCGATGAGGAGGTCGTCTGGGTGGAGCTCGAGCACCTCCTCGGTGAGCAGTTCGAGGCTCTCGCCGGGCCGCGCTCGCCGCACCTGGATGACGCCCTGCCCCAGCTTCGCCAGGTCGTAAGCGTGCGAGGGTTGACCGAGCTCGAACGTCACGAAGTTGGTCACGTCGATCAGGTTGTTGCGTGGTCTCAAGCCTACGGAGGCTAGGCGCCGCTGCAGCCAGATCGGGCTGGGGAGCACCTGTACGCCCCTGATGCCTCGCAAGGTGAAGCGCGGGCAGCCCGCCTCGTCGTCGATCTGGACGCTGAGCCCGTGGCCACCGCCCGGCTGCCCCAGGTCGAGCCCGTCCGCTGGATGGCGGTAGGTGAGGCCCAGCTTGGCGGCCACGTCGCGGGCCACGCCGAGCATGGAGAAGGCGTCGGCGCGGTTGGGGGTCAGCTCTACCTCGATGAGGGTCTCTGGCCCCCACAGTTCGCTCAGCGGGGCACCTAGCGGGGCGTCCTCACCGAAGACGATGAGGCCCGCGGCGTGGTCGTAGAGCCCAAGCTCCCGTGGGCTGCAGAGCATGCCGTCGCTGGCTACGCCGAGCATCTCGCGGCGCCCGACCGTGAGGCCCTCAGCGCCGCTGGGGCTCGGCAGGGTGGCGCCGGGCAGCGCCAGGGCGGTGCGCATGCCCACCGTGACCACGGGGGCGCCGCACACGACCTGGTGACGACGCTCGCCGTCGGTGACCACCGTGCGCTTCAGGTGGTCGGAGCCCTCGATGGGCTCGACCTCCACCACCTCGGCCACCACCACCTGGGCGGGCGCGCCCGGGTGCTCGGTCACGTTCTCCACCGCCAGACCCAGACCGTCGAGCACGTCCACTAGTTCGGCTACGGGAGGTAGGGGCGCGTCGAAGAGCTCCTGCAACCAGGAGAGCGGGACCTTCACAGCTCACCCCGGAACTGCTCCAGCACGCGCATGTCGCCCTGGTAGAAGTAGCGGATGTCGGGGATGGCGTAGGGCACCAGCGCCAGGCGCTCGATGCCGAAGCCGAACGCGAAGCCCGTGACCCCCTCGTAACCCACCGCCTCGAACACCTTCGGATGCACCATGCCGCAACCGCCCAGCTCCAGCCACTCCTCCCGGCCGCTGCGCGGGTTGGTCCACCAGATGGCGAACTCCGCGCCAGGTTCCACGAACGGGAAGTAGGTGGGCTGCAAGCGCGTGCGGGTGCCCGGTCCGATGAGCGCCTGCGCCATCTCGGAGATGGCGCCGCGCAGGTCTGCCATGGTTATGCGCTCCCCGACGACCAGGGCCTCGAGCTGGTGGAACTGCGCCTCGTGGGTAACGTCAACGGCCTCGTTGCGGAAGACCTTGCCTGGCACCACTATCTTGAACGGCGGCTTGTGAGCCTCCATGTAGCGCACCTGCATGGGGCTCGTGTGCGTGCGAAGCAGCCGGCCATCGGTCGTCCAGAACGTGTCCTGCGTGTCGCGGGCGGGGTGATCGGGCGGGAAGTTGAGCGCACCGAAGTTGTAATGGTCCGTCTCGAGCTCAGGACCCGTGACCACCTCGTAACCCAGGCTCCGGAACACGTCCAGCAGCCGGTTGGTCACCAGCGTGAGGAGGTGCAGACCGCCCTCGGTGGGGCGCGTACCGGGCAAGGTCACGTCCACGCGTTCGCTGGCGAGCTGCTCGTCGAGCCGGCGCCGTTCCAGCTCCGCCTTGCGCGCCTCGATGGCGCTCTCCACGCTCTGCTTGAGGACGTTGATGCGCTGCCCCTGCTCGCGGCGCTGCTCGGGGTCGAGCCGTCCGAGCTCCTTGAGGCGCGCCGTGATCTCGCCCTTCTTGCCCACCAGCCTCACTCGCACCTCCTGCAGGGCGGCGGCGTCCGGCGCCGCTGCTATGTCGGCCAGCCACTGGGCGACCTCGGGCGACTGAGCCGCCGGGTGCTCTGAACCTTCGCTCATCTCATCAACGTCCTCTCGGCCGGCGGAACACGCCGTGCGCTCACTACACGAAAAAACCACCGCCCCTTACGGGCAGTGGTGTATTCAGCGCGAGGCAACCACCTCACGCTCAGCAGGTAAAGGCGCGGGAAGCCGCGGGGCTTCTCATGAGCCCGAGTTTACGGCCGCCAGAAAGGCTAAGTCAACGACCACGCCGTCACTCTTCCAGCAGCTGCCCGAGCGCGAACAGGTCCACGAGGTAGCCGCAGGCCGAGCGCATGGTGTCGAACGCCAGGCTGCGGTCCGCCACGCCCGCCACCCACTCGCGGGCGGCTTCGTGGCTAGCGAAGGGACCGACGAGAGCCTCGCCGCCGTCGTAGCTCGCTGGCGCCAGCGGCACCACGAGCTCCATGCGGGTGCCGTCCACGTCGGACACCTCGCGAGCCACGGCGCAGCGGGCCTGCCACTCGGGCCGCTCCACGAGCTCGAAGAGGTAGCCAAGCAGGCGGCGCGCCTCGTGCTTCTCTAGGGCCGGGTCCACGTACAGCGCCGCCAGCCGCCCCACGCTGCCCCGCATGACCTCCCGACCCGGGAAGAGCGTTAGCAGCAGCGGTACGGCCACGTCCACGAACTCCGGGCTCGCCCGCAGTGCCTCACCGAACTCGCCCTCGCCCAAGGTATGTTCCTGCTCTGGCAACTTAGCCGCCTCCTCTACGCAGGTGATGATAGCGCCTGGCTCGGTCCCTCAACAGCCCGAACCCGTAGCCTCAAACCTTGCGGAAAGGCCCATGGAAGCGCTACACTTGCGGGCGGTAGTAGTCCCGACACTAGTCGAGCGGGTGGGTTCGGGAACCCACCCCTT
>CAZFFG010000008.1:0-44322 GCA_964518275.1 uncultured bacterium | reverse complement strand
GAGCTCAGGTGCTCGCACCTCGCGAGCATGACCACGCTCGTTGCGTCCGGCGTTGCAGACCTGAGCGGCCTCGAGCACGCTCTCAGGCTCAGCAGCCTAACCGTGCGCGCTTCGACCGTGTCGACACTTGCCCCCATCGCGAACCTCCCGCGCATCACGACCCTGAACTTCCCTGGGAGCCAGCTCACGTCCTTAGACCTGGTGGCTACCTTCCCGGCCCTCGTCTCCATCGACGTCTCCAACAACCCCGTATCCGACCTCTCGCCGCTTGCCGATCTGCCGGACCTCACGTACCTCGCTGCAGCCGGCAACGGCATCACCGACATATCGCCCCTCGCCGACCACGCCCAGCTGGTCTGGCTCGAGCTGAGCGGAAACCAGATAACTGACGTCTCAGCACTAGCGGGCCACACCAAGCTCACCACGCTGTTGCTGAACGACAACATGATCTCGGACGGCAGTCCGCTGGCCTCCAACACGGGCCTCAACCGCCTAGAGATGGCCAACAACCAGCTCACCAACGTGGATTTCATGGCCAACATCGAACCGCGCAGCGTGAACCTCTCGGGCAACCGCATCAGCAACATCAACGGCATCACCCGCAACGCTTACCTCGACGGCAGCCGCACGGTGGACCTGCGCAACAACTGCATCGACCTCAACTCCGCCGACCCCTTCATCATCGACGTGCTGGAGCGGGGCGAGCGCATGCTGCTCGAGCCGCAGCGGGACGATTGCGCCGGGTAGGCTGCGGGCTATCGAACCGCCTGGCTACCAGCCGCTAGCGTGGAGAGCTCATGACGAACCCAGCAGCGGCGTCAACTCCTCGACCACCGCGCCGCTACCTGCCTTCACGTAAGCAAGGTCGGTACCCGCCGTAACGAAGTCGTAACCGAGCTCCAGCATGCGCCGCGCGTACGGCACAGAGGTTGTGAACACGCCCGTGGGCACGCCGCGCGCCGCGCACGTGTTGGTGATGTGCTTCAGGGCTTCGAACACCACGCCCTCGGTCCACTCGGGCCCCACGGCCATGCCGAGCGACTGGCTCAGGTCGGAGGGGCCCACGAAGATGGCGTCGATGCCGGGCACCGCCAGTATGCTCTCCAGGTTCTCGAGGCCCTGCTTGGTCTCGATCATGGGGATAGCCATGACGGAAGCGTTGGCGTGCTGGTAGTAATCGGCGGCGCCCCGGATGCCGGCCCGCACGGGGCCGTAGCTGCGGCCGCCTACGGGCGGGTAGCGGCAGGCGGCCACGAAGGCGGCGGCCTGCTCGGGCGTGTCTATCAGCGGGCAGATGACCCCTTGGGCGCCTAGGTCGAGCGCCTTCATGACGTCCGGCGGGTGGTTCCACGGCACTCGCACGAGCGGCACGGTGTTCGTGGTCCCCACCGCCTGGATGGCGGCCATGAGGTTGCCGCTATGCAGGTCGCCGTGCTGCATGTCGAGGGTTATGGAGTCGAAGCCGGCGTTGGCCATCACTTCGGCCATGAGGGGGTTACCGCTAGTGACCCAACCGTTGATGAACTTGCCACCGTCAGCCAGCCGTTGACGCAACCTGTTCGTGTGCATGGGCCATCAAACAACGGGCGCGCGCTGAGGGCAACAAGTCGGCGGCTGGGCAACGGACGCCAGGGCCCGCGCCCGTCTGGCGGAGGGCGTCAAGGCGTGCGTGTTCCCTTCTTCAGTGCAAGCCGTAGCTACCTGGTTCCGCAAGCAGGTTGAGCCTCTGCTCCTCACTTAGGTACTTGGCCGCCTCCCGCAAGGTCAACCGCGCCGCCCGCTGCCGGCGCGGCCAGAGCCACGCGAAGACCTCGTCGGGCGCCTTCTTGCCGTGCTCCCTCAGCACCCAACCCAGCGCCTTGCGAACGAAGAACTCCTTGTCCTCCAGCAGCTGGTCGGCCAACGCCGCGAAGCGCGCGAACGCCACGGCGCCGCTCGGCACGGCCCGCAGGAACGCCAGCACAGCGGCGCGCCGTACCCAGAGATCGGCGTCCGCAGCCCAGCGCGTGAGGGTGCTCTCCACAGCGTCGTCCCTCACCAGCAGGGGGCCGACGACGCCGGGCGCCAAGCCGTCGATGAGCGCCCACGTGCGGGCCTCCCGGATGAACCGCTCGAGGTGCGGCAGGTGGCCAACGTCCAGCAGGTCCGCGCGGTCGATCAGCAGCTCCACCGCCGCCATGCGCAGTTCGTGCACCCGCGTGGCCCACAGCTCGTCCGCGAACCCCAGCGTCGACTCCAGTTGGCGCGGCAGGCGCGCGCGAGTGAGCTTTAGCGTCACGCGCCTCACGTCGGGCACGCGCACCCCGATGTGCTCGAGGTCGCTCTTCAGGTAAGCCTTCTCGTTCCTAGCGCGTTCGGGGGTGGCCAGGGCTCTGAGTTCTTCGACCACGACTTCCAGCAAGTCAGCTTGCGGCATACGTACAGCGTAACGACCCGTGTGTGCACGGCGCGGGATCGGTCGTAGGCGGCGTGAGGCACGGGTAGCGGCGACTGCATCGACCTCACCTCCGAGGATGCGAATGGTGGCGTAACAAGCCTGCGAACTGTAGCGCGGATTGCCTGCGAATCGTAGCGTAGAACGCCTGCGTACGGTAGCGTGCGACCTCCGCAAATCAAGCTGCGCCAAGCGCCTCACGACGGAATCCCAGCCCGGGCATGGCCGAAACCTACGCCACCCTTTTCTAGGACGTTGCATCATGTACCCATGAACCTCGCTACCGCCCTCTCGAGACTAGAAGCCATGGGTAACGAGAAGGTGCGTGCCCGCAACGTCAAGCGCGGCGCGGGCAACACACCGCAGTTCGGTGTGCAGCTCGGTCACGTCCGCAAGCTCGCCAAGGAGATAGGCGCCGACCACGCTCTGGCGCTGGAGTTATGGGGCACGGGCAACATAGACGCCCGCCAGCTGGCCGTGCTGCTCATGAACCCGAAGGAGCTCACGCGCGATGACCTCGACGCGCTGGTTAGAGACCCGGGCTTCGTCAACGTGTTCGACTGGCTCGACTCTTACATCGTGCGCAAGCACCCCGACAAGGAAGCCTTGCGCCAGGCGTGGCTAAACGACCCGAACCCCTGGGCGGCGCGCGCGGGCTGGAGCCTCACCGCGGAGCGCATAGGCAAGCAGCCGGAGGGCCTCGACCTCAACGGCCTGCTCGACCGCATCGAGAACGAGATGGCCGCGGCCCCGCCGGAAACCCAGTGGACCATGAACAACAGCCTGGCCGGCATAGGCATCCACCACCCGGAGTACCGTGACCGCGCCATGCGCATCGGTGAGCAGCTGGGTGTTTACCGCGACTACCCGACTCCCAAAGGGTGCACCTCGCCGTTCGCGCCCAAATGGATAACGGAGATGGTCAGCCGCCAGGCGTCGGCTTGAGGCGCTAACCTCACCACCTCGCCCGGCGGCCGCTTCGGCTACGCCACCTACCAGTGCACCATCGGCAACCCCGCCACCGGCGCCCGGAACGCGGGTATCCGGGTTCCTCGTAAGCTGCCGATGTAGACGGTGCGCAGGTCCGGCCCTCCGAACGTGAGGCTCGCGAACCACGGCGCTACCTTCCCTCCCGCCGCAAGCATGAGCTCGGGCGTGGCCTCACCGCGCCAGAAGGCGTCCATCAACGCCTTCGAGGTCACCGGGTCGCCGTCGTCTAGAACTATGCGCATGTCGCCCTCCGGGGTCAGCACGAAGAGCTTATCTACCATCACGAGCGTGCCCCACAGGTTGCCGTGAGCGTCGAAGGCCACGCCGTCGGGTGGGCCGCCCAGGTCGGTCGGGCCGAACACCTCCCGGTCCGTGAGCGACCCGTCGGCCTGCACCCGCAACCGCGTGATGCACGGGCCGGCCGTCTCTACCACGTAGAGGTACTCCTCGTTGGCGTCTAGCCGTATCTCGTTGGTGAACCGGAAGCCGTCCGCCACGATCCGCAGGCCCTTACCGTCTAGCAGCGCCACGTAACCGTCGGCGATGTTCGGGTTCACCGCCTCCATCCAGTTAGTGATGCGCGTCGAGACCGTGAGCCAGATGCGGTCCTTGCTGTCGCGCAGAACGAAGTTCACCTTGCCGATGGGCTGCCCGTCGATCTCGTCCGCCATCACGCTGCTCTCGCCGGTGCGCTTCATCCGCTCCAGGCGGTCCGTGCCGAAGTTGGAGATGAGCAGGTCGCCGTTGCGGTCGAAGGCGAGGCCGTTCGGCAGAGTGCCGGTGGTGAAGCGGTTAGCTTCGTCGGTTGCGCCCGCGAAGCTGCCGGACTCCACCTGCGCGATAAGCTCCTGGCTGCCGTCTGGCGCGATGCGCATGACGCCGCCACGGGCGTCCGCGGACCAGAGGGTGCCGTCGCGCTCGGCCAGGATGCATTCCGGCCGCTGCAGGTCCTCGCCCACGTAGGTCAGGGCGCTCACGTCGACCTGGAACCCGTCTACCGGGTTAGCCTTGGCGGCCGCCACCTACACGGCCACCTGGTTCTGGCCCTTGAGCTTCAGGATCTCCCGCACGTCGGCCGGCGAGGCGATCTCCATGCCGAGCTCCTCCAGCACTGTGCGGATCTTGGTCACCAGCTCCGCGTTGCTGCTCGCCAGCTCGCCCCGGCCGATGTAGAGGTTGTCCTCCAGCCCAACGCGCACGTTGCCGCCCATGATGGCCGCTTGGGTGGTCATGGGTATCTGGTGCCGACCGGCAGCCAGCACGGACCACACGTACTCGTCGCCGAACAGCTTGTCGGCGGTGCGCTTCATGAACTGGAGGTTCTCCGGGTCCGGTCCTATGCCGCCCAGCACGCCGAAGATGGTCTGGATGAAGAACGGCGGCTCGATCCAGCCGTTATCGACCACGTGAGCGAGGTTGTACAAGTGGCCCACGTCGTAGCACTCCAACTCGAAGCGCACGCCCAGGCCCTTGCCGAGCTTCTCGGAGATGTACTGGATGTCGGAGAACGTGTTGGCGAAGATGTTGCCAGCAGACTTGCGCAGGAACTCCTGCTCCCAGCCGAACTTCCACTCCTGGTAACGGTCCGCTAGCGGGTGAAGGGCGAAGTTCATGGAGCCCAAGTTGAGGGAGCTCATCTCGGGCTCGAAGGTGGTGGCGGCAGCCAGGCGCTCGTCGAGCGACATGCCGAGCCCACCGCCGGTGGTGATGTTCATGACCACGTCCGAGCCGGCCTTGATGGGCTCGAGGATCTGCCGGAACAGCTCGGGGTCCGACCGCGGCCGGCCGTCCTCGGGGTCGCGCGCGTGCAGGTGCACGATGGCGGCGCCTGCGGCCGCCGCGTCCAGCGCTTGCTGAGCGATGTCCTCCGGCTTGTAAGGCAGCGCGTCCGACATGGTGGGGGTATGGATCCCGCCCGTGATAGCGCAGGTGATGATCGTCTTCTTCAGCTTCTTAGCCACTGTTTACCTTCCATCTTCAAATGAGCGCGACCGAGAACCATGGGAACAGGAAGAGGATCGCGAGCACGGCAAGCATCACGAGGGCGAACGGTAGCGTCCCCATGAACACGTCGTTCATGCTCACGGTCCTGTCTCGCAGGGTGGCGTGGATGACGTAGACCGAGAGGCCCAAGGGCGGCGTTAGCAGACCGATCTCGATGGCCACGGTGATGAGGATGCCGAACCAGATGAGGTCCACACCGAACGTGGTGAGCACGGGCAGCGCCAGCGGCACGAGGATGAGCATGATCGAGCTCGAGTCGAGGATCGTGCCCAGCACGATGGCGATGAGCAGGATGCCGATGATGAACACGGTAATGCCGAGGTTGCCGCCCGTGAGCCAGTTGGTCATCGCCTGCGGCACGCCGGTGAGGGCGAGCATGCGGCTGTACATGCTGGCCGCGATGATGAGGAACAGCACGGCGGCGGATATCTGCCCCGTCTCCACCGTGATCTTCCAGAGCTTGCGCCACGGCAGCCGGCCGCGTATGGCGGCGATGATGATGGCACCCAGCGCCCCGACCGCGCCAGCCTCGGTGGGCGTGAAGATACCGCCGTAGATGCCGCCCAGCACGATGATGATGAGAATCGTGGTGGGCAGGAGCTTGACCAGCACCTCGCGGCGGCTCAACGGGGGCAAGTCCACCTTCGAGACGTCACCCACCCAGCGCTTGTTGTAAACGGCCATGAACGCGATTAAGATTGAGTACACCACCGCCAGCAGGATGCCCGGCAGGATGCCGGCGATGAAGAGGCGGCCGATGGACTCCTCGGCCAGCACGGCGTAGAGGATAAGCAGCAGGCTCGGCGGCAGCAGCATGCCTAGCACGGAGCTGCCGGCCACCACGCCGACGGCGAAACGCGGCGTGTAACCCGCGCGGCGCATCTCGGGCACCGCGATGCGCGTGAACACGGCGGCCGACGCGATGGAGATGCCGGTGATGGCAGCGAACACGGCGTTAGCAGCCACGGTGGCGATGCCCAGTCCGCCTGCCACGCGCTTGAAGGCGCGCGCCGCCACGTCGAAGGCGTCCTTGCCCAGCTCCGCTTCGGAGACCACCATGCCCATCAGCACGAAAAGCGGCACCACACCGAAGATGTAACTGCTGATCGACTCCTCCGCAGCGATAGCCAGCAGGCGGCCGGCCAGGAGCTGCGAGTCCCGCACCAGCCACACGCCGATGTACGACGTGGCGGCCAGCGCGATCGCCACGTGCACGCCGGAGTAGATGAGGACGACCATGGCCAGCAGGGCCAGGATGCCGATCTCGATGGGGCCCATTACGCGCCACCCCCGTCCACCGGCGCGGCCGGCTCGTTAGGCGGGGACGGCCTCACGGCCCGAACGAGCGCCATCACCGCGAACAGCGCGAACTGGACGAGCATGGCCACCGCGCCCACCACGAGGATGAGCTTGATGGGCCAGGTGGGGATGAGGAAGCGACCCACCACGCCCACCGTCTCGCCGCGCTCCCAGGCGGTGACGAAGCGCGGCCAGGAGGCCTGGAGCAGGAACCAGAGCGTAACGGCTCCAGCGAGGTGGAAGAGCGCCTCCGCCGCCTCGGCCACTCGTGGCCAGCGCCGCATGAGCACGGCGAGGAGCATGTCTGAGCGGGTGAGCGAGCCGTTGCGCAGGGCGCTCGCCAGCTGCAGGAACACGATGCCGACGATGGAGAGGCTAACAATCTCCGGCACACCCGTGATGGGGCTCTGGAAGAAGCTGCGGCCCACCGCGTCCGCGTTGATGAGCAGCATCAGCGCCAGGATCCACGCCGTGCCGAGGACGTTGAAGCCCTCGGTGATGTAGCCGTAGAAGCGGTTGAGTCCGTCCAGGAACGGAACACCCGATGGGGGTCTCACTAGATGGTCCTCCGTCAAAGGGACTGGGGCCCCGTGGTGGAGCCCCAGTCCGAAGTCGCTTGGTTAGGCGCCTTACTCCTCGTCCCACTCACGGGGGAGGTCGGTGCCCTGGGCGCGGATGCCCGCAAGGTAGGCCTCGAGGACCTTGGAGCCTGCCAGGCCCTGGCTGTCGAGCAGCGCGGCCCACTCCATGGGGATGTTCGGGAGGGCGTTGGCCCACTCGGCGGTGAGCTCCGGGCTGGCCTGCACGATGGTGGCGCCGCCGGCTTCCATGGCAGCCAGGCTGGCGGTGATGCGCTCACGCAGCGCGGCAGCGTACGCTTCCCCGTAAACGAGGGCGCCGGCACGCAGCGCGTCCTGCACTTCCTGCGGCTGGATGCTGAACCACGGGGCGTTGGCCACGAGCGCACCGGCGTACTGGGCGCCGAAGTCCATCAGAGTGAGGTACGGGGCCACTTCCTGCAGGCGGGCGGGCGCCGCGGCGCTGGGGAAGGTGATGACGCCGTCGTACACGCCGGTCTGGATATCGTTGTAGTAGGTGGCCAGGTCGCCAGCCACGCCCACGGCGCCCGTGCCGTTCAACCAGTTCACGGCGGCACCGGGCGCGCCGATGCGGCGGCCGCGCAGGTCATCCAGCGAGTCGACGGGGAAGGTGGTCATGAGGAGGTAGTTGTCGAGCGAGAAGCCGGAACCGAGGTAGGTGAGGTCGTACTGCTCCCACGCGGCGATGAGTTCCGGGATGTTGTCGTGCATGTCCATCATCACGTCGGCCACCACGAACGGGTCGGTGGCGCCGAACGGCAGGTAGTAGGTCACGTTCTGAAGGGGGAGCGCGGTGGGCTCGAACACGGTGGGCACGATACCCACGTCGGCCAGGCCCGCCTCGAGGGCTTCCAGCTCGCCGCCTACCGGGGCGAGGGTGCCGCCGAAGTAGGTGTTCCAGTTGATGGTGTAGCCGGAGCCCTCCAGCGCGGCGTCCACAGCCGGGATGTAGGTGTTGATCAGCTGGTCGACCCACAGGAACACGGGCGCGTGCCCGTTGATGAGGTTGACCGTGATGCTGCGTTGGGCCGTGGCGGTGCCGAGGGCGGCCACGAGCGCGAGCGCGAGGATTAGGCGGGGGAATCGCTTCTGCATGTTTGGCTCCTTTGCCATGTGCGTACTGCCTGAAACGCGACTGCTAACGTCCACGACCCTTAGTCGTCGACTTCCACGAGGGCTACGACCCGCGTCCAGCCGGCGCTGGCGCCGCGGATCTTGTAAGGGAAGGCCATCACGGTGAAGCCGTGCGGCTTGGGTAACTGATCTAGGTTGGCGAGCTTCTCGATCTGCAGGTACGGCTGCTCGAGCCCGAGGAAGTGCGACTCCCAGAACTCCGACTTGCCGGCCAGCACGTCCTTCACCAGCACGTCGAAAGCCCGGTCGATACCCCAGGCGTCGATGCCGATCATCCGCACGCCCTTGTCGAGGAGGTACTTGGTGGCCTCCTTGCGCAGGCCGGCGTGGCGGAAGTCGTAGCGCGGCTGGTCGAAGTACTTGTCGGTGCCTGTACGCACCAGCACGATGTCGAGCGGTTGCAGCTCGTAGTTCATGGCCGCCAGCTGCGCCTCCACGTCGGCAGCGGTGATGCCGGCCTCGCGGTCGATGTGGCGCATGTCGAGCACCACGCCGTTCCCGAAGCACCAGCGCAGCGGCACCTCGTCGATGGTGGGCGCCTTCGAGCCGTCGGCCATGGTGGGGCCGTAATGGTACGGGGCGTCCACGTGCGTGCCGGAGTGGGTGGAGAGGGTTACCTCCTCCACCGACCACACGTAGCCGCGGGCGAAGACGCGGTTCTTCATGGCGTCGTCCCAGCCCATGATCTTGGCGCCCAGCTCCATGCCCTGCACGTGGTCCACGTACTTGATGTCGTGCGCGTTGGGCTCGAACTCCTTGGTGTCGTTACTGAGCGTGCTGGAGAGGTCCACTAGCCGCACTCGCCGCCCCATGAAGGTGAAGGTGTCGCTCACGCTTGGCCGCCTTCCATCTCTCGCGCCACGATGGCGTCGAGCACCGTGCTGGGCAGGCCTGTCTTGAGCATGAGGCCCGCCTGCTTGATGGCTTCGGTGACCGCGCCGACCTGGTCGTCGGTGGGCTCGTAGCCGCGCGCCTTGAGCATGGCGCCCACGCCGTGACGGCCGGAGCCGCGCCCGTAGACCACGCTGTTGGCGCCCTGACCCACCGCCTCAGGCGGGAACGGGAAGACGTAGTTGGCGCCGAGCGGTGTGCGGGCCATGCCGTTCAGGATGTGCACCACGATGCCGGATTCGGTCTCGAACAGCCCCTCCCCCACCACGGGTTTGTTGCGGGCGGGCTGGGCGCGGCTTATCTCGGCCACCACGTCGGAGACCATCTTGAGGCGCGTGAGGTCCATGCCGGTGTCAACGCCCATGAGGTGCTGCAGGGCGATGGCCACCTCTTCGGTAGCCACGTTGCCGGCGCGTTCACCGATGCCGTTGACGGAGGTGTGCACCATGTCGGCGCCGGCGGCCACGGCCATCAGCGCGCCGGCGGTAGCCAGGCCGTAATCGTTATGGATGTGGAAGCCCACGTCCACGCCGACGTGCTGCTTGAGCTTGCGCACCATCTCGTAGGTAGCGAACGGGTGCCCCATGCCGAACGTGTCTGAGATGGTCACGCGGTCGGCGCCGCCGCGTTCCGCGATCTCGCCGAAGATGCGCAGCACGTAATCCTGATCCGGTATTCGGAAGGCGTCCCAGCCCATGAACTCCACGTACAGGCCCGCCTCGCGGCCCGCCTTGGCGAAGGTAGACACCATGTCGATCAGCGTTTCCGGGGTTATCTGGTAGACGTACTTGAGCAGGTACGGGTTGATGCCGAACTCGAGGAGCATGCCGTCGGCCTTGGCGTCGAGCGTGGCCTCTACGTCCTCTTCCTTCAGGCGCACCAGCGGCACGATCTTGGACTTGAAGCCCTTGCCCGCCAGCTCCTTCAGTACCTCTTTGTCCTCCGCGGTTACGGGTAGGCACGGCTCGATGGAGTGCACCCCGAGCGCGTTGAGCTGCTCGGCGATGAACACCTTCTCCTCTGGGGTGAAGGCTATTCGGGCGGTCTGCTCGCCGTCGCGCAAGGTCACGTCATGAACCTTGACGCTGCTCGGGTGGTTCAGCTTCTCCTGAACCTCGGGCAGGTAGTTGAGGGGCGAAACGCTGCGGCCCTCCCCGTGATAGGGGGCGCCGATGGTCACGCCGTAGGCGTCTTCTAGCTGGCTCAACTCTTTACCTCCTTGCGGGCTTCCTCTTGCGGCGGCGCGTCCTGGCGGCTTGCGGTGGCGTCGGCGCTATCGGCTCCTCCCAGCGGTGCGGCGCCGGGCTTGACCCCGCCCCTATGCGGGTCCAGGAGCAGGCTCAGGTCGGCGCCGTACGCGGCCTCGAGGGACGGGCGGAACTCCTCGTAGAGCTTGTTGATGTAGATGTCGTGCCTGATGAAGTTGGCCACCGTCTGCACTACCGCCGCGTTGGTGGTGCGCACGCCCACCCACTCCATCAGCGCGTTGCCGTTCATGAGCAGCGTAGCCACCTCGTCGGCCACGAAGGCGGCGTGGCTGCCGTGCCGCGCGTGCACCGTTGGCAGCATGGCGTGGCCGTGCACGTTGAGCGCTGGGTGGTCGATGAGCGCGCCGAACAGGTCAGCTGCGTCGGCGTGGGAGGCGAAGGTGAGCACCGCCACGCGGGCACCGCGTCGCAGAGCCGCCTCGATGCTGGGCCGTAGTTGCACTATCTCGGCCGGCCAGGCGCTCACGAGCGCCTCCTCGTTGGCGGTGGCCACTAGGCGCTGGGCGCGGTCGAGCAGCGCTTGGTAGCCGGTGCCGTGCCACAGGATCTCGCCATGCACGTCGTGCGCCTTGCGCCTGACGGAGGCACGCAACAGGTCAGCCACTTCGCGCATGCGTGAGCTCTTCTGGGCGAGGAACTCCTCCAGGTCTAAGGGCACGTAGCGACCGTCCTCGAGCTGCGCTACGAGCCCTTGGAGCGTGAGCCGCTCGAGGTTCTCGTACACCTTGGCGCTCGGTACGCCGGCCAGGCGCGCGACCTGGTTGCCGTTAGCGGCGCTGCCCGCCAAAAGCGAGAGGTAGATCTTGGCTTCCGACTGCGTGAGCCCGAGCTCCTGCAGCGCGGCCAGTGTCATCTGATCCGGCACACTACTACTCCAGTAGTAAAACTTCCCTGGAGTGTAAGCGGTGGGCGGCCTGGGGGTCAAACATCACCGCTGCCGCCCGGCCGAACGGCCGCGCCTTCAGGGAGGTAGTTCACGCCTGCAGGACGGCGTAGAAGGAGGTGCCCCCACTAACCGAGTGGGGGCACCAAGGTTTGCAGCTTGTTAGGCGGTCAGCAACCTACTTACCGCCCGGAGAGAAGCGTTACTCGAAGCGAGTGATGACTCCGGTACCGCTGTCCCACAGGCCCACGGTGAGGGGCACCAGGGCGCCGTCGACCTCGCGGGCCACCATGAGCTCGTACACGCCGAGGGCGGAGTCGCCGTCGTCGTTGAGGAGCTTGTGGCCGCTAGCGCCGATGTAGTGGGCGGTCACCTGCGGCAGGGCGGCGCGCAGGTTGGGGCCGGTGTACTCGCCAGCCACCATGGTGGTGAGGGCGGAGACCCACACGGCGTCGTACATGTAGAGCGCCCACGGGGTGGGCGGCGTGCCGAAGCGCTCCTCGTAGTTGCGCTCGAAGGCCTGGCGGACGGGGTTGTCGGGCGGCGTGGGGAAGAAGCCGGTGAGGTTCATGTCGACCATGAACTGCGACACTTCCTCGGGCGCGATGGGCGGGAAGAAGACGGGCGAGAGCGCGTCCTTGCTGCCGAACCAGCGCACGTCGTTGAGGGTGCCGTTCAGGCGAGCGTGGCCGAGGATGTTCAGGCCGTCGGGCTGGAAGGAGATGATCATCACCGCGACGTTGCCGTCGAGGCGGCGCACTTCGCGGGCGAGCTCGTCCACTTCAGCGGCGAAGTCGCTCAGGTCGGGGTCGTAGGCGAGCAGCGTGACCTGACCGCCGTAGCCCTCGAACTGCTCGCGGAGCGGCTCGGCCAGGCCGAGGCCGTACGAGTCGCCGCGGTGCAGCACCACCAGGTGGTCGATGCCCTCCTCGGACAGCAGTTGCGCAGCGGCCGTGGCCTGCAGGGTGTCCGGGGTGATGAGGCGGTAGAGCCA
This sequence comes from uncultured bacterium, assembly GCA_964518275.1. GTDB lineage: Bacteria > Deinococcota > Deinococci > Deinococcales > Trueperaceae > JAAYYF01. The sequence continues at coordinate 31,826 of CAZFFG010000008.1, read as the reverse complement.
GTCGTCGGGGATGGCCAGCGCGGGGCTGGTGGCCGCGGCGGCGATCATGAGGATCTCGTTGGCGTTAGCGTACGCGCGCGCGCCGGAGGTGGCGGCGCTGGAGTACGAGCTGATGACCACGCGCGCGCCGGCGTTGACCACGGACTCGATGGCCTCGAGGCCACCCTCGGGCGTGGTGCGGTCGTCCTCCATGATGAGGTTGAAGGTCAGGGGGTTGCCGGCCGCAGCGAGCATCTCGTGCACTTCATCGATGGCCAGCTGGGCTGCGTTACGCAAGAACGGGCCGTCGGGCGCCCCGCCACCCGTGAGGGGTAGCAGCACGCCGATGGGGATCTGCTGGGCGGACGCCATGCCGAACAGCACGGCCGCGCTCAAGAACAGGGTTCTCACTAACTTGTTTGCACGCTTCAACATTCGAACCTCCAGTCCCAATCTCTTGGGGTAGGTGCCTACGACCGGCGACGAGCGGCCTGGTCAAGGGTCAGCTAGGTGGACTGTGAGCCCCTAACACACGCTTGACCACCTCCTCGCTGTTGAGGAACTCTGGGCCGGTGCCGCTCATGGCCAGTTCACCCGAGATGAGAAGGTGCGCGCGGTCGCTGAACTCCAGCGCCTGTGACGCGTTCTGTTCGGCTAGCAGGATGGCGACCCCGCGTTCGCGGATGCGCTTAACCTGCTCGAATATCTCGTCCACCAGCTTCGGGGAGAGGGCGGCGCTCGGCTCGTCGAGGAGCATGAGCTTCGGCTCGCCGAGGAGCGCGCGGCCCATGGCGAGCATCTGGCGCTCGCCGCCCGATAGCGTGCCGGCCTTCTGCTGACGCCGCGTGTGCAGCACCGGGAACAGTTCGTAGATGCCGCTTATGGACCTCACGGCCTGGCGCCAGTCGGCGTGCGCGTGGGTGCCCATCTCGAGGTTCTCGTACACGGTGAGGTCGGGGAACACGTTCTCGCGCTGCGGCACGTAACCCACGCCAGCCCGCACCGAGGCCTCGGTGGCCTGCCGCGCTATGTCGACACCGTCGAACATCACCTTGCCCTCGAGCACGTTCACGATGCCGCACACGGCCTTGAGGAGGGTGCTCTTGCCGCTACCGTTGGGGCCGATGAGGGTCACGACCTCGCCTGGTTTAACGTCGAGGCTCACCCCGTGGATGATGGGCATGCGCCCGTAGCCGGCGATGAGGCTCTCTAGCTTAAGGAGCGGTGCGGTGCTCATACGACCCCCTTAGCCTGCGTGCCCATGTACGCCTCGCTTACGGCGGGCACCTTCACGACCTCGGAGGGCAGCCCGTCGGCGATGAGCTCGCCGAAGTTCATCACCAGCACCCGGTCGACGGTGCTGAAGAGCAGGTCGAGGCGGTGCTCGATGACCACCAGGGTGAGGCCGTTCTCCTGCTGGTACTGGCGCAGCCGTTCGAATATCTCTTGCGCCAGGCTCGGCACAACGCCCGCGGCGGGCTCGTCGAGGAGGAGCACCTCCGGGTCGGCCATCAGGCAGCGCGCCAGCTCGAGCAGTTTCATCTGGCCGCCCGATAGGTCGGTGGCCTTGTTGCGCGCCACGTGGGCGAGGTTGAGGAACTCGAGGAGGTCGTAGGCGCGGTCGGCCAGCTGGCGCTCCTTCTCCCGCCAGCGGCCGGCGGCCAGCACGCTGCTGAGCTGCTCGCCTGGCTGGGAGCGGGCGGCCGCCAGCACGTTCTCCAGCACGCTCATGCCGTAGAAGAGCCGCGGCACCTGGAACGCGCGCACCACGCCCCGGTCGAAGACACCCGTTACTGGCAGGCCCGAGATCCGCTGGCCGTCCAGCAGCACCTCGCCGCTGTCGGGCGCGAGGGTGCCGGTGATGAGGTTGAAGAGGGTGCTCTTGCCGCTGCCGTTCGGGCCGATGAGGCCCGTGAACTGCCCGGCGGGCACGTGGAAGCTGAGGTTGTTAACCGCCAGCAGGCCGCCGAAACTCCGGCTCACCTTCTTTACTTCAAGGCTTTTCACGGCGGTCGATCACCTCCCAGGCAGGCGTGTTGAGCGGCCGTTCGGGGAAGAGCCCCTGCGGCCTGAACATCACCATCACGGTGAGCACCAGGCCCACCACCATGTAGCGGATGTACGTGATGTCGATGGGTATGTCGATGCCGAGCATGGCCAGGATGGAGGGCCGCGTGAGCCGCTCGATGGCCGTGAACACGAGCACCCCGAAGAGCGAGCCGAGGTTGTTGGCGGCGCCGCCCAGGATGACCATCACCAGCACGAGGAAGGTGATGAACGGCGCGAAGTCCTCCGTGCCCACGAACTGCGAGTAGAAGGCGTACAGCACGCCGGCCACCGCCGCGAGCGCGGAGCCGATGACCATGGCCTGCATCTTTATGCGGGCGGTGCGCTTACCCAGCGCCTGGGCGGCGTCCTCGTCGTCGCGCACCATCTTGAGGAGGCGGCCGTACGGTGAGTTCACGATGCGGCTCACCAGCAGGTAGCACAGCGCAGCGATGACGAGGCAGAGCAGCGCGTACGCGGCGTAACGCACGTCGGGGTTGGGGATCCACAGGAGCGGGTTAGGGATACCCGCAACGCCGTGCGGTCCGCAGATGATGCCCGGCGTGGCGCGCACGAACACGCGCCCGATCTCGGCCACCACCAGAAGTAGCAGGCCGAGGTACACGTCGCGGATGCGCAGCGCGGGCCAGGAGAGCACGTAGCCGAGCACGCCACCCACCACCAGCGCCACGGCGATGGTGGCGAGGAAGATGAGCGCCATCATGAGCGGTTCGCTGGCGGCGTACTGCTCTCTGGCCACCGCGGCTGTTGCGGAACAGTAGGGGGCGCTCCGGTCGGTGATGGCCGTGAGCAACCGGCCCGAGAACACGGCCGCGGTGTAGGCGCCGGCGGAGTAGAAGAACACCTTGCCGAAGTTCGGCAGACCCCCGAAGCCGTACTCGAGGTTCATGCTGAGCGCCAGGATGGTGTAGATGGCGTAGAAGGTGAAGAACGCTACGACGATGGAGAGGATCGCCATGCTCACTCACCCCGCTTCCCGCGGCCGAAGCGGAGCCGAAGGCCCTGCAGGCCGGCGGGCCGCACCAGCAGCACCACGATGATGATGAGGAAGGTGATTATCGAGCGGAACTCGAGCGGCACGCCCAGCCACTCGCGGGCCATGAAGATGCCGAGGTTCTCGCCGAAGCCCACTATGTAGGCGCCGCCGATGGTGGCTCCGATGCCCGTGAGGCCGCCTAAGATGCTGGCCGCCACCACGCGCAGCAGGATGACCCAGCCCATCTCGGGGGTGATGGGCGCGTAGATGGCCCAGAGCGCGCCGGCCAGGCCGGCGAGACCGCCGCTGATGAGCCACGCCACCAGGCGGGTGCGGGCCACGCGCACGCCAGACGACTGCGCCAGCATGAGGTTGCTGGCCACCGCTCGCATGGAGCGACCCATGCGGGTGCGCTGCAGGAAGAAGATGAGCGCCACCGCGCACACGATGGCCGTTGGCACCACCCACAGCACCAGGTCCGTGACGGTGCCGTAACCGACGCGCCACACGGGGCTCACCATCACGCGCGCCTTGACGCTGAGCCAGTTGAGGGAGTCGGCCACGAGGTACACCACGTGGCGGAGCACCATGCCGACCCCGATGGAGGCCACCAGTATGTATAGGAAGTGCGCGCCGCGTTTGATCATCGGCCTGAACACCAGCGCGTCGGTTAGCACGGCGGTGACGGCCCCCACCACCACGGCCAGCACCACCGCCGGGAACACGCTCCACTGCCAGTGGTTCACGGCGATGGTGAGGGTGTAGGCGCCCATGGTGACGTACTCGGCGTGCGCGATGTTGAGCACCCGCGTGACAGCGAAGGTGAGAGTGAGCCCCAGCGCCATCAGCGCCACGAAGCTACCCAGCACGATGCTGTTGATGACGGGGGTCGCGAACTCGGCTAGCGCCACTGGTACCTCCCTTGGGAGCGGCGGTCGGCGCGCCGCGCTCGGATTGGGGTCAGGCGCGTCACGTGACCGCACCCCATGCCATGACGTCGGTCAGGTCGTTCCGCTGCCGCACGCCACGCACGCCACGCAGCAGGCTCTCCACTTCGGCCTCGCTGAGGTGGCCGGGGTAGCGCGCCAGGCTCCTGAACTTGTCGTCGATCTGCGCTGGGGTGAGCCAGCGGTCGGGGTCGCCGCGCGGTGAGTCCACGCGGCCCTCCACCACGGCGCCGCTCTTCAGCGTCACGCTCACTTTCGCCGCCCACCTGCCTGGGTGCAGGCTCTGGACCTCGGGATCCACTCGCATGCTCACGCGCGCGGCGAAGTCGAGGAGCTGCTCGTCGCGGATGGTGGCGGGGTCGAAGTCGAGCACGCCCGCGCGCCCGCGCTGCGCCATGAGCGCCAGCACGAAGCCCATGGAGAACTTGGCCTGGTGCGTGTTGGTGGGAACGGGCGCAGCCTCCAGCACGTCCTGGGCGGCCTGATACACGCCCACGTCCACGCGCGAGATGTCGGCGGCGGTCACGCCGTGCTGGCTCATCAGCTCAGCCAGCGCGTCGGCGGCCGGGTGGGTGTGGCGGCAGGAGGCGTGCACCTTCAGCGAGGTGTGCATGACCTGCCACTCCTCACCCATGCCACCCATCAGCGCTTGGGGGAACACCTCGCGGCTCATGGCGGGCGCCATGCCGCGCTCGCCTTCGATGACGCGCGCCGCACCCTTAAGGCCGTCATGCGCGAGGTAGGCGGCCGCCAGTCCGGTGGCGGCGGCGTGAGCGGTGTGGAGAGGTTTGGAGTCGGCCGAGTCGCGCAGGAACTGCCACAGTCCAGCGGCGGTGGTGCCGGCGTTACCGAGCGCGTCGGTCATCTCCTCCGCGTCGGCGCCCAGCAGGTGCGCCACGGCAGCCGCGGCGCCGAGGGTGCCCGCCGTGCCGGTGGTGTGGAAGTAGCGGTAATGACTGGGGCCGAGGTACGCGCCCACACGCGTGGCGGCCTCGTACCCAACCACCGAGGCCGTGAGCAGCTCGAGGCCGCTGCGACCCAGGTCCTGAGCGGCCGCAAGCGCCGCCGGGAAGACCACCGTGGCGGGGTGAACCACGGAGGCGTTGTGAAGGTCGTCCTGCTCAACGAAGTGCGACGCGGCCGCGTTGGCGTAAGCCGCCTGGTAGGCGCTACCAGTGGTGGCGCCCGGGATGACGTCGCAACGACCCGCGCCGCCCATTGCCGCAACGAAGCGCGCCAGTGCGAGCACCGGCGGTGCAGCGCTGCCAGCCACGAGGCAGCCGAACCAGTCGAGGAACAGCTCGGTGGTGCGCTCCAGCACCGCCTCCGGGAGGTGCTCTGGGCGCACACCGGCTAGGAAGGCGGCGAGCTGGCGGGTGGTGGCGGCGCCGCTCGGGGAGTCGGTCACCGACTCGGGCGCGGTAGAGCCGACGGCCGTCACGCGTCCACCTCGCTCTCGCGGGCGTAGTACTCCAGCAGCGCGTCGCGCGCGTTCACGATGTGGGCTTCCACCAGGTCGTGGACCTTCTGCGGGTCGCGCGCCTTGAGGGCCTTGAGCAGGTCCTCGTGCTCCCGAACGGAGCGCTCGGCCTGCGCGGGCACCTGGAGAGGCGTGAGGGGCGGGCGGCCTATCCAGAGGCTCTCGATGATCCGTGCCAGCCGTGGCATGTTGGCTGCTTCGTAAAGGGTCATGTGTAGTTCACTGTTCTCGCGCGCTAGCGCTTCGAAGTCGCCGGCCTTCAGGGCTTGGCCCATGCTGCGCGTGCGCGCGCTGATGGAGTCGAGCTGCTCGTCGTCGAGCTTCTCAGTAGCGACCTGAGCCGCGTAAGGCTCGAGCAGGGCCCGGATGGCGTACACCTCCACCGCGTCTTCGGGCCCGAACTTCACCACGCTGTAGCCGCTGCCCTCGGCAACCACCAACCCGTCGGTTTGGAGCATGCGCAGCGCGTCACGCACGGGGATCCTGCTGGTGCCGAAGCTCGAGGCCAGCTCCTCCTGAGTGAGGCGTTCGCCGCCCTTGTAGGTCTGGTTGAGGATGGCCGTGCGCAGCGCGCGGTAGATCTGGCTGCCCAGGGTCTCTCGCTGTAACGGTTGCTGCGCCAGCATATTGATAGGAGTGTCCTTCCGGCTCACCGGCTCCCCCGTTCCGTTGCCTTAGATTGGTTTTTGTAGTCCGTGTACAGACTACATCAGCCCATCGATGGCCGCAACCGACCCCGCGGCTGGGTCCGTATACAGTTGACAGTGGTGGGGGGCGCGTGTACTCTCGCCGAATGACAGAACCTAGATCGAGCGTGCCGGGCAGCCTCGCACGCGAGCTCGCGCGCAGCGGCGTTACCGCTGTGTTCGGCGTGCCAGGCGGAGAGGGCTCTAGCGAGCTCATCCAGGCGCTTGGCCGTTCCGGCGTTGAGTTCGTGCTCTGCCATACCGAAAGCCAGGCGGCCTTCGCCGCAGCCGCCATGGCCGAGGTCACGGGCACCGTTGGCGTGGTCATCACCTCGCTCGGCCCCGGCGCCGCCAGCGCCGTGAACGGCGCCGCCCACGCCCTGCTCGACCGGGTTCCGCTGCTGTTCGTAACCGACCGTTTCGGTCAGGAGACCGGGCCTGCCTGCGGGCATCAGTTCATCGACCAAGCTGCCCTGTACGCGCCCGTTACGAAACGCTCGTTACGCCTCACGCGTGAGGCGCCCGCAGCGCTGGTGCGGGAGGCCGTGGCCACGGCTCTCCGCCAACCGCGCGGGCCCGTGCACCTAGACTTCCCCGCCAACCTAGCGGACGCGCCCGCCGCCACCGAGGCGCTGGCACCGACCGAGCCGGTGACCGTCGTAGCCGGCGTGCCACCTCAGCTGGCTGCGAGAGTAGCCGCCGCGCGGCGCCCCGTGGTCCTGTTCGGCCTCGGCGCCCTGCGAGGACCCAGCAGCACCGCCGCCGCGCACTTCCTGGCACAACTGCGCGCACCCGCCCTGGCGACCTACAAAGCCATCGGCGTGCTCGACCAGGCGCCCGACTGGCGCGCTGGCGTGTTCACGGGCGGGGCCCTGGAGGGCGCCTTCCTCGACCAGGCCGACCTGATAGTTACCGTGGGCTTCGACGCGGTGGAGATGATACCCACCGAGTGGCGCTGGCCCGCCACGGTGGTGCGCTTGAGCGCAGACCCCACGCCCTGCCCTGTGTCGAGGCCCGCCACGGAAGCGGTGGGTCCGCTGGAGCAGCTCCTACCGGAGCTCACCGCAGCGCTGGCCGCTAACCCCGGCGCCTCCAGCTGGACCGAAGCTGAGGTAGCAGCCGCGCGCGACGCGAGCCACCAACGGGTGTTGGCCAGCTGGACCCCGGCCGGCGTGAACCCCACCCAGGCCGTGCAGCAGCTGGTGAACTCGTTCCCATCCGCCTCCTTCAGCGTGGACGCCGGCGCCCACATGTTCGCCGCTACCCTCGCCCTGGCGCACGAGGGCGCCCAGCGCTGCTCCATCTCCAACGGCCTCGCCACCATGGGCTACGCGCTGCCAGCTGCCGTGGGCATGACGTACGCCGAGCCCGAGCGACCAGCCGTGGCTATCACGGGCGACGGTGGCCTCTCCATGTGCCTAACGGAGCTGGAGACGGCGGTGCGCAGCGGCCACCGCCTGGTACTGTTCCTCCTGAACGACGCTCAGCTCAGTCTGATCAAGATCAAGCAGGAAGCCAAGGGGCACGAGCCGCGAGGCGTCGGGTACGGACCCACCGACTGGCCGGCTATTGCCGCTGGCTTCGGGGCCCGTGCCTACCAGGCAACCACCGCGGCCGAGTTGGGTTCGGCGCTCGCCGAGGCCGCCAGCCACGCGGCGGGCGTCGACTTCATCGAGGTGGTCATCGCGCAAGGCGGTTACGCGGGCCTCATGGAGACCGTGCGGGGCAAGCGGCCCCAGCCGGCCGCGGTGAGCTAACGAGGCGTAATACCGTGGTGAGGTGCGGGGCCCGCAGTGGCCCGAGACGCGCCAGGAAAGGCCCTCACGCAGGGCGCCGGGAGTAGGAACACGTGCGGACACTGTCACAGCTCTACTTCAACTTCGCTAAGCGCGTGGACCGCGAGCTGAACTCGCGCGTGCACCACGTGTCACGTCAGCTGCTCGCCGCTGGACTGCAGGGCGTCACGGACGTCATACCTGGCTACACCACCCTCCACATCGAGTACGACGCCAAGCTCGTGTCGCGAGCGCGCCTCGAGGACCTGGTGAAGCGCACCATGGCCGCCGCCGACGGCGCGGCCGCGGGCGGCCGGCTCGTGGAGGTACCCACCGTTTACGACGGGCCAGACCTCGAGGACCTCGCCGCCCACGCCGGCATGTCGTCCGCTGAGGCCATCCAGCGCCACGCCGCCACCGAGTACCTGGCGTACGCCGTGGGCTTCACCCCGGGCTTCGCGTTCCTGGGTGACGTGGAGGCGAGCATCCGCCGGCCCCGCCTCGGCAAGCCGCGCGCGCGTGTGCCCGCGGGCGCGGTGGGCATAGCCGACGCTCAGACCGGCATCTACCCGCTCGACTCGCCCGGCGGCTGGAACCTCGTCGGGCGCGCCGTTACGCCCGTGTACGACCCCCACCGTGCTGAGCCTTACCTCATAGAGCCCGGCGACAGGGTGCGGTTCGTGCCAGTGGAGCACGGCGCCCCGCTACCGCCACTCCAACCGCTGGACCTGCTGCCCGCTGAGCCAGAGCACCCAGCGTTCGTGGTGCGCCGACCCGGGCTCCTCGACCTGGTGGTAGACCGCGGCCGCTTCCTCGTCGGCCGCCTGGGGTTCGCCCGCAGCGGTCCGCTCGACGCCGCCTCCGCGCGCATCGCCAACGCCCTCCTCGCCAACCGGCCAGACGCACCGCTCCTCGAGATGAACGTGCTGGGCCCAACGCTAGAGGCGGTGCGCGACGTGGTGGTAGCGGTAGCCGGTCCCGGGGTGAGGTTCATGATCGATGGGCGCGCAGCAGAACCGTACGTGACCACCCTCGTGAAGCGCGGTCAGGTGCTCACCTTCCCACCCGCCAGCTCAGGCACCCGCGGCTACTTAGCCGTGGCCGGGGGCATAGCTAGCGCCACCTTCCTTGGCTCGGCCTCGGTGGACGTGCGGGGGCTCGTGGGCAGGCCGCTACAGGCCGACGACGTGCTGGCGGTGGCGGAGCAACGCACGCCGCGCCGCGGTCACTCGTTCACACCGTACAGCCGACCCACGAAGACGCTGCGACTGCGGCTCCTGCCGGGACCGCAGTACGACGCGGCCACCATGGCAGCCCTGGCCTCGGAGCCCTTACGCATCGAACACTCCGACCGCATGGGCGTGAGGCTCAGCACCTCGCCAGCGGTGGGTCACGGAGTGGTCTCGGAGGGCAACCCGCTGGGCGCCGTGCAGCTCACCGCGGACGGGCAGCCGCTCATCCTCTTGAACGACCGCGGCACCATGGGCGGCTACACCAAGCCGGCCGTGGTAGACCCGCGCGACCTGCCGCGCCTAGGGCAAGCCCGCGACGGCACCGTGGTGCAGTTCGTGGTGAGCCCGCAGCGCGGCAGCTAGCTCAGGCTGGGTTCAGAAAGCCGCTATCTCCACCCCAGCCGCCTCCAGGCGCTGGCGAACCTGGCGGGCGATCTCGATGGCGCCCCGGGTGTCGCTATGCACGCAGATGGAGTGCGCCTCGAGCGCGATGGGATCGCCGTCCACCACCGGCATACGTCCCGTTTCGAGGAAGCCGATGAGGCGCTGCGCTGCCTCCTCAGCGTCGGCGAGGATGGCGTCGGGCCGCGAGCGCGGCACCAGGCGGCCGCTGGCAAGGTAGCCGCGGTCGGCGAAGATCTCGGAGTACACCACCACCCCCGCCGCCCGGGCAGCGTGCTCGAGCTCGGTGCCGGAGATGGCGAGGATGGAGAGCTCACCAGGGAGCTGCTTCACCGCGGCCACGATGGCGTCGGCCACGGGGCGATCGTCGGCTGCTAGGTTGCCCAGCGCGCCGTGCGGCTTCACGTAACGCACCGTGGTGCCGGCCAGGGCCGCGATGCCCTGCAGTGCGCCCACCTGCGCAGCCACCATGCGCCCCACCTCAGCGGGCGCCATGGGTATCACACGCCGCCCGAAGCCGGCCGGGTCGGCGTAACCCGGGTGTGCGCCCACGTTGATGCCGCGCTCGGCGGCCAGCGTGAGCGTCTTGTACATGGTCTCCGGGTCGCTGGCGTGGCCACCGGCAGCCACGTTGGCCGACGTGACGATGCTTAGCATCGTGGCGTCGTCGCCCTTGCTCCACGGCCCGAAGCTCTCACCTAAATCGGAGTTCAGATCGATCCTCATAACGCCTCCTTCACCATCATGCCTTCTTGTCGGTGGCGCGCGTTAGCAGCACCACCCCGCCCCCCTGTTCAGTGTCGTAGTAGTTGAAACCGGTGCCGTTGGCGCGCCGGCCACGCATCTTCACGCTCACGCCGGCGGCGGCCAGCAGGGCCTCAGCTGCGTCGGCCTGTTCCACTTCGAATCCGAGGTGGAACACCCCTTCGCCCTTCGTGTCGAGGTGGATGCGTTGCGGGCTCGGGTCCTCGTTGGGTTGGCACAGCTGGAGCTGCACGTTGGGGAGGTCGCACACCCGGTACTGCATGGCCATGAACCCCGACCGGCTGGGGGCCTCCAACTCCACGTACTCGCTGAGTGGCGGGTACGCCTGCCACGGGCCGATGCCGATGGACTCGTAGTACGCCTGGGCCGCGTTTATGTCGTGCACCACGATGCACACGTGGTGCAGCTTCGTGAACGCCTCGGAAGCCACGGGTGGCCTACTGCTTCGCAGGCATGACGTAGTTCAGCACGCGGCGACCGCCATCGGGGTAGATGGTCTCGCCAGTGATGTACGACGCGTCGTCCGAGGCGAGGAACGCCACCACGCCGGCCACTTCATCCGGCCGTCCGTAACGCCCCAACGGGGTGCGCGCCAGGATGGCGTTCTGGCCCGTGCTATCCACGAAGTCGCCGATCATCTCCGTGCGGATGGTGCCGGGACCCACGCCCACCACGCGCACGCCGTGCGGCGCGAACGCCATGGCCGCGGTGGAAGTGACCTGGTTCATGCCGCCTTTGGAGATGGCGTACGTGGCCACCTCGGGGTTAGCCAGGCCCGAGTTGATGGACGACATGTTGATGATGACGCCCCCCTCGCCCTGCGCCACCAGCTGCCGGGCCGCGGCCTGAGTGCCGAAGAACGCGCCCTTGAGGTTGATGTCGAGCACGCGGTCGTAGAGCTCCTCCGTGATGTCGAGGAAGTCGCACAGCACGGCGATACCGGCGTTGTTCACCATCACGTCGAGCCGGCCGTACGCCTCCACAGCGCGAGCGATGGCCGCCTCCACCTGCTCCTTGCGGCGTACGTCGGTGGGCACGCCCAGTGCGCGTTCGCCAGCGTTGAGCTCCTGCAGGGTGGCGTCCAACCGCGCCGTGTCGACGTCGGCGAGCACCACGTTGGCGCCCTCCGCCAGGAACCGCTCGGCGATGGCGCGCCCGATGCCGCGCGCGGCGCCGGTGACCACCACAACCTTGTTCTCGAACCTCTTCACGTTCTCCTCCATCCACTCGCGCACGCTGGCGCGGTCATCTCAAGCTCTGGCGAGCAGGCTGCGTGCCCACTCCACCACGGGTGCGTCGATCATCTGCCCGTCGAGCACCGCTACGCCGGCGCCGCGCCGGTTGGCTTCTTCGTACGCCCTCAGCACGGCCTTGGCGCGCGCCACCTCGTCGTGACGGGGGCCGAACTCCTCGTTAGCCGGCGCGATCTGGCTGGGGTGGATGAGCAGCTTGCCGCCGAAGCCCATGCTGCGGGCGGCAGCGGCGTCGGCCGCGAAGCCAGCGGCGTCGCCCAGGGGTGGGTACACGCCGTCGATGGGCGGCTTGAGGCCGGCGGCGCGACTCTGCACCGCTAGGCGGGCGCGCACGTGCGGCAGGAGCGGCTGGTCGCGCTCCCACGACACGCCCATGTCGGTGAGGAGGTCCAGGCTGCCGAGCGCCAGGCGCTCGAGGGCGCCACCCGCAGCGCCCTGGCGTGCCGAGCGCGGCGCCAGGAACGAGGCCGCCTGAAGCGCGTAAGCGCTCTCCACCAGCGCGATGATGGGCAGCCCCGCGCTGGCGGCCGCCTCCACCTCCGCCACCGTTTCCACCTTGGGAAGCAGGATGCCGGAAAGCTCCGCCCCTGCGGCCAGCAAGCGGCCGATGACCTCGAGGTCGGTGGCGAACCCAGCCGCAGCGGCGCACCGCGTGCGGATGACGAGCCTGGGCCCGTCGGCCGCACGCTTAGTGAGGAGCTCGAGCGCCAGTTCGTGCGCCACGGAGCGCTGCTCCTCCGGTACGCCGTCCTCCCAATCCACGATGATCACGTCTGCCGCCGCCGTGAGCGCCTTGCTCACCTTGCGGCGGTCGTTGCCAGGCGTGAACAGCCACGACCTCACGGTGCGCCCTCCCCCGCCAGCTCGGCGCTGGACTCGCCGGCGGCACGCTCTTGCATGTGCCGGAGCAAGAACTCACCCGAGCGCCCGATGTGCTGCTTGAACAGCCGCTCGAAACCAGAGGCGTCGCGCTTCTCTATGAGAGCCATCAGCTGTTGGTGCTCCTTTGCCGACTGCTGCAACTGCCCCGGCACCTGCGCCGGCGTGAACGGCAGCTGACCGAGCCAGAGGCCGGCGATGATCTTCACCAGGCGCTCCATGCCGCTGGCCTGGTACAGCGCCGTGTGGAACTCGCGGTTGGCCCTGATGTAGGCGTCGGCGTCGGCCTGGTCGGCGGCCGCCACCATCTGCTCGGTGAGGTCGGCTAGCTCGGCAACGTCCTGCTCGGTGAGGCGCGGGATGGCCTGCGCGGCCGCGAACGGCTCCAGGAGCGCGCGGAGCTCGAAGGCCTCGCGCACCTCGTCGGGGCCGAACTCACGCACGCGGTAGCGACCGCGGCCGTCGGCCTCGACCAGGCCGTCGCTCTCGAGGCGCCGCAGTGCGTCGCGTACCGGGATGCGGCTGGTGCCCAGCATGCTGGCCAGTTCGTCTTGCACGAGCCGGCCGCCGCCCTCGAACTGACCCGCCAGGATGGCGCGCCTCAGCACCACGTAGGCCTGCTCTTCGAGGGTGGTGTGCGCGATGGTGGGAAGCACAAGTTGACCCTTCAATTCTCCCAAGCGTCCTTTCGTATACCGTTGACATTATACGGGCTGCTCCATAGAATGACAATCCGTAGAACATCGAGCCGGGCGCGCCAGCAAGGCTGCGCCGGGTGGCATCACAGGAGGCAACGTCGTGGCAAGCAACCCAACCGTCGACGAGCAAGCAGCCCTGCACGCGGAGCTGCGGAGCGCCGTCCGTAAACTGTGCGAACGCTTCCCCGACGAGTACTGGCGCGAGCTCGACACCAGCGGGGGCTACCCCACCGACTTCCTCAAAGAGATGACCGACGCTGGCTTCCTAGGCGCGCTCATCCCGCCCGAGTACGGCGGCTCCGGGCTCGGCATCACCGAGGCCTCCATCATCCTCGAGGAGGTCAACCGCTCAGGCGGTAACGCCGCCACGGGGCACGCGCAGATGTACATCATGGGCACCCTCCTCCGGCACGGTTCGGAGGAGCAGAAGCAGCGCTACCTGCCCGCCATCGCCTCGGGCGAGCTGCGCCTGCAGGCGTTCGGGGTCACCGAACCAGACGCCGGCACCGACACCACCAGCATCCGCACCCAGGCCGTGCGCCAGGGCGATCACTACGTTGTGAACGGCCAGAAGATCTGGACCTCGCGCGTGGAGCACTCCGACCTCATGCTGCTCCTGGCGCGCACCAGCACCCCTGGCCCAGGCGAGAAGCCGTCGGCAGGCCTCACCATCCTGCTGGTCGACCTGCGTGAGGCGGTGGGCAACGGCGTGACCATCAAGCCCATCGAGACGATGATGAACCACCACACCGCCGAGGTGTTCTTCGAGGACCTGAAGGTACCCGCCGAGAACCTCATCGGCGAGGAGGGCAAGGGCTTCCGCTACCTGCTCGACGGCCTCAACGCCGAACGCATCCTCATCGCTGCCGAGTGCGTTGGCGACGCGCACTGGCTCATCGAGCGCTCCGTGGCCTACGCCTCCGAGCGCCGCGTCTTCGGCCGCCCCATCGGCGCCAACCAGGGCGTGCAGTTCCCCATCGCTCAGGCCTACGCCAACCTCCGCGCCGCAGACCTCATGCGCTTCGAGGCCGCGCGCCTGTTCGACGCCGGCAAGCCGTGCGGGGGCGAGGCCAACATGGCCAAGATGCTGGCCGCCGACGCCTCCTGGGAGGCCGCCAACGTGGCCATCCAGACCCACGGTGGCTTCGGCTTCGCGCGCGAGTACGACATCGAGCGCAAGTTCCGCGAGACACGCCTCTACCAGGTGGCCCCCATCTCCACCAACCTGGTGCTCAGCTACATCGGCCAGCACATGCTGGGCATGCCCCGCTCGTACTGATGGCGGCACGCTGATGCGCCCGGCAGGCCCCCTGACTGGCGTCACGGTGGTGGCGCTCGAGCAGGCCGTGGCGGCGCCGTTCGCCACTCGCCAACTAGCCGACCTGGGCGCCCGCGTCATCAAGGTCGAACGCCCCGGCGCAGGCGACTTCGCGCGCGGCTACGACACCGCCGTGAAGGGTGAGGCGAGCTACTTCGTGTGGATCAACCGCTCCAAGGAGTCCATCACGCTCGACCTCAAGCAGGAGCCGGCCCGTGAGGCGCTGGTGCGCGCTATCCGGCGCGCGGACGTGTTCATCTACAACCTCGCGCCGGGCGCCGCGGCGCGGCTCGGGCTCACGAGCCTGCGGGAGGATCAGCCCGAGCTGATCACCTGCTCCATCACCGGCTACGGCGACGCGGGCCCCCTGCAGCACCGCAAGGCGTACGACCTGCTCGTGCAGGCCGAGTCCGGCCTGATGTCCATCACCGGCCCGCAAGACACCCCCTCGCGGGTGGGCGCCTCGGTGGCCGACATCTCGGCCGGCATGTACGCCTACAGCGGCATCCTGGCCGCGCTACTGGCGCGCGCTCAGTCGGGCGTTGGCACGCACCTCGAGGTCTCGCTGCTGGACTCCATCACCGAGTGGCTGACCCAGCCCGCCTACTACGCGCACTACAGCGATTCGGCGCCGCCCCGCTCGGGGCCGTTCCACGCCACCATCGCCCCGTACGGACCCGTGCGCGTGGGCTCGGGTGAGACCCTCATGCTCGGCCTGCAGAACGAGCGCGAGTGGCGCGCCTTCTGCGAGCAGGTGCTGGAGGATCCCGCGCTCACCGACGACCCGCGCTTCAACACCAACTCACAACGGGTGGCCAACCGCCAAGCGCTGCAGGAGCTCATGGAGCACGCCTTCGCCGGGCAAGGCGCCGCAGCGGTGATGGCCCTGCTAGAGCGCGTGGGCATCGCCTACTCCAGCATGCGCGGGGTGGGCGAGCTCGTGCACCATCCGCAGCACGTTGCGCGGCAGCGGCTGCGCGAAGTGGCGCTACCCGCCGATGGCGACAGCTTCGAAGCGCTGCTGCCGCCCGTGCAGACCGACGCGTGGGAGTACCGCATGGACCCGGTGCCAGCGCTGGGCGCCCACACCGACGCCGTGCTCACCGAGCTCGGTTACTCACCGCAAGAGATAGACGCCATGCGCGCCACGGGCGCGATCTGACCCAACGGGGTGCCGACCCCAAGGGGCGTAAGGAAGGGACGCACGCATGAGCACCAAGACAGGCTGGCAGGGACGGTTCTTCGAGGACTTCGCGGTGGGCGACGTGTACGAGCACGCGCTCGGCCGCACCATCAGCGAGACCGACAACACCTGGTTCACGCTCCTCACCATGAACACCAACCCCATCCACGTAGACGGCAACTACGCCGCCAAGACCGAGTTCGGACAGCGCTTGGTGAACTCCACCCTCACGCTGGCCATCGTCACCGGCCTCTCCGTGCAGGACGTGTCGCAGAACGCCGTGAACCTAGGCTGGGAGTACGTGAAGCTCCCCAACCCGGTCTTCGAGGGCGACACGGTCTATGCGTACTCCGAGATCCTCGCCACCCGCCCCTCGGGCTCACGCCCGCACATGGGCATCGTCACGTTCAAGACCGTGGGCGTGAACCAGGAGCGCGTACCCGTGCTTGAACTGAAGCGCTCCATCCTCGTCTACCGGAAGGGTTGGGACCAGGAGGCATGACTCACACCGCTGCGCCCTGGCCCGAACGGCTGGTGGCCACGCTCCGCGCTGCCGACGTCACCCACATGTCTCACGTGCCCGACGCAGGCCACACCCGCACCATCGAGCTGCTGGCGAGTGACCCAGCCGTGACCGTGAACGTGCTCACCACCGAGGAGGAAGGCATCGCGGTAGCAGCTGGCGCCTGGCTCGGCGGTCAGCGCAGCGTGGTGCTCATGCAATCGAGCGGGGTGGGCAACTGCATCAACATGCTCTCGTTGCCCGTCATGGGGCGCTTCCCGCTGCTCATGCTCGTGACCATGCGCGGTGAGTGGCGCGAGTTCAACCCCTGGCAGGTACCCATGGGCAGGGCAGTGGAGAGCAGCCTCGAGGCAGTGGGGGTGAGCGTGCTGCGCGCCGACAACGCCGACGACCTGGTGGCCATGGTGGGCTCGGCCGCTGAGATGGCGTTCGAATCGGATCAGCAGGTGGCGGTGCTCCTCTCGCAGCGCTTCCTGGGCGCGAAGGAGTGGTGAGGAGCGTGCAAGACGCCGCCAGTACCGTGGGAGACCTCGACCGCCGCGAAGTGGTGAAGCGGCTACTCGCCCGCCGCGGGGAAGCGCTCGTGGTGAGCGGACTGGGCTCGCCCAGCTACGACGTTCACGCCGCGGGCGACGACCCTAACAACTACTACCTCTGGGGCGCCATGGGCGCCGCCGCCCTCGTTGGCCTCGGGCTGGCGCAAGCGCGCCCAGACAGGCCCGTGCTCGTGCTCACGGGCGACGGCGAGCAGCTGATGGGGCTAGGTGGCCTCGTCACCATCGCCGTGGCGCGCCCCCGCAACCTCACCGTGGTGGTGCTCGACAACGGCCACTTCGGCGAGACCGGCATGCAGCAGAGCCACACGGGCGCCGGTGTGGAGCTGGCGGCCGTGGCGCGCGCCGCAGGCTTCGCGACAACGGGCGTGGTGACGAGCCTAGAGGAGCTCGAGAGCGTGCAGTTCGGGCACGCGCTCAGCGGACCCCACCTCTACACGGTGAAGGTGAGGGCGGAGAACCTCCCCCGCTCGCTGCCCTCCCGCGACGCCGTGTTCATCAAGAACCGCCTCCGCAGCGCCCTCGGGCTGGGCGACCCGGCCTGATACCGCACCGCCCCCACAGGTGTAGCCGCGTCGCCAGCGGGTCAGCACCGCACGAAGGAGTGAACGCATGAGCGTTAGGTACGAGCATCACATCGGCGGCGAACGGGTGCCGCCAGCGTCGGGCCGCTACTTCCCGAGCGTCAACCCGTACACGGGCGAGGAGTGGGCTCAGATCGCTGAAGGCGACGAGCGCGACGTGGAGCGTGCGGTGGCGGCAGCTGCCGCCGCCTACCCCGCCTGGCGTGCGACCACCCCCACCCAGCGCGGCAAGCTGCTCACGCGGCTAGCCGACCTCATCGAGCAGGAGGCTCAGCGCCTCGGCGAGATCGAGGTGCGCGACAACGGCAAGCTCCTCGCCGAGATGGCGGGCCAGACCCGCTACCTGGCGGAGTGGTACCGCTACTACGGCGGCCTGGCCGACAAGGTGGAGGGCGCCGTGCTTCCCACCGACAAGCCGAACGTCTTCAACTACACGCGCTACGAACCGCTCGGCGTGGTGGCCATGATCACCCCCTGGAACTCGCCCCTGCTGCTCCTCGCCTGGAAGCTACCCGCTGCCCTGGCCGCCGGCAACACCGCCGTCATCAAGCCCTCCGAGTTCACCTCCGCCTCCACGCTCGAGTTCGTGGAGCTGTTCGAACGCGCGGGCTTCCCGCCCGGCGTGGTGAACGTGGTCACCGGCTACGGCAAGAGCGTTGGCGCCGCGCTGGTCTCTCACCCGAAGGTGCGGAAGGTGGCCTTCACGGGCTCCGACGTGGCGGGCGCTGTCATCAACCAGGCGGTGGCGCCGGACTTCAAGCACGTGTCTTTGGAGCTCGGCGGCAAGTCTCCCAACATCGTTTTCGAAGACGCCGACCTCGACGCTGCGCTCTCCGGCGCCATCGCCGGCATCTTCGCGGCCTCGGGTCAGACCTGCATCGCGGGCTCGCGCCTGCTCGTGCAGTCGTCTATCCACGACGAGTTCGTGGCGAAGCTGGTTGCCACCGCCTCTCAGGCGAAGATCGGCGACCCCATGCTGGCCGACACCCAGGTGGGGCCCGTGACCACCAGAGCGCAGTACGACAAGGTGCTGCAGTACATCGAGGTCGCCAAGAGCGAAGGCGCCGAGCTAGCGCTGGGCGGCAAGCCGTACACGGGCGAGGGCAGCCGCGGCGGTCAGATGGTGGAGCCAACCATCTTCACGGGCGTGAAGAACACCATGCGCATCGCGCAGGAGGAGGTGTTCGGCCCTGTGCTCTCCGTCATCCGCTTCGAGGACGAGGCGGAGGCCCTACGGATAGCCAACGACGTGATGTACGGCCTGGCCGCTGGGGTGTGGACCAGCGACATCGGTCGCGCCCTGCGCATGGCCGACGCGCTGGAGGCCGGCACCGTGTGGGTCAACACCTATCGCGCGGTCAGCTTCACCTCGCCGTTCGGCGGCTACAAGCGCAGCGGCCTCGGGCGCGAGAGCGGCAAGGAGGCCATCAAGGAGTACCTCCAGACGAAGTCGGTATGGATCTCGACGGAGCCGCACAAGGGCAGTCCGTTCGTGATGAGGTGAGCGTGGCAACGGAAGCCGAAGCGTTACAGGAGCGAACCCTCAATACCGGCCTAGCCACCGTGGGTCAAGTAATGGTGAGCAGCCTGGCGGCGCACGGGGTGGAGCGAGTGTTCTGCGTTCCGGGCGAGAGCTACCTCGGCCTGCTGGACGCGCTCTACGAATCAGCGAACGTGAGCACAGTGGTGTGCCGCCACGAGAGCGGTGCGGGCTTCATGGCGCTGGCCGACGCGCGCCTGAGCGGCCGGCCTGGGGTGGCGTGCGTGAGCCGCGGCCCGGGCGCCTCGAACGCCGCCATCGCCGTGCACGCCGCTCAGCAGGACGCCGTGCCGCTGGTGTTAATCGTCGGGCAGGTGGCGACGGCCGACCTCCGCAAGGGCGCCTTCCAGGAGATCGACTACTCGGCCATGTTCGGGAGCATCGCCAAGTTCACCGCCGAAATCACCGACCCGGCCCGAGCCGGCGAGGTCATGCTGCGGGCCCTGCAGGCGGCCACCAGTGGCGTGCCCGGCCCGGTAGTGATAGCGGTGCCAGAAGACGTGCTGGCCGAGCTGACCCCCGCCCCCACCGTGCGGCCCCAGGCGCCCGCTGTGGCGGGGCCGGACCGTGGGGCCGTCACGGAGCTGCGTCGGCTCCTGACCGCGGCAGAACGGCCCCTGGTCATCGCGGGCAGCGGCATCGGCAAGCCGGGCGAGCGTGAGCAGCTGCTGGCGTTCCTCGAAGCGTGGGAGCTGCCGGCGGTGGTGTCGTTCAGGCGCCACGACCTGCTGCCCAACTCTCACCGGCTGTACATGGGCGACATGGGCCTCAGCAACCCGACCTCGCAGATGGACGTTCTGCACCGCGCCGACCTGGTGGTCGTGCTGGGCGCACGGCTCGGCGACATCACCACGCAGAACTACACCTTCCCCCATCCCGTGCGCCCGGCGCAGACCCTCGTGCACGTGCACGCCGACCCGGCCGCCATCGGCACGCACTTCGCCAGCGACCTCTCCGTCACGTGCCCGCCGGCGGCTCTCATGAGCGCCCTAGGGTCGCCGGCAGAGCCGCTACCGGAGCGGTCAGCCTGGCTAGCTGCGCTGAAAGCGGAGCGCCAACGCATCGCCGCTGTACGCAGCTTCGACGTTAGCGACGGCGTGCCGTTCGAGCTCGTAGTGGACCTGGTAGGCCGCCACCTCACGAGCGACGCCGTGGTAACCCTGGACGCCGGCAACTTCGCGGCGCCCGCCTACCGCGTCATCGACTTCCGCCCACCGCAGCGCCTGTTGGCGCCCATCTCGGGCTCCATGGGCTTCGGCATACCTGCCGCCGTGGCGGCTAGCCTGCGCGACCGGAACCGACAGGTGGTGTGCTTCGTGGGCGACGGCGGGCTCCTCATGACGGGCAGCGAGCTCGCGGTGGCGAAAGAGCATGGGTTACCACTGAAGGTGATCGTGGCCGAGAACGGCATCTACGGCTCCATCTATCTCGACCAAGCGAAGCACTACCCTGGACGCTCCGTGGGTACCACGTTCACCAACCCCGACCTCGCGCTGTTGGGCCGCGCCTTCGACTTCGAGGTCACACGTGTGAACGGTACGCACGAGCTGCCGGCGGTCCTCGACGCGCTAAGCGCGCCCGGGCCTCAGTTGGTTGTGGTGAAGAGCAGCGTTGAAGCCATCATGCCGCGCGCCGACTCATGACGCGCGCGATCGAGTACCAGAAGGAGCTGAGAAGATGACGGTAGCAGGCAAGGTAGTGCTGGTAACGGGAGCGTCCAACGGCATCGGCCGCGCCGTGGCAGAGCGGCTGTTGGCGGGCGGCGCCCAGGTGGCGTGGGCCGACATCGACGTCTCCAAGTTGGACTTCGCCGGTGACGCGTCGTCGGTGGCCATCGAGTGCGACGTCTCCGACCCGGAGCAGGTGAACGCCGCGGTGGCACGCACGGTGGAGGCGTTCGGCCGCGTCGACGGCCTGGTGAACAACGCCGGCATCATCAAGGGTGGCGATTTCCTCGACTACTCGCTGGAGGACTTCGACCAGGTGCTGGGCATCAACCTGCGCGGCGCCTTCATGATGGGTCAGGCCGTGGCGAAGCAGATGGTGAAGCAGGTGGAGGCGGGCGGCGCGCCCGGAGCCATCGTGAACATGTCGTCCATCAACTCGGTGGTGGCCATCCCCAACCAGGTGAGTTACTGCGTATCGAAGGGCGGCCTGGCGCAACTGAACCGGGTGATGGCGCTGGCGCTGGCTCCTCACGGCGTGCGGGTCAACGCGGTGGGTCCGGGCAGCATCATGACCGACATCCTCGCCTCCACCCTCAAGGATCCAGAAGCGAAGGATTACGTGATGATCCGCACGCCCATCGGACGCGTGGGCGAGGTCGACGAGGTAGCCAGCGTGGTCGAGTTCCTCCTCTCGGACGCCTCCTCGTACGTGACGGGTGAGACCATCTTCTGCGACGGCGGGCGCCTGGCTCAGAACTACTCGCTGCGGCTGCCGTCTCACGCGTAAGCGCAGCACCCAGGGCTACGTGCTGGCGCGGGCTCCGTGGCTAGACTTGGTAGTAGCGAAGCAGCGGTCGGCCGCGTTCACGGCAGTGCAGTCACCGCCAGCACATACCTAGCGAAAGGAACTCCCCACCATGGCTAACCCCACCGTAGAGATCCAGTACTGCGTGCCCTGCGGGCATCTCCCCCGCGCGCTCGACATCCAGAAGTCCATCCTGGAGCGCTTCGGCCAGAAGCTCGACGGCGTGAAGCTAAAGACCGGCGACAGCGGCGTCTTCAAGATCAACGTAGAGGGCGACGAGATCTACAGCAAGCCCGCCGACTTCGACCTCGACGCCATCCTCAGCACCATCGAAGCCAGGCTCTAGGCGCTAGCTTGCGCGCGTTCGCCGCGGTGCTCAGCCCGCGGTGCGCCGGGGGTTGCGCCACGCCGCGACCGGCCCCAACAGAAACGACTCAACACAGAGAAGCCCCCTGAGCTTCGCGGCTTCCTCCGCCCACGCTCTGGGGGCTTCCCCTACTTTCAGGGGGGCCACTCGGCTTGCCCTCCTGATTCATCTATATGGTACTCGCTGGGCGACTGGCTCGCAGGTAGCAATGTCCCGACAGAAGCGCCGCGAACGCTGGCCTGATGGCCTAGCGCCACGGCCCGCCGGTGGAGCGTTGCCTAGACCCCTTGGGCCCCCGTCCATAGCGCCCACCGTGTTGCCCCGCTAGTCTGACACCACGCTAGCGCTCAGCTCAGGAGGTCACCATGCCAGCACGCTCCCGGTCCCGCGCGGTTCACGTTCCCTCCACCGCCAGCGGTGCCGCCCACGCCGCCACCGCTAACCCAGATGAGGCGGCGCGGCCCACCTGGGCCAGCGCCAACGACCAGCTCCGCCATTACTACGACCACGAGTGGGGCGTGCCCGTCACCGACGAGCGCGGCCTGTACGAAGCGCTCAGCCTGGAGGTGTTCCAGTCTGGCCTGTCGTGGTCCACCATCCTGCGCAAGCGGCCGGCGTTCCGCAACGCCTTCGCCGACTTCCGGCCCGACGTGGTGGCCGGCTTCGGTCAGGCTGACGTCGAGCGCCTCATGGCCGATGAGGGCATTGTTCGCAACCGCATGAAGATCGACGCCACCATCCAGAACGCGCGCGCCACGGTAGCCCTCCGCGCCGAGGGTGGGCTGGTGCGCTTCGTGTGGTCGTTCGCCCCCGAGAACCACGACGTAGCGGTGGGAGCTGCTAGCGTGGGCCGCACGGCAGAGTCCGAGGCGCTGGCGCGGGGCCTGAAGCTGCACGGCTTCAAGTTCGTGGGCCCCACCACCATGTACGCGCTCATGCAGGCCACCGGGGTCGTGAAGGTCAAGCCTGTGCACGGGGCCTAACGCCGGCCATCACAGCCAGGGCGCCAATCGCGGCCAACTCGCTCAGGGCGACCGGCGAGCTCTTGCGGCCCTAGCGCGCCCGGAAGCTGCCCAGCGACTCGCCGCCAACCGCGCCCGCCGGTTGGAACACCCCACCCGTCAGTTCCACACCAACCGCGGTGCCGCCGAGCCACACGTCGTAGTACTCCCCAACCACCACCGCGGGCGAGGTGAAGCTCATCCGCGCCAAGGCGCGCGGCGCCCGAAAGGTGGCCAGCTCACCGCCCGCACCCCGCAACGAGAGCACCGCCCCGGCGGGCACCAACCGCGCCAGGTCTAGGTACACCACCCCCTGCGTGGAGGCCGCATGCACGCTCGCGTCTCGCCCGTGCACCAACGAGCCACCCGCCACGAGCAGAGCGCCGTCGGCGTGCACGGCGTCGTCGCCGGTGGCCAGCGTCAGCTGTCCACCACTGATGAGCAGGTCGGCGTCCGAGTGCACAGCGTCGTCGGAGGCGTCAACCACCACCGCGCCACCCGCCACCAGCAGCTCCACGCCCGCCTTCAGGCCCTTGGTGGAGGCTTCACCCGGCGGCAGGGTGTGCCCCCGCCCGCCACCACCCGAACGGCGCCGCCGTGCACCTCCAGGCGCCGCTCGGCCTGCACCCCATCGCCTTGGGCCACGAGGTCCACGGAGCCGCCGATCAGCGCCACCAGGCCCGTGCCCTCCGCCTCACCCGTCGACTTGAGGGCGTCGTTGGCGGCGAACACCAGTAGCTCGCCGCCGTTCACGATCAGGTCCTCGCCCCGCACACCGTCGTCGGCAGCCACCACCGTGAGCACGCCGCCGTTCACCACCACCGCGCTATCGCCCGCCACACCGTGCTTCAGCCTGGCCATCACCAGCAGGTGACCCTCACCGCCGCTGGTGAGGGGTGCCGCCGCGTACAGAGCCGCGCCTGCCTCGCCTGGCAGCCGCTGCCAGCCATCGAACAGGTTGTTGAAACTGCCAGCCATGAGCCCGAGAGCCGGTAAGCGCCCGGCGCCGTGATGGTCACCACCCGGCCGGCTACGCTCACGGCCGCCGAGTCGGTGCTGACCGTGGCCACGTCGAAGCCCACGTGGGCCGCGTCCACCGCGCCGCCGGCCACCGCCAGCTGACTAAGGGCGAGGAGCGCCAGAAGCACCGTCATGCACTACCGTACCCGCTAGCTGTACCGACCTACGCTCAAGAGTCCTATGTCGATCGACGGCTGCTCGCCAGCCACCAGCTCGCCCACCAACTTGCCGGTTACGGGGGCCAGGCTCACGCCCATCATGGAGTGCCCCGTGGCCACGGTCACGTTGCTGTGCCCGGGCGAGTTACCGAGGTACGGCAGCCCGTCCGGGGAGCAGGGCCGGAAACCGTGCCAGCGTGCGGGCGCGTCGAACTCCGCGCGCGTAAGGTCGGGGAAGTACCGCAGCGCCGACTCGATGATGCCCTCCACCCGCACGGGGTTAGCGCCGTCATCGAAGCCAGCGATCTCCATCGTGCCGCCCACCCGCAGCCGCTCGCCCATGCGCGTCACCGCCACGCGCGCCTCGGAGAGGATCGAAGGCACCCGTAGTCGCTGCGACGGCTGCTCGAGCGTCATGCTGTAGCCCTTGCCGGGCTGCATGGGCAGCCTCAAGCCGAGCAGCCTACCCACCTCACCGGACCAGCTGCCCGCCGCCACCACCACGTGGTCTGCTTTCAGGCTGGTTGGCGCTGCTCCGGCCGAGCGGTACTCGACCGCGCTCAGCCGTCCGCCCGCAGCGGAGAAGCCGGTCACCGTCGCGCCGAAGCGCAGGTCCACCCCGCTGGCTTCGAGCCTGGCGGTAAGCACGCGCATGAACTTGGCCGGGTCTAGGTGGGCGTCCTCCGGGTAGTGCACGCCCCCCACCACGTTCAGGGTTATGCCGGGCTCCATGGCCTGCACCCCGGTCTTGTCGAGCACGTGTGCGGCCATGCCCAGCTCGTGGGCGAAGGCCGCCACCTTCGCCTCTTCCTCCAGCCCGCGCTCGGTGGCCGTGAGCATGGTCAGGCCCTGGCGCTCGAAGTCGAAGCCGCCGCCCAGCTCCTCGTTGAGCTGCACGTAGAGGTCGCGGCTGGCCAGGTTCAGGGCGAGGATCACGGGCGCGCTCTCTTTCACGTGCCGCGCGGTGCCAGCCCGCCAGAAACGCCAGCCCCAGCCGAGAACATCAGCGTTCAGGCGCGGCTTGATGTAGAAGGGGCTCTTGGGGTTGGCCATCCAGCGCACGCCCTGCGCCACCACCCCGGGCGCCGCTAGCGGGATGAAGTGGCTGGGCACGACCATGCCAGCGTTGCCGTGGGAGGTGGTGTGGCGCTCCTCACCGTCGCGTTCGAGCACCGTTACCTGGTAGCCGCGTTCCCGCAGGTAGTAAGCGCTGGTGAGCCCCATGACACCGCCGCCCACCACGACCACGTGACGGCTCACGGTATGCCCCACGCGAACTCGTCAGCGGGGTCGACGACGAGTTCGCCCTCGGCCATCACGTGCGCCCGCCCCGTTATCACCGGGAGGATCCTCGGCTCCACCTCGGTCACACCGCCGTCAGGGCCGACCGTGGGGGCCCCACCAGGGTCCGCCCACGCGTAGCGCCCCTCGAAGCGGCTGCCGATCACGCTCTCCTGAACCCACGTCTGGCCTGGCGCCAGCTTGCCGTCCGCGGCCAGGCAGGCGAGCTTGGCGCTGGTGCCCGTGCCGCACGGCGAGCGGTCGTAAGCCATGCCGGGGCAGAGCACGAACGAGCGCGAATCGGCGCCGTCCTCGCCAGGCACGAAGAGTTCCACGTGGTCGATCTCGCCACCGCCGTCGCCGGTGATACCCGCGCTAGCCAGCGCCTGCTTCACCCGCCACGAGAAGTCCGTCAACGCCGCCAGGTCGGTGGTGTCCACGGTCAGGCCGAACTGGTCCACCGGGTCCGTGCAGAGGAAGAACCAGTTGCCACCCCACGCCACGTCTCCAGTCACGGTCACTTCTTCGCCGCGCCACTCCACCTGCACGCTCACACCGGCCGCGTGCCGGTAAGCCGGTACGTTGTGCACGCTCACGCTGCCGTCCGCATGCAGTTCCGCGGTCACGTCGCCGACCGGGGTCTCTATGACGTGACTGCCGGGCTGCAACTCGCCCATGTAGGCCAGGGTGGCCACCAGGCCGATGGTGCCGTGCCCGCACATGCCCAGGTAACCCACGTTGTTGAAGAAGATGACGCCTGCGGCCGCCGCGGGGTTGACGGGCGGGCAGAGGAGCGCGCCTACCAGCACGTCGGAGCCGCGCGGCTCGGTCACCGCAGCGCGGCGGAAGTCGTCGTGCTGCTCGCGGAAGCGCGTTAGGCGCTCGGCCAAGCTGCCGGCGCCAAGCTCCGGACCGCCGGCGGTGACGAGGCGGGTGGGTTCGCCACCGGTGTGTGAGTCTATGAACGAGATCCGCTTCATGACGCTTGTTCCCTGCCCCTTCCGGGTGCGGGTCGGCTCCACCACCGAACCGCACCAGTTAGCATCTGACCAACATGACTGCCTCTACCCCCGCTACCGCCAGCCACCACCAGGGTTCCCGCCGGGAGCGTTACACGCTGCCGGGCATGGTGGTCACCAACCACCGCTTCGAGGTGCCGCTCGACCACGCCGACCCGAACGGCGAGAGCATCTCCATCTTCGCCCGCGAGCTGGTGGCTAAGGAGCGCCGGAACGACCGACTGCCGTACCTCGTCTTCTTCCAGGGCGGCCCGGGCGGCACGTCGCCGCGGCCTGAGGCGCGCGGTGGCTGGATCGACCGGGCGCTGGACGAGTACCGCGTGCTTCTGCTCGACCAGCGCGGCACGGGCCTCAGCACGCCCGTCAGCTACCAGACGGTCACGGCCCGCGGTGACGCCCAAGCGCAGGCCGACTACCTCGCCCTCTTCCGCGCCGACTCCATCGTGGCCGACGCGGAACTCATCCGGCAGCGCCTGGCGGGCGGCGAGAAGTGGGCCATCATCGGGCAGAGCTTCGGCGGCTTCTGCGTGCTGCGTTACCTGTCGGTGGCGCAGGAAGCGCTGTCGGCCGCGTTCATAACGGGCGGCATCCCATCGCTCACCGGCTCCGCCGACGCCGTCTACCGCGCCACCTACCCACGCGTGGAAGCCAAGAACCGCGAGTTCTTCGCCCGCTACCCGCAGGCGCAGGCGCTGGCTGCCAAGGTCGCCGACCACCTGCTCGCCAACGACGTGCGCATGCCCAACGGCCAGCGGCTCACGGTGGAGCAGTTCCAGCAGCTCGGGCTCGACTTCGGCGCCAGCGGCGGCTACGAGAAGATCATGGACCTGCTGGAGCGCGCCTTCGTGACCGTGAACGGCCGCGAGGAGCTCAGTTACACGTTCCTGCACGGCGTGTTCACCGCCACCGGCTTCCACACGAGCCCCATCTTCAGCGTGCTGCACGAGGCCATCTACTGCCAGGCCGACCCCGCCAACGCGGCCTCCAATTGGGCCGCTCACCGCGTGCGCGCCGAGTTCCCGCAGTTCGACTACGGCCCCGGTAAGGAGTTCCTCTTCACGGGCGAGATGATCTACCCATGGATGTTCGACCAGTTCGAGACCCTGAAGCCCCTCAAGGACGCCGCCGAACTGCTGGCGGCCAAGGCCGACTGGCCCGCCCTCTACGACCTGCAGGTGCTGGGCAACAACCGGGTGCCAACCGCGGCGGCGCTCTACTTCCACGACATGTACGTCGACCTGGGCATCGCGCTCGAGTCCGCCGCGCAAGTGCCCAACCTGGCGGTGTGGGTCACCAGCGAGTACGAGCACAACGGCCTGCGCGCCGACGGCGCCAAGATCCTGGGGCGGTTGATAGACATGCTGCCCGTGGTCGACGACTGAGCACGTTACCCCCGTGCGCCCGCAACCTTGGCGGGCACCGCTAGGACGGAAGCTGGGCGCCGAAGCGGTTAGCGCGCTCAACGCACCAGGAACCCTGCGCCCAGCTCGTCGCCTTCCTGCATGACCCACTGGTTGAAACCCAAGATGTGGGCGCTGCCGCTCACCTCCGGGACGACGGCGTCGAACTCGCCCACGCTTGTGCGCGCGACGGCCTTGCCTGTGAAGAGCGAGCCGACGATGCTCTCGTTCCTGAACTCCGCACCCAGCTCGAGCCGGCCGCGGGCCACTAGCTGCGCCACGCGGCCGGACGTGCCCGTGCCGGTGGGCGAGCGGTCCACCTCGCGCTCCGCGAAGACGCAGATGTTGGCCTGGTCGTTAGCGGGGTCGCGCGGAGCGCCGTCGATGATGGTGCCGTAGAGGGTGTTCAGCTCCGGCACGGTGGGGTGCTCTATCTGCACGGCGGCCATCACGGCGCGCTTCACCTGATCGCCTAGTTCGATCAGCTCGTTCGCCTTCGAGGGCACCACCGTCAGGCCCGCCTGAGCCGCGTCTAAGTAGGCGTAGAAGGCGCCGCCGAATGCGATGTCTACCGTGAGCTCGCCGAACGATGGGGTGCTGACCCTAAGGTCGCGCATGTACAGGAACGACGGCACGTTCAGGAAGCGCACCGCGCCCACGCGCTGGCCGTCCCACGCCACGAACGCCTCGATGAAGCCGGCGGGCGAGTCGATACCCACGCGCGTTTCCGGTGAGGAGCGCGACACCAGCCCCTGCGCCACCGCCACGGTGGCCAGCGCGATGATGCCGTGCCCGCACATGTCGGAGTAGCCCTCGTTGTGCATGAAGATGACGCCCAGGTCGGCGCCCTCGGTTACGGGCTCCGTGACGTAGCAGCCGTACATGTCGGCGTGGCCGCGCGGCTCGAGCATGAGCGCGCGGCGCACGTGATCGAGGTTCTCCTTCACCCAGCGGCGCTTCTCGAGGATGGTAGCGCCCGGTATGCGGGGGATGCCGGCCGTGACTATGCGCAGGGGCTCGCCGCCCGTGTGGGTGTCGACCGTGGTGTAGGTGCTGCTGAACTCCATGCTCACAGCTCCAGCAGCTCGCGTGGTGAGCTGTTGAGCACCTCGCCGCCGCCCTCCGTGATGAGCACCGTGTCCTCGATACGCACGCCGGTGAAGCCCGGCACGTAGATGCCAGGTTCGACCGTGATGACCATGCCCGGCTCCAGTTGCGCCTCGTACGCCTCGCTCACGAACGGGTCCTCGTGCACCTCCAAACCTAGGCCGTGACCCACGGAGAAACCGTGCTCGTACTGCTGGTAACCGCCACGGTGGATGGGAGCGCGGCAGGCGCGGTCGATGGCGCGGCCCGTGACGCCCGGCTGTTGCGCTAGCTCTAGGCCAGCCAGCTCCGCTTCCAGCACGAGGTCGTAGATCTCCCTCATCTTCGCGTCAGCCTTGCCGAGAACAACGGTGCGGGTCATGTCGGAATGGTAGCCGCCCACGAGAGCGCCGAAGTCGAAGAGCACGAACTCGTTCCTAACGAGCTCCTTGTCGCTGGCGCGGCCGTGCGGCAGCGCGGCGCGCCAACCCGACGCCACGATGGGGATGCCGGGGTAGTTCTCGGCGCCGGCGAGCTCGAACTGGTGCCTGAGCTCCACCGCTAGTTGGCGTTCTGTCACGCCAGGCGCGATCTTGGTGAGCATGTGCGTCCACACTTCGTCGGCTAGCGCCTGCGCCTCTGCCAGGCGCGCCACCTCGTAGGCGTCCTTAACAGCGCGCAGCCCCTCAACGAAGCGCCTCAGGGGTACCCACTCCACGCCGCTCACACCAGCGGTGGCGTCAGCCAGCCAGGCCGGGGTCACGTGGTCGCTCTCGAAGCCTAGGCGCTTCACGCCCAGTTCGGCCAGCTTGGCGGCGAGGGGGGTTAGCAGGTCCTTGTTCTTCTGCAGGCGTACCACCTCGAACGACGGCGCCTGGGCGGCGGCCTGCTCGTCGTAGCGCCAGTCGGTGAAGAACGTGCGCGCGCCGGCGGCACCCAGCAGCACGAACCCGAACGAGCCGTCGAAGCCCGTGAGGTAACGGCGGTTGGCGGGGCTGAACGTGATGAACGCGTCGAGGTCCTCCTCCTTAAGGCGCTTCTGCAGGCGGGCGGTGCGGGCGTCGATGAAGGGAACGAGACCCGCTGTGGTGGCGGGGGGTGTGTTGGGCTTGGTGACTATGTTCGCCATCGGAACCTCCATGTGACCGGTGGTCGGGTGGCGCCGGGCTTCGGCGCCAGAGCTCAGTTCTTGGGGTCGAGTGCGTCGCGCAGTGCGTCGCCGAGGATGTTGAAGGCCAGCACGGTCACGAATATGGCCACGCCGGGGCCGAGGATCACGTGGGGCGCCTGCCGCATGTACGTGCGGGCGGTGCTGATCATGGCGCCCCACTCCGGGGTGGGTGGCGCAACGCCGACCCCTAGGAACGAGAGCGCCGCCGCGGTGAGGATGGCGCCTCCCATGAGCAGGGTGGCGTACACCAGCACGGGAGCGAACGAGTTGAGGAAGATGTGCCGCACCAGCACGGTGGCGTCGCCAACGCCTACTGCGCGGGCGGCCTCCACGAACTCGCGCGTGCGGACGCTGAGCACGGAGCCTCGCATCACTCGGGCGAAGGTGGGCACCGAGTAGGCGGCCACCGCGATGATGACCGGCACCAACCCCGCTCCCAGGGCGGTGGCCAGCAGGATGGCGAGGAGGATGCCCGGGAAGGCGAGCAGCACGTCGATGAGGCGCATGAGCACGCTGTCGACCGCGCCACCGTAGAAGCCGGAGACGAGCCCGATGAGGATGCCGACCAGGCCTCCCAGCCCAACGGACAGCAGGCCCACCGTCACCGAGATGCGGGCGCCGAAGATAACGCGGCTGTAGATGTCGCGGCCTATCTCGTCGGTGCCGAGCCAGTGCGCGGCGGAGGGCGGCTGCAGCACGGCGCGGAAGTCCTGCCGGTTGGGCAGGTGGGTGGCCAGCTGCGGCGCGAACACGGCGGCCACGAGCAGCAGCAGCACAACGACTACCGCGAAGATGGTGAGCGGCGAGCGCAGGAAGCGCCTGAGCCGGCGTCTCATGAGTACTGCACCCGGGGGTCGAGCACGGAGTAGAGCAGGTCGACTATCAGGTTCACGAGCACGAAGATCACGGCGATGAAGATGACCGTGCCCTGCACCACCGGGAAGTCACGGCCGTTGATGCCAAGGATCAGGTAACGCCCCACGCCGGGCCAGGCGAAGATGCTCTCTGCTATCACCGCACCCGAGAGCAGCACCCCGAACTCCAGCCCCAGCACCGTGACTATGGGAGTGAGCGCGTTGCGGAAGGCGTGCCGCATGATCACCGTCACGCGCCGAACGCCCTTGGCCGCCGCCGTCCGGACGTAATCCTCCTTGAGCACGTCGAGCATGGAGGAGCGCACCAGGCGGGCGATGATGGCGGCGGTGGCCACACCCAGCGTCGTGGCCGGCATGATGAGGTGCTTGATGGCCTGCCACGAGAAGCCCGGTTCCCTACCCGACGGTGGCAGCCAGCCTAGGTGCAGGGCGAACAGCAGCATGAGAAGCAGGCCCAGTAGGAAGTTTGGCAGCGAGACGCCGAGCAGGGCCACCGTCATGCTGGCGTTGTCTAGGAAGCCGCCCTTGTTCACGGCCGCCAGTATGCCGACCGTGGTGCCGATGAGCGCCGCCACTAGCAGGCTGGCTACCGTGAGCTGGAAGGTGGCCGGGAACAGGCGCACCAGTTCCTGCGTTACGGGCCTGTCGTTACGTATCGAACGTCCCAGATCTAGCTGTAGGGCGCTCTTCAGGTAGCGCCCGTACTGCACGTGGAGCGGCTGATCGAGCCCGTACTTGGCGCGCAACTGCGCCACGAGCTCGGGCGTAGCGCGGCCGCCACCTTCGGGCGATATGAGCATGTCGATAGGGTCGCCAGGCGCGAAGTGCATGGAGAGGAACACCAGCGTTAGCACGCCCAGGATGACGAAGAAGGAGAAGAAGAGTCGTCTGACAACGAAGCTGAGCACCCAGCTACCTCGGGAAGATAGGTCTTACGTAGGGCCGAAGGTGGGGCCCGCGGTACGGGCCCCACGCATGGTGGCGACCATGCGGCCGCCAGCCGGTCACGGCTTCAGTCGAGGCTCCAGCGGTGAGCGTCGAACATGACGCCCATGGAGCTGACCCTGGCACCCGAGAAGTCGGGGTTGGTCACGTGCGCCTGCTGGATCCAGAACTGCGGGCACTGCACGGCCTC
>CAZFFG010000007.1:0-49191 GCA_964518275.1 uncultured bacterium | reverse complement strand
CGAGGACATCTACGGCCGGCCGCTGGAGCAGAAGGACCTGCGCGGTGCCTGAGCCAGGCGCAGTTCCGCGGCCGCCAGCCGCCAGCCGCATCAAGGCAGCTGTCTCGCTCGCCTTCGTGGTTGCTCTGCTGGCCATCTCGCTTCGGCAAACGAACTTCAACCTGGAGGTGCTCTTCTCCGGCGCCTCCGACTTCTTCCGCTTCTTCGGCCGTTTGGCGCCCGATTGGACGGCGCTGCCGCAGATCTGGCCGAAGATAATCGAGACGGTGCAGATCGCCTACGTGGCCACCATCGTGGGCACGCTCATCGCTATGCCGCTCATCTTCCTCGCGTCGCGCAACACGAGCACCGATCCCGTCACCATGTGGATCTCGCGCACCCTGCTTACGATCCTGCGCTCGGTGCCGGACCTGCTGTGGGCGGCGCTGTTCGTAGCCATCCTCGGCCTCGGCGGCCTGCCGGGCGTCGTGGCGCTGACGTTCTTCAGCATCGGGGTGCTGGCCAAGCTTGGCTCCGAGACGGTGGAGTCCATCGACCCCGGCCCCCTTGAGGCACTGCGCGCCGCGGGCGCTGGCCGCAACCGCACCATAATCTTCGCAGTCGTGCCGCAGGTGGCCGCCACAATGGTGTCGTACATCCTGTACGTGTTCGAGATCAACGTGCGCGCCTCGGTCGTCATAGGCCTCGTGGGCGCGGGCGGCATCGGGCAGCTTCTGAGCCTCTACCTGGGTCAGATGGACTACACGGGCATCGGCGCGCTCATCGCGGTCATCTTCGGCATCGTCCTCGTCATCGACGGCTTCAGCGTGTGGGCGCGCTCGAAGCTCATTTAGGGCCGCCATGCTGAAAGCCAACGGAACAACGGTAGACATCCCCCGCCCACCGGCCCACGTGCGGCGCAACCGCGCGCTGATGATCGCCGGCGCCGGCGTGCTGGTGGGGCTGTTCGTGTTCGCGCTCGCCACCATGAACCTCACAACGTGGGCGCGCTTCATGACGGGCCTCGAACGCAACCTGCTGCCACTCATGCGCGGCCTGGTGAACCCCAACACCGAAGTGTTCAACCTGGCGTGGACGTCGATGGTCACCACCTTCTTCATGGCGGTGGTCGGCACCACCCTGGGGGCGCTCCTAGCCTTCCCCATCTCCTTCTTCGCCTCCGGCAACCTGCTCGGTGGCACCCGCTGGGCCATGCCCGGCAAGGCGTTCCTCGTGGCGGTGCGCACCTTCCCCGAGCTAGTCCTGGCCATCATCTTCGTGGCCGCCGCCGGGCCGGGCGCAACGGCCGGCATCATGGCCATGGGCATCCACTCCATCGGCTACCTCGGTAAGGTCTTCTCCGACGTGGTGGAGGGCATCGACCAGGGGCCCATGGAGGCCATCCGCGCTTCGGGCGGCAACCAGTTGCACACGTTCCTGTTCGCGGTGGTGCCGCAGGTGCTGCCCGAGTTCGCGTCGCACGTGCTTTACCGCATGGAGATCAACCTGCGCGCCGCCACCATCCTCGGCATGGTGGGCGCCGGCGGTATCGGCCTGCCGCTCATCCAGCGCCTGCAGTTCCGCCGTTGGGACGAGGTGAGCATGTTCCTGCTCGTCATCGTGGGTTTCATCATCGTGGTCGACGCCATCAGTTCGCGCATACGCGGCAGGCTGGTGTAAGGCACGTACACTTGAGGCGAGGTCAGCCATGAACTACTCCGAGTCAGACCGCCAACGCCTCCTAGACGCCGCCGCCGAAGTCGTGCTGGCCACCGTCACCGCCGACCGCACTGGGCCGGTGGCGTACTTCCGCGAGATGATGGCCGCCGGGCGTTACCTGTACGACGCCGAGCGTCGCTACGCCAACAACCCCCTCGTGCAGGCCCTGCTGTCGGGCGCGCACGACCCAGAACCGGGCGAGGGCGAGAAGCAGCCCCTCCCCCGCGAGCGACTGCTGGAACGCATCAGCGAGGTGGGTAGCATCGTTCAGAACGACGAGGAGGGCGTGGGGTTCAAGCGCTTCCTCTACGGGCTGGCCGAGCACATCGCTAAGGCCAGCGGCCCAGCCTTCAGCTCACGCATCAGCATGGACGAGCAGGAGTTCCTGATCGAGCTGCGTTCGAGGCTCAACTTCCCGGAAAGCGCCGCCTGACTTGAGGGGCCGCTGGATCTGGGGTCTCGCCCTGGCCTGCTTCGTGCTCGCAGCCTCCACGGGGGCGTACTACCGCTTCTCGCTAGTTACGCGCTTGCCGGGCGTGCTCGACTACATCAGGCACGCCCACTCGCACCTCATGTTCTTCTCGTGGGTCACGCCGCCCCTAATCCTGCTCATCGGCGCCGACCTCGTACGGCGCGGTGGGCGGCCGCGCGGCTTCGCCGCAACCGCGCTGGTGGCGGCCATCGGCGGGCTCATGACCTACTGGCCGTTCCTCAAGAGCGGCTACCACCTCACGCCGTTCGCCGGCAAACTGTTGCCCATCTCGATGATCGCCTCGGGCCTCAACGGCCTCGTCTGGTACGTGTTCGCGGGCCTGTACGTGTGGGCCGCCTGGGGCCTGCGCCGCGACGCCCGCCTGCGGCTCTTCGACGTGGCCGTGGCGCTCATGCTGGCCAGCACTGTAGCCGTGGGCGGCCTCGCTTACCTTGGCGCCAGCGGGAACCTCGAGCGCCACGTCATGCTGGCGCTGGTCGACTGGTTCCTCACCCTGTTCGCCGACGGCTGGTTCGGCCTGGCCATCCTTGGCCTGGCAGCCCTGCACTCGGATAGGGGTCGGCTCACCCGCCAGCCCGTTGGCGCGCTCGGCTGGCTGCTGGGCGCCGCCATGGTGGTACGCAGCGTGGGTCGTTACGCCACGGACGCGCTCGCCCTCAACTGGGGGCCCGCTCTTGATGGAGCCGGTGGTGCCGTGGCCGCGCTCGCGTGGCTGGGGCTAGTGTTCGTGATCTGGCGCGTGGACCCGCGTGAAGCGGCCGGCGTGGACGGCTCGGTGGTGTCGCCCCCCACGGGCGTGACGCTGCTCCTACGGCAGCTGACGTTGGCGCTGCTGGTGGTGAAGGGTCTCGTGGAACTGGCCGCCGCCACGCCGGGGCTCACCGCGTACCTCACCCAGACGGGCTTCAGGGTCTTCTTCCTGCACGCCTTCCTGCTGGGCGCGGTCAGCTTCGCGCTCATCTACTCGATGCGCGCGCAGCTCGGCGCGGGGGCGTTCCGGGGCGCGGGCGCCTTCGCCCTAGCGGTGGGTGTCATGGTGGCCGCATTAGCGCCCCTGACCCCCGCCTGGCCGCGGGCGTTGGCGGGCTTGTGGATGCTGCCCACCGCGGCCTACACGAGCGTGCTGCCGGTGCTGGTGGCGCTCTACGCGCTGGTCAGGCTCGACCTCGGCTCTGCTGGAAAAGCACCGCCACCGTCGCCACGAGTAGGGCCCCCAGACCAGCCAGCACCATAGGGATGGCGCCGGCTCCGAAGTCGGTCACCGCTCGGCCGATGAGGGGAGCAGTGAGCACGGGCCCCAGGTTGGCCGCCGCCACCACGATGGGCGTGTACTGCTCCGCGCGTTCCGGGAACACGTCCGTGAGCCACGCCAAAGCGGTGCCGAACACGGGCGCTAGGAAGAGCCCCACGGCAGCGTAGAGGTACGGCGCAGCTAGCATGTTGCCCGCGAACAGTAACGTGACCGTGGCCAGGAGCGCGGAACCCAGCACCATGGCGGGTGGACGAACACGCGCCGACAGGGGCGTGGCCAGCAGGCGCCCCAGCGTGATGGCGGCCCAGAACAGCGCCGGGAAGCCCGCGGCGGTGGCGGCACCGTAGTGCGGCGTGAGGTGCTCGGTCTGGAAGTTAGCCACGCCCGCCTCGGTGGCAACGTAGAAGAAGTAGAGCAGCACGAACAACGCGAGCAGCCCGATCGAGGCGGGCGCCGCGCTCCGCGTCACCGCCACTGCCCTGGGCACGTCGAGGACCAGCACCATCACCAGCAACAGCGCCGCCACGCCGGCCATGACGAGGAACGGCACGGCGAGGCGCGGCTCGAACAAGGCAACCATCAGCGGCCCGACCATGGCGCCCACCCCGAAGACAGCGTTGAGCAGGTTGAGTGCGGGCGCGGCGTTGGGCCTGAAGCTGAGCGCCAGCAGCAGGTTGAACGCCAGGTTGATGAGCCCGAAACCGAAACCCGCCACGAAGGCGCCCGCCACCACGCGCCACCACACTGGCGCCAGCCCGATGGAGACGAGCCCTAGAGCCACCCCGATGGCGCCCGCCACTAGCACGCGGCGGTAACCGAAGCGCTTCACGAGCACACCGGAGATGGCGATGGCCAGGAAGGCGCCCAGGAACTGCGCGCTGACCACAGCGCTGACCTGGTCGACCTCGAGGCCGAACTTGCCCCTGAAGAGGGGGAGCGAGGGGCCGTACATGGCCTGCTGGGCACCCAGCAGGAAGAACGCCGTGAAACCCATGATTATCAGGTGCCGGCGCTTGGGGTCTTTGAACGAAGCGAGAAGCATGTGCAGGAAAGATACCGCTTGGGCGCTGCTTGTATACTCGTTCTCTGGTTACTCAGGAGGCGCCCCAGTGGCAGACGGCACGAAACAAGTGAACGAACTCCGCTCGAAGTTCCTGAAGTTCTTCGAGCTCAAGCAGCACCTGGCTTACCCCAGCGCGCCGCTGAAGAGCACCGACCCTGGGCTCCTCTTCAACGTGGCGGGCATGCAGCAGTTCAAGCCGTACTTCCAGGGCGCCACCCCGCGCTTCCCTGGCTACGGCGTGTGGCACCGCGTGGCTACCTCGCAGAAGTGCATGCGCGCGGGCGGCAAAGATTCCGACATCGAGAACGTGGGCCGCACACGCCGCCACCACACGTTCTTCGAGATGCTCGGCAACTTCTCCTTCGGCGATTACTTCAAGAAGGAGGCCAGCCTGTGGGCGTGGGAGTTCCTAACCTCCGAGGAGTGGCTGGGCCTCGACCCCGAGAGGCTCTACGTCACCGTCTTCACCGACGACGACGAGGCGTACGACATCTGGGCCGACGTGGTGGGCGTGCCGAAGGAGCGCATCAGCCGCTTCGGCGAATCCGAGAACTTCTGGCCCGCCAACGCCATCAAAGACGACCGCCAGGGCCCCTGCGGGCCGTGCTCCGAGATCTTCTACGACCGCGGGCCCGAGTTCGGTACGCCGGACGAGACGGGCCCCAACACGGGCAGCGGCGACCGCTTCATGGAGATCTGGAACCTGGTCTTCACGCAGTACGACCTCAACAACGGGGTGCTGACGCCTCTGCCACAACAGAACATCGACACCGGCATGGGCCTCGAGCGCCTCGCCACCGTGGTAACGGGGGCCAAGGACGCCTACGCCACCGAGCTGTTCATGCCGGTCATCAGGCTCATCGAGGAGCTATCGGGCCAACCGTACCAGGACGTTGAGAGCGTGCCGCACCGCATCATCGCGGATCACGTGCGGGCCGTCACGTTCGCCATAGCCGACGGGGTGCCACCCGCCAACGACGGCGCTGGTTACGTGATCAAGATGCTCATCCGGCGCGCCTCGCGTCAGGCCTTCCTGTTGGGCCTCGAGGAGCCAGTTCTGCACCGCTTGGCGGGCGCCGTTGTGGAGGCAATGAAGGAGCCCTACCCCGAGCTGCTTGAGGCCGAGGAGCGCATCCGGAGCTCCATACGCGCTGAGGAGGAGCAGTTCCTCCGCACCCTCGGCAGCGGTATCGAACGTGTGGGCGCGCTCTTGTCGGAGCTGAAGGGCGACGTGCTGGGCGGCGACGTGGCGTTCGACCTGTGGCAGACCTACGGCTTCCCTCTCGACCTCACGGTTGAGATGGCCGCGGAGCGCGGGGTGAAGGTCGACCGCGCCGGTTACGAGCTAGCACGCGAGGAGGCCCGCCGCCTCTCGCGCGGCGACGGCGCCAAGCAGCTGTTCGGTGCGGGCGACGGCGCCCTCGGGCAGATCGCTGAGCGCGTGGCCGAGACCGAGTTCGTGGGCTACGACGCGTTAGCCGCGGAGGCCGGCGTGGTGGCCCTGGTAGACGCCGACGACCAAGACGTCCCCGAGCTGGCTGAAGGGGCGCAGGGTAGCGTCGTGCTCGACCGCACGCCGTTCTACCCGGAGGGTGGCGGCCAGATCGGCGACACGGGCAAGCTGGAATGGGACGGCGGTGGCGCCGTGGTTAGCAGCACGAGCCGCACCCCGCAGGGCCTCGTGCGTCACCGCGTGCGCGTGGTTCGCGGCCCTCTCAACGTGGGTCGCACCGTGCGCGCCAACGTGGACCCGGTACGGCTCGAGACCCAGAAGCACCACACGGCCACGCACCTGCTCCACGCGGCGCTGCGCGAAGTACTCGGCAAGCACGTCACCCAGGCGGGCTCGCTGGTGGCGCCGGACCGCTTGCGCTTCGACTTCACGCACGGCGCGGCGCTCACTGTGGACGAGACCGAGAAGATCGAGCGGCTGGTCAACCGCTGGGTACAAACCGACCTGGGCGTAACGTGGCGCGTGGTACCGCTGGCGCAAGCCCGCGAGGCGGGCGCCATGATGCTCTTCGGCGAGAAGTACGGCGACGAGGTACGCATGGTGTATGTGGGCGACGACGCGGGTACGGCCGTCTCGGTGGAGCTATGCGGCGGCACCCATGTCGATCGCACCGGCCAGATCGGTCTCCTGGCCATCACGGCCGAGGAAGCGGTCTCCGCCGGGGTGCGCCGCATCGAGGCGCGCGTGGGAGGCGCTGCCCTCGAGTACCTGCAGGACCTGCGAACCACGCAGCGGAGCCTCGTGGAACATTTGGGGGGTACAGCCGCCACGCTCGAGGAGCGCCTCGTGAAGCTGCAGTCCGACCTGAAGGAGGCGCAGCGGCAGGGTGCGCAGCTGCGCGACAAGCTGGCAGCCGCCCAAACCGGCAGCGTGGCCAGCAGCACGGAGCTCAAGGAGGCTGGCGGGCTGCGCTACGCCACCGTCACGCTCGACGGCCTGGACGCCGCGGCGCTCCGTAGCGCGGCGGACCGCCTGCTAGAACGCAGCGGCGCCGACGTGGTGGTGGTGGGCTCAGGCACGCTGCTCGTGGCCAAGACGTCTGAGGCGGCCCGCGCCAAGGGGGCGCACGCCGGCAACCTGGCGCGCGCGGCTGCTGCGGCAGGCGGCGGTGGCGGCGGCGGCCGCCCCGACATGGCGCAGGCCGGTGTGAAAGACGAGGCGGGCTTACACCAGGCCATGGCGGCGGTGGCGGGTGCCCTAGCGGGGGCTGCCCGCTCTTGAGCGTGGCGCCAGACGGGCCGGCGCCGGCCAGCTCATCCCAAGCCGAGGCCGGCGCAGGGGTGCTGGCGCTCGACGTTGGCGACGCCCGCATCGGGCTGGCCGCCGGCACGCTCGGCACCACGTTCGCGTTCGGCCGCGGCGCGCTAGTGCGGCAGGGTACGAAGAAGGACGTGCCAGCGGTGCTCGACGCCGCGCGGCGTGAGGGTGCCAGCGTTGTGGTGGTGGGTCTCCCCCTGCGCCTGGACGGAACAGAATCGCCGCAAACCGAGCGCGTGCGCGTCTTCGCGGCCGCCTTGGCGGCGGCAGCCGAGCCGGCGGGCGTTAGCGTGGTTCTGGAAGACGAGCGACTCACCACCCGCATCGCGCAGCGTCAGGTGGGTACGTCTGGCCTCCCGCGCTCGCGGCGCCAGGAGAAGGGGCGCCTCGACGAGGCCGCCGCCGTGCTCATCCTCGAGTCGTACCTGCAGCGCAACGACGGCGCGCCCGGCGGCGAACGCGGAGCCTCTACGTGAGCGATAACGGTAACGCTAAGCCACGGCGCAAAGGTCGCGCCTGGCTGATAACAATCGCAGTGGTGGCGGCGTTGGCGGCGGCTGCGTACCTCACGGTGCGCGTGCTGCTCAGCCCACCGAGCAGCGCCACCAGCACCACGGAGTTCGAGGTGCTGCCGGGTTGGGGCGGAGCGCGCGTGGCTGAGGAGCTCGCCGCCGCGGGCCTGGTGCGCTCCGCGCTGGCGTTCCGGTACTACTTGCGCTTCACGGGGACCGACCGGTCGGTGGGTGAGGGGCTGTACGACCTTAGCCCCAGCATGAGCGCCGAGGAGCTGGCCCGGGTGCTGGCCGCGGGCGGCAGGCCGCGCACCGTGAGCATCGTGGTGCCAGAGGGGTGGCGCGCTAGCGACGTGGTGCGACGCCTGGCCGCTAACGGCTTCGGCTCCGAGCCAGACATCGCCCGCCTCATAGCCGAGCCGGGGGAGCTGGCACCGGCCTACCTGCCGGAGGGCGCCAACCTCGAGGGTTACCTCTTCCCTGCCACGTACGACGTACCTGTGCGCTCCAGCGCCGCGGAGGTGCTAGGCACGATGGTGGCCCGCTTCGAGACCGAGGTCACCGAGGAGGTGGCGGCGGCGCTGCTCGAGCGCTCCCTCACGGTGCACGAGTGGGTCACGCTGGCTAGCATCGTGCAGTCGGAGGCGGCCAGTCACGAGGAGATGCCTATCATCGCCGGGGTGTTCCTCAACCGGCTCGACCTGGGGATGCTGCTGCAGTCGGATCCCACAGTGGCGTACGGCCTGGGCAAGCCCATGCCGGAACTTAGCGCCGTGGCTGGCGACCTGCGGCAAGACACCCCCTGGAACACTTACACGCGCCCTGGGCTGCCCGCCACGCCTATCTCCAACCCCGGCAGCCACGCCCTGCACGCCGTGCTGGAGCCGGTTCGCCAGAACGACGACGGGGTGCCGTGGCTCTACTTCCTCCACGGCACCGACGGCGGCGTGCCCGTCTTCCGCCCGAACACCAACCTGGCCGCGCACGAGCGCGACGTGGTGATCTTCCTCCGGAACGACGGCCGCCGCTAGGGGTCCTACCCCACCTAGCGCCCTACCGAACCCGTGCGCTCTGAGGCCCCGGCCAGCACGCCGTACCGCCAAGCAATCTTCGACCTAGCCGGCGTCAACTTAGCCGGCGTCGGACTAGTCGGCGTCGATCTCGTCAGCCGAGGTGTCGTCCGAAGCTTGGCGGAGCGGGCTGCCATCGCTCGAAGGTGCGCCCTCGCTGGGGGCGCCTCCCCCGCTAGGCGCGGTGCTGGGACCCTTAGGGTAGCGGCCCGCTCGCTTGAGGGACTCGGCTAGCAGGTACTCCATCTGCGCGTTGACGCTCCGCAGCTCGTCCGCCGCCCACTTCTCGACGGCGGCGTAGACCTTCGGATCCACACGCAGCAGGAACCGCTTCTTGGCCGTCATCTACCTCGCCACCGAACCTCCATGGCCGGGCACCCTAGTGAGCGGTGCGCAGGTGACCGTGCAGCCAGGTGGTCAGCGCCCGCACCAGCGTGGGGGAGACGACCTCGTCGGCGCGTGGCAGCATGCCGGACTCGGGGTCGCCTGGTACGTGGTTGAAGCTGTGGCCCATGTTCGCGAACTCGAGGAGCGTGCCGCTAGCCAGCGCCGCTTGCAGGCGGCCGCTGTCGGCCTGAGTTATCTGTACGTCCTTGAGACCCTGCGCAACGAGGGTCGGCGCCCCTACTTCAGCGGCTAGCTCAGCGGGGTCGACGGCCATCATGCTGCGCAGCAGCCCAGCGGCGTGAGCGAAACTGGCGGCGATCTGGTTCTCGGCCAGGTCGCCCTCTAGCACCAAGGCGGTGCCCTCCACGTTGTGGATGGCGGCGATGGCCTCGTCGGTCTGGCGCTCCAGTTCGGTCAGAGCTGCGCCGGTGATGCCAGAGCGCGTGAAGGAGGCCAGCAGCTGCTCTCGCAGCACCGTGTCGAGCGGCCGCCCGGGCGAGGCGAGCAGCACCACCACGGCGGGAGCAGCGTAGCCTTCCGCCACGGTGTAGAGGCTGATGAGGCCACCCTCGGAGTGCCCGATCAGGCCGAGCCGGTTGGGGTCCACGCCAGGCTGCTCGGCCAGGAGCGCGAGCCAATCGGCGGCGTTCTGGGCGTAGGTGGCGAGGGTCACGGCGTTACCGTCACCGCTAGAGGGCGCGATGCCGAGCTTCGCGACGCGCAGCAGGCCGTAACCGTTGCAGGCCAGCTCGAACGCCAGCTGCTTGTACATGGCGTTGGTGATGAATGGGAGGGCGTTACCGTCCATATCGACAGCGCCGGAGCCGGGCAGGAGGAGGAGCGTGGGCGCGGGAGTGCCGCCTTCGAGCGTGGCGCTCACGGGCAGGGTGAGCCGGCCAACGAGCGTCTCCCCAGTTGACCGAACGCTGAGCTCCTGCTCCATAACGCACTGGGCGTTGATTCGGAGGGCCGCCTCGGCTGTGACGGGCTGCGCGGTCGCCTTGTCGGCCAACTCGGCGTCGGCCTTCTCAGCGCGCTCGTCGGCGCTTGCGTCGGACTCCTCGGCGGGAGCCCCGCTGGCGCCAGCCTCGGGGGCGTGCCGCACGAACCGAACTGCGCCCGGCTGCTGTTCGAGCACGAGGATGTGCCCATCGGCGTCGAGGAACAGCTGCATGGTGAGGGTTTGGCCGCCAACGACGTAGGCAACGTCGAGCTGCGTGACGTCCAGCGTACTGCCGCGGTACTCCACAGTGCCGGCCTTGGGCGCGCTCACGCCTAGCGTGGCCTGGGAGGCCACCTGCGGCACTAGGGCGGTGAACACCTGCTGCTCACCGCTGGCCATCACCTGGTCGGCCATCAGCTGGAAGCCTTCGAGGAAGTTGTTGTCGACCACGTAGAGGGGCGCCTCTGAGGGCAGGGTCATGTTCTGCGTCACCCCGCCCTGCACGAGGGTCAGCTCCGCGCCAGCGTCGGTGAACGCCACGTCGATGCGGAACGGCGCACCCTGGGCCGTGCCCTCGATGCTGTAAGCCAGCGCTGAGCCGTCGGGGCGCGCCTCCATGTGGTTGTCGGCCACGAAGATGCCGGCCACGTTCACGTTCGAGTCGGTGGTGTAGCCGTTAGGACCGCGCTGTAGCCCCATGGTGGTCTGGCCCAGCGTCTGGCCGAACTGACTGATGTCGTAGGTGTAGACCACCGCGGTTGAGGCGGTGTCGGTCTGGGCGGTGTTTGTCTGGGCCGCACCGATGGCGGCTAGCCCCAGTAGCAGGGCGCCCAACAGCGCCATCAGGTTCCGTTTCAGGTTCTGTTTCACTCTTCAGCTCCGCTTGGACTCCGGCCGGGTGGGCCGGGAATGTGCTCAGCCGTACAGGGTACCGGCGTTGATGACGGGCGTGGCGGCGTGTTCGCTGGTGAGCGCCACCATGAGGTTGTTGGCCATGGCGGCGCGCTTCTCGGGATCTAAGTCCACGACGCCCTTCTCGGCCAGGCCGGTGAGCGCGTCTTCCACCATGCCCACGGCGGCCTCCACGATGAGGCGGCGTGCGGAGACCACGGCCTGCGCCTGCTGGCGCCTGAGCATGGCCTGAGCGATCTCGGGGGCGTAGGCGAGGTGCGTGAGGCGCGCTTCCAGCACGTCCACGCCGGCCACCTCCAGGCGTTCCTCCAGCTCGACCTTCAGGGCGGCGGCCAGCTCATCGGGGTTCTCACGCAGGCTGGCGCGCTCCGCACCGGCGGAGTCGTACGGGTAGCGGGTGGCCAGGCTACGCAGCGCCGTCTCGGCCTGGATGCCCACGAACTCTTCGAAGTCGTCGACGTCGAAGATGGCCTTGGCGGATTCGCTCACGCGCCACACCACCACCGCGGCTATCTCCACCGGGTTGCCGTCGGCGTCGTTCACCTTCACGCGCTCGGAGTTGAAGTTGCGCACGCGCAGGCTCACGCGCTTCTTGCTGGCGAACGGGTTGGCCCACCAGAAGCCCGAGCGACGCTGGCTGCCGATGTAGTTACCGAACAGGACCAGCACCCGCGCTTCGTTGGGTTGCACGGCGAAGAGGCCGATGAGGGTGAAGAACGAGACGAAGAAGAGCACGATGGCGGCAGCGATCATCAGCCAGCTGTTGGGCATGTCGGGGCTCTCGGGACCGATGCCGAAGATGAGCAGCAGGATGGCGGCCACGAAGCCGGCGAGGCTGAGGAAGAGCATGAGGAAGCCGTTGACGGCGGCGACGGGCTTCTCCTGCACGCGCTCGGCGAGGCTCTTGTTGAAGTTCTGGACGACCGGTTGGACCTCTTGTTCGTTGGTCATGGTGTCAGAATGATATCACTCTCATATCAGCCGTGGCAAGCCGGCTTCGTGTCCGCGTGCCCTTCTCACCCCATGACCGAGGCCTGTAATGACGTGCCTGACGGCACGAAGCCACCCGCCGAACCCGCCAGGAACAGCACTGGTAGACTTGGCGACCATGAGCATCAAACCGGATTGGTGGATCCGCGAGCGAGCCAAAGAGGGCATGATCACCCCGTTCGAGGAAGCGCTCGTGCGCGACGGCGTGATCAGCTACGGCCTCTCGAGCTTCGGCTACGACCTGCGCGCCGCGCCGGAGTGGCGCATCTTCGTGAACGCGTTCAACACGGTGGTCGACCCGAAGGACTTCGACACGAGCAGTTTGGTAGAGCACGAGGGCGAGACCTGCATCATCCCGCCCAACAGCTTCGTACTTACGCGTTCGGTGGAGTACTTACATATTCCCGATGACACTATGGTCATAGCACTGGGCAAAAGTTCATATGCACGTTGCGGTATAGTCGCAAATGTTACGCCTTTAGAGCCCGGTTGGGAAGGACATGTTACTTTGGAACTAAGTAACACTACTCCCCTACCCGCCAAGGTGTACGCGAACGAGGGCATAGTGCAACTGCTGTTCTTCCAGGGCGAGCGCCCCGAAACAACCTACGCCGACCGGAAGGGCAAGTACCAGGGCCAGAAGGGCGTGACGCTGCCCAGGCTCTAGGGGTCGAGCCGAGGTAGCAGTGGGCGCCCGAAGCCCGCGGCGCTCCAGCGCCGGCAGGTGGCGCGCCTACTCCTCGTCCACCGCCTCGATGAGCGGCAGGCGCATCTCGAACACGGTCTCCCCCGGCCGGCTCTGTACCGTCAACGTACCGTGGTGATGCTCAGCGATCTGCCGCGCGATGGCCAGGCCTAAGCCTGAACCGCCGCCCGCACCCTTGTAGAACTTCTCGAAGATGTGCGGCAGCATCTCCTCTGGGATGCCGCCGCCGTCGTCCTCCACGGTCACCACAGCCTCGTTCGGTAAGCGCACCA
This sequence comes from uncultured bacterium, assembly GCA_964518275.1. Classification (GTDB taxonomy): domain Bacteria; phylum Deinococcota; class Deinococci; order Deinococcales; family Trueperaceae; genus JAAYYF01. The sequence goes on along the minus strand of CAZFFG010000007.1, from coordinate 36,123 downwards.
GCCGCAGCAACACCCCTGCCGGCCGTCCCGCCGCCCGCACAGCGTTAGCCGTGAGGTTGCGAACAGCCTGGTTGAGCCGCACCGGGTCGCCGAGGACGAGTACCCCACCCTCAGCCTCCACCCGCACGCCCGGGAACTCGTCGCCCACCGGCCTCAGCACGTCGGAGCCGACGTCCACCAGGTGCAGCGGCTCGTCCACCACCAGCTGGCCCCTCGAGAGCTGCAGCAGGTCCTCCACCAGGCGCGCCATCGTGCCAGTGACTCGCTGTGCGTCCAGCAGGTCGTCGCGGTTCGCTGGCTGCGCGCGGCGCACCGCCCGGTCTAGGAACCCGCGCATGCTCGTGAGCGGCGTGCGCAGCTCATGGCTCGTCTCCGCCAGGAACACGCGCTGCGCGTCGAGCGCTTCGCGCAGCCGCCCCAGCAGCCCGTTGAGGGCGAACGTTAAGCTCCCCACCTCGTCGAGCGGTCCGTCGTAGCGGATGGGCTCGAGGTCGTCGGGCCCGAGCGTAGCGGCCAAGCGCGCCAAACGCGAGATGGGCCGTAGCGCCGCGGCGGCCACCACGTAACCCACGAACAGGCTCAGCGCCACCACCAGCACGGCGGCCACGAACAGGGTGCGCGACACCTCCCCCAGCACGGGCCCGATGTACGACGGGTCCACGAGCACGGCCACCACGCCCAGCTCGAACGGCGCCAGGGCCGCCTCCATCTGGCGCCCGGCAACCAGCCCGTTCCACGCCAAGGGCACCAAGGCCGCCCCCATCACGTCCGATGGCGGCAGCGCAGCGAGCGCGCTCTCGAACTCCGGCTCGCTGGCGGCCAGCAACCGCCCGGCGGCGTCGTAGATCTGCAGCACCACGCCGCCCGTCGGGCCCCCGAGCCCCGACGCGCTGCCCTCGCCCGAGGAGTAGAGCGCCGCCACGGTGGCAGCGTCCTGCTTGATGGTGCGCCGCAGCTCCTCGTACAGACCCGCACGCACCACCTGGTAAGCGATGAGCATGGTCAGCGCGCTCAGCACCGCCACGGCGGCAGCCGTGAGCAACGCCACGCGCCAGGTGAGCGACACCCGCGGAGCCCGAACCAGCGCGGCCGGCCGGCGCCTCACTCAGGTCACGACTTCAGTGCGTACCCAACCCCGCGGATGGTGCGGATCACGCCGTAGCCACCGGCGTCGCGCAGCTTCCCGCGGATGTTGGCTATGTGCACGTCGACCACGTTGGATGAAGGGGGCAGGTCCTCACCCCACACGTTGTTCTCTATCTCCTTGCGGGAGTACACGCGACCAGGCTGGCCAGCCAGGTAGGTGATGAGCTCGTACTCACGGGGCGAGAAGCGGATCTCGTCCTCCGCCCAGAACACCTGGCGCCGCACCGGGTCGATGGTGAGCTCGCCGATCTTCTGCGCCGAGCCGAGGGTGCGCTTGCGCAACTGCACGTTCACGCGCGCCAGCAGCTCCTCCACGTGGAACGGCTTCGCCAGGTAGTCGTCGGCGCCAGCGTTGAGCATCTCCACCTTCGTGCCGACCTCGTCGGCGGCGGTGAGGATGATGATGGGGGTGTCGCCCGTGTGACGCACCCGGCGCGCTATCTCCTGCCCCGTGAGGTCGGGCAGGCCCAGGTCGAGGATCACCAGGTCGGGTTCGCTCTCACGCACCGCAGACAGTCCGCGGATACCGCTATCGAACGCCAGGACCTCGAAACCGGCGTCCTCCAGCTCGCGGGTGAGCAACCTAAGGATGTCGAGATCGTCCTCGACTATCAGTATCCGTTTGCCAGTCATCGTCACTGGCTCCTTCCGAGCGGCAGATCCAACCAGATCTCGCGCTCCTGCAGCAACTGGGCTCTGAGCGACAAAGGCTCGTCGTTTCCTTCGTACAGCACAAGGATATCGGTACCCGCCTCGGAAACGAACCCCTTCAGCGCCGTGGCGCCGCTGAGGGCGGCAGCCACAGTGGTGTCGTCGGCGTCGGGCGGGAAGATGAGGATGCGCACCTCGGTGCCAGGCGGCGGGAGCTCCCTGAACTTCAGGGAGCCGCGCTCCACCTGCGCGGAGGCGTAGACGGTGAACAGGTCCACCGACATGAGCCGCACTTCCGTACCCGCCGGCATCATGGGGAGATGCAACGTGAGCTGTCCGAGGAGGAAGAGATGCGTCAGGGCCATGTGAACCACGCGAACGCCGGAGTGGATTTCGTTCGCACCATGATGCAATGCTAACAGCCGTCAGTGAACCGCCGTCGTTGGGGGCTTCAGCGAGCCTTAACCTGCAGAACCCCGTGTGCCACGGCTAAGTGAACGACCTAACCGCACACGCCACCGCGCGCGGGTCATCATACGTAGACTTGGGTCGCCGGGTCCGGCGAAACACGGAAGGGACCTTATGTTCCATGAGATGGGGGTTTCAGGGGCCAGGGGGCGGAGTGCGCTGGCTCCAGCGCTCGCCGTCATCGTTGGCCTGCTGATGGCCTTCGGCAACGCGCAGGGCTTCGACGCTAACCGCTACTTCACCCAGTGCCAGTTGTTCGAAGCGCGCGGCGACCTCGAGACGGCACGCCAGTTCTGCTTGAACGCGCTGCAGGTACGCCCCGACTTCGCCGAGGCCGAGCTCGTGCTCGCGCGCGTGGAGCTGGCCATGGGCGACGCCGCCAGCGCCGAGGGCCGCCTACGGCGGGTGCGCAACCGCATCGCTACCGCAGAGCCTCTCGTGCTCCTCGCCCGCGCCGCCCTGGCCGCAGAGCGGTCCGGAGAAGCGGAGGCGTTCCTGGAGGAGGCTAAGCGACGCCTAGCCGACGAGGCCAACGTGGAGCTCGAAGCGCACGTGGCCATGCTGTCGGGTCAGATCATGCAGTCGCAGGGCCGCTACGACGAGGCCCTGAGCCAGTTCGCTCGCGCCATCGCCATCGACCCGCTCGAACCCGAGTTCCGCGTGCTCGACGCGCAGCTGCGCCTCCGTCTTCGCGACCCGGGCAGCGCCGCACAGCAGCTCACCAGCTACATCCAGCTCACCGGCAACGACCGCGACCCGGACCTCCGCTCGCTGCTCGGCCGCGCGCTTTGGGCCCAAGGCAACCTGTCTGCCGCCGCGGGGCACCTCGCCACCGCGCACCAGCTCCGCGGCGCCCGCAACGTGGAGGCGCAAGCCGCGGACCTCAGAGGGCTCGCGCTCATCTCGTACGCGGAGGGTGACTTCGCCGGTGGCGGGCTCGCGCTGCGTGAGTCGTTCAGGCGCGAGAACTTCTCGGGCGTGCTCGGCGGCAACACCCTGCTCTGGGTGCTCGTGCTGCTGCTCTTGGTGGCCGTGCACCTCGTCGGCGAGAGCCGCATCTCGGCCTCCTCCAACCTCGAGGTCATGGAGGGCCCACAGCCGTGGAGCGTGGGGCAGATCTACGGCACGCTCATAACGGCGCTGCTCGTCGGCCTGTTGGTCACCGTGCTCTACGGTCTCATCAGCTTCGAGAACGTGCTAGCGCTCCTCACCCCCGGCACCGGTAGCGACGCCGGCGCCCTCTTCTTCCTCACCTTCGCGGTCATGCTGGCGCTGCTCTCCTGGCGCCGCGTGCAGATGAACGGCCACGACGCCTACGAGGAGCTCCTCGGCGACGCCCGCACTGTGCCGTACGGCGTGGGCTGGGGCCTCGTGTTCCTAGCCGTCACCGTCGCCTACTTGCACTACCGCCCGTTCGGCGAGTCGCTAGGCAGCTTCTACCTCGACTTCCTGCAGGCGACCCCGCTCGTGGTCGCGGCCGCCATCCTAGTGCCGCTAGCCGAGCTGTTCTTCCGGTCGTTCCTCCTGGCCCCGCTCAAGCAGCGCTACACCACCACCATCGCCACGGTGCTGTCGGGCTCGCTCTACGCGCTGGCTTTCGGCACGCCCGTGCTGCTGCTCCTGCCGTTCGGCCTCGTGCTGGCCGACGCCTGGGGTCGCCGCCGCAGCGGCTGGGAGCCGCTCATGGCGCAGCTGACCCTGCACATCGGTCTGCTCATCGCGGTGTCCGTGAGCCCGTGGGTGCGTTCGCTCTTCTTCTGAGCGTGCGCGTCTACCCGGTCGACAAGCCACTCAACCTCACGTCGCACGACGTGGTGGCCAGGGCGCGCCGCCTGCTCGGCACGCGCCGGGTCGGCCACGCCGGCACCCTGGACCCGCTCGCCACCGGCGTGCTCACGCTGCTGGTGGGCGAAGCCACCAAGCTGTCGCCCTACCTCACAGCCGCCGACAAGCACTACCTGGCCTGGGTAGCGCTCGGGGCGGGCACCCCTACCCTCGACGCGGAGGGTCCTATCACAGCGCGCGCGGACGAAGGGGCGCTGTCCACGATCTCCCCCAGCGCGGTAGAGGCTGCCGCGGGCGAGTTCATGACCGTCACCAGCCAACGGCCCCCCGCCTTCTCCGCGGTGAAGCAGGAGGGTACGCGCTCCTACGCGGACGCGCGCCAGGGCCGCATCACGGAGCCGCCCGAACGGCCCGTGGCCTACCACCAAGCGAAGCTGCTCGCCTTCGCCCCGCAGCGGGACGCCCTCCCCCAACGCTTCACGCGCACCCCCGCCGGTTGGCGGCCCGACCCGGCGGGCCGCGAGTTCGAGCTGCCCCCCGTCCTCGAGCCGCTGCCTACCGCGCTCTTCGCGCTCACGGTGGGCGCCGGCACTTACGTACGCGCCTTCGCCCGCGACCTAGGCGCCGCGCTCGGCGTGCCCGCCCACCTCGCCGGGCTGGTGAGGACCGGCGCCGGCGGCATCGACCTGGCCGACTGCCGCGCGATGGACGAGCTGGCCGAAGCGCCCGGACTCGAGCCGCTGCTTGCCCTCAGCCAGCCGAAGCTACTGGTAGACGCACCCACCGCCCGCGCGGTGCGCCAAGGCAAGCAGGTGAGCCTGCCAGTAACGGGCGTCACGATGTTGCACGAGGAGGACGGAGCGTTGGTGGCCATGGTGGAGCCGCGTGGTACCTCGAGCGTCGGGCCCGTGCGGATACTCCGCGCGTGGCAGCGGTAGAATCGGGCAGATAGGCCCAAGGCGCGAACCAGCGTGAGGCTAGTTGAACCCGGCCAGCAGGTCATGGCGTCGGGTCGCAGGAGCTTGCTTATGAGAATCGGCGTACCGAAAGAGATCAAGGCCCAGGAGTTCCGCGTCTCCGCCACCCCTGGCGCGGTGCAGGCACTGGTAGGTGCAGGGCATCAAGTGCTGGTGGAGCGCGGGGCGGGTGCGGGCTCGAGCTTCTCCGACGAGGAGTACGCTGCCGCCGGCGCCAGCCTGGGCGACGCCGCCGCTGCCTGGGATCAGGAGCTCATCCTCAAGGTGAAGGAGCCCGTACCCGCCGAGTACCCCTACCTGCGGGCGGACCAAATCATCTTCACCTACCTGCACCTGGCCGCCGATCGCCCCCTCACGGAGGCGCTCCTCGCGGCCGGCACCACCGCCGTGGCGTACGAGACGGTGCAGCAGCCCAACGGCGCCTTGCCGCTCCTCACACCCATGAGCGAGGTGGCTGGCCGCATGGCGCCCCAGGTGGGAGCGCACTTCCTCGAGCGCGCCCACGGCGGCCGCGGCCTGCTGCTCTCCGGCGTGCCCGGCGTGCAGGGCGGCACCGTCACCATCCTCGGGGCCGGCATGGTGGGCACCAACGCCGCCAAGCTAGCGCTGGGCCTCGGTGCCCGCGTGAACCTGCTCGACGTTAACCACGCACGCCTGCAGTACCTCGACGACGTCTTCAACGGCCGCATCCAGACCACCACCAGCAACCTCGGCAACATCCTCGAGCTGCTGCCGCAAACGGACCTGCTCATCGGCGCCGTGCTCATCCCCGGCGCCCGCGCGCCGCGGTTGGTAACGCGCGACATGCTCTCGCTCATGAAGCCTGGCAGCGTCATCGTAGACGTGGCGGTCGACCAGGGCGGCTGCATCGAGACCATCCACCCGACCACCCACGAGTCGCCCATCTACGAGGTCGACGGGGTGGTGCACTACGGCGTTTCGAACATGCCGGGCGCCGTGCCCAACACCAGCACCAAGGCGCTCGCCAACCAGACGCTGCCTTACACGCTCAAGCTGGCGGGCGCCGGCCTGGAGGCGTTACGGGCCGACCAGACGTTCCTGAAGGGGCTCAACACCCACTCGGGCAAGCTCACCTACGCCGCCGTGGGGCAGGCCTTCGACATCTCGGTGGTAGACGCCGAGCGCGCACTCAGCGGAGCCGCGCCAACGCTTTCCTGATCAGCGTCTCAGCGCTGTCGTCCGGGGCGTCGGCGGCCAGCTCGGCCACCACGCCCTTCACCTGGCTCTCGCGGTAACCCAGCGCCAGCAGCGCGGCCACGGCGTCCTCGCCCGCCCCGGCCAGCAGACGCCGTCCCGCACCAGTTTCGGCGCCGGCCAGCAGCGTCTCCGGTAGACGGTCGCGCAGCTCCAGCACGATGCGCTCAGCAGTTCGCTTGCCCACGCCGGGCGCGGCCGTGAGCAGGCCCGGGTCCTGGTTGCTGACGGCGGTAGCTACGAGCGCCACGGGCAGCGTGGAGAGCACGCTGAGCGCCACCTTGGGCCCCACACCGGTAACGTCCAGCAGGCGCCGGAACACGGTGATCTGGTCCGGGTCGTGGAAGCCGTACAGCGTAGGTTGCTCGTCGCGCACGATGAGCTGCGTGCGCAGGGTCACGGGCCGGCCCACCTCGCACTTGGCCAGCGTGGCCGTGGGCGCCAGCAGCTCCAGCCCCACCCCGCCCACGTCCACCACCACGCTCGCCTCGCTCACCTCGGCCACCACGCCCTGCACGAACGCGATCACGGCTCACCGAAGAGGGGCGCGAAGAGGATCTCGTAGCCGATATCGGTCACGTCCGCGCAGCCCGTGAGGCGCATGGCGTACTCGAGCTCGGCCACCAAGGCGTCCAGTGGCCGCTCGCTGTCGACCACCACCAGCTCGGCACCCACGGCTAGGTAGCGCAGCACGTCCACCCCGTCGCGCACGGGACCGCCCGCCACGATGGCCAGCATGCCACCCACCGCGTCGATGACCTCCGGCAGCACCTCAATAACGGCGGGCGCACCAAGCCGCCTGCCCAGCTCGGAACCCACCACCACCACGTCCGCGCCGGCCTCGGCAGCCACCTCCGCGTCGGCGGCGCTGCCCAGGCCCACCAGCCACAGGGGCCGACCCGCGGCGGCGCGCAGCTCCGCGATCTCCTCGCGTGTGCGCGGCCGCCAGGCACGCTCGCCGTATGGCGCAGAGTCGGCTAACGGGCTCATGTCGAGCGCTACCGCCGCCACGCCCCGCTCGGCCAACAGGTTCACGTTACGTATGAGCGCTCCCATGCCGTCGGCGACCAGCAACGCCACCGTCTGCTCTAGCGGGTGCTTGTTGGCCACGTCGAGAGCGTCGTCGGCGCCGAGGATGGCCAGGCCAGCACCGGGCAGGGGCACCGCGCGCCGGAAGCGCGGGACCATGGGGTGAGCGAGGGAGTGCCCCAGCAGCTGGGTGCCGAGCTCGGCGCGCGCGGTCTCGGTGAGCACCCGCGGCAAGAGCTGATGCGCGTCGAGCGCGGCGAGGTCTTGGGCTGAATGGCCTGACATTGCCGCGATGATAGCAAGGCCCGCCGCCACCGCTCGGCCCGGCACTAAGGCAGCGGGCTACCAGCGCTGCAGCGCGCCGTGCCCGCCGCCGTGGCAACGGGCCGCCCGGGCCCGTTGCCACGGCGCAACATGCGCATGACAAGAGCACGTTACACTGCTCTGTTATGGCTGACTTGATCGACGTACGCAACGTTAGTAAGAGCTTCGGAAAGGTCAAGGCTGTCGACGACGTCAGCTTCAGCGTGGCCCCCGGCGAGGTTTACGGCCTGCTCGGACCCAACGGGGCGGGCAAGACGACCACCCTCCGCATCCTCGCCACCCTGCTCAAGCCCGACAGCGGCTCGGCCACCATCGCCGGTCACGACGTTCTGAAGCAGCCCGAGGCCGTGCGCGCCTCCATCGGCGTGGTCAACGGCGGCATGGGCCTCTACGACCGCCTCACGGGCCGCGAGATCCTCTACTACTTCGGGCGCCTGTACGACCTCAGCGAGGAACAGATCGAGAAGCGCATCAACGAGCTCGACGAGCTCCTCGGCCTGAGCGACACGCTCACGCGCCGCGCCGGCGGCTTCTCCACAGGCATGGCGCAGAAGATTGTCATCGCCCGCGCCGTGCTGCACGACCCGCCCGTCATCTTCTTCGACGAGGCCACCAGCGGCCTCGACGTGGTGGCGCGCCGCGCAGTCATCGACTTCGTGCGCGACTACCCCAGCCGCGGGCGCGCGGTGGTGTACTCCACCCACGTGATGAGCGAGGTCGAGGAGCTGTGCGACCGCGCCTCGATCATCTACCAGGGGCGCAAGATCGCCGAGGACAGCGTGGACGAGCTGAAGCGCTCCAACGGCAGCAACAGTATCGAGGAGGCGTTCTTCCGCCTCGTGAGCCGCGTCGATATGGGCGCGGAGGAGGTGCGCTGATGCGGCCGGTCATGATCTGGCGCGTGGCGCGCAAAGAGATCCTCTCCACCCTGCGCGACACCCGCGCCATCGTCAGCAACCTGCTCATCCCGCTGATCCTCATGCCCGTGGTCATGCTGGGCATGCCGCTCCTGCTGGGCGGCCTGTTCGAGCGCGAGGCAACCACCATCACCCCCATCGGCGTGATCGGCCTCGAGAACCTCCCCGCCGAGTTCGTGGCCATCCTCGAGGCGCAGAACGTTGAACTCGTACCCGTTGAAGACGGCGTGAGCGCCGTCCAGAACGGCGACGTGGACGTCGTCTTGCAAGCCAACGAACCGGTGGAGTCGGCGCTGGCCGGCAACGGCAGCGCCAGCCTCCAGCTCTACTCCAAGCTAGGCAACATGAAGAGCGAGCTCGACGCCTCTAAGGTGCAACAGGCCGTGGGCGTCTACCAGCAGCAGGTGGTGGCGGGGCGCCTCGTGCAGGCCGGTCTAGACCCCAGCGTGCTGCAGCCGCTGCAGGTGCAGGCGGTCGACGCCAGCACGGCCGCGGAGCGCTCTAGCGGGCAGTTCTCGTGGCTCATCCCCTTCTTCATAGCCATCTGGACCCTCACGGGCGGTCAGATGACCGCCGTGGACGCCACCGCCGGCGAGAAGGAGCGCGGCACGCTGGAAGTGCTCCTCGTAGCGCCGGTGCGCCGCACGGAGGTGGTGGTGGGCAAGTTCCTAGCCACCCTCACGTTCGGCCTCAGCGCGGCGCTGATGGCCATCGTCGGCTTCCTCATAGGTGGCGCCCTTCTCAGCGCCGTGTTCCTGCCCCGCCTAGGCAATCAGGGCGCCGAGATCGTGACGATGATGGGCGGCGGGCTCAACGTCAACCTGCTCTCCATCGTGGTGCTCATCGTGAGCGCTCTGCTCCTGGCTGCCCTGGTGGCGGCGGTGCTCATCGGCATCTCGCTCTTCGCGCGCTCGTTCAAGGAGGCGCAGAGCTACATCGCGCCGCTCTCGTTCGTGTTCATCATCCCCGTGGTCCTGCTGCAGTTCAAGGACCTCATCGGGCTCGGCAACGAGGCCTACCTGATACCCGTCTTCAACGTCCTGCTGCTGATGGACGACGTGGTGAGGGGCGTGGTCGACCCGAACCGCTTGGCGCTCGTGTGGGGTTCCATGCTGGTCATCATCGTGCTGCTGCTGGCCTTCGCGCACCGTAACTTCCAGCGCGAAGAGGTCATCTTCCGCAGCTGAGGCAGCCCGGGCTTGGGAGCCACCCCAACGTGGCGGCTCCCAAGCCCGTGACCGCCTACTCCGGCAGCACCGTCTGCCGGTAGGCGCTGTCCTGCCCACCGCTGGCAGGCACGCGACCGTACAGCTCGGCGAGCTCCGCCAACTGCGGCGCGATCCAGTACGGCACGTCCTGCCACGCGAAGCGCCAGCTCCAGTTGCCGCCAGCCGTGCCCGGGGTGTTCATGCGCGCGTGTGAGCCGAGCCCGAGCGCGTCCTGGAGGGGCAGTATGGCCGTGTGAGCCACGGACGCCTGCGCTAGCCGGATGAGCTCCCAGGCGATCTCGCCGTCGTCGCGCGCCAGGTAGCGCCGCACCAGGTCGCGCTCCACCTCGGGGGCGCTCGCGTACCAGCCGGCCGTGGTGTCGTTGTCGTGGGTGCCCGTGTACACCACGCAGTCGCTAGCGTAGTTGTGCGGCAGGTACGGGTCGTCGGCGTCGCTGCCGAACGCGAACTGCAGCACCTTCATGCCCGGGAAGCCGTTGCGCACCCGCAGCTCGTCCACGTCCGGGGTGATGACGCCCAGGTCCTCAGCGATGACGGGTAGCTCCCCTAGCGCGTTTCTAAGCGCCACGAAGAGGTCATCGCCCGGTCCCGGCACCCAGCGACCGTTCACGGCGGTGGGCTCGGAGGCGGGGATCTCCCAGTAGGCCGCGAAGCCGCGGAAGTGATCGATCCGCACCACGTCCACTAAAGCTAGGGTGGCCCGCACGCGCTCGATCCACCACGCGTAGCCCGTGGCCGCCATGCGGTCCCAACGGTAGAGCGGGTTGCCCCAGCGTTGACCCGTGGCCGAGAAGTAGTCGGGCGGCACGCCCGCCACCACGGTGGGTTGACCATCCGGCCCGAAGTGGAACAGCTCCGGGTTGGCCCAGGCGTCGGCCGAATCGAGCGACACGAAGATGGGCACGTCGCCCACGATCTGCACGTCGAGCTCCGCAGCGCGCGCTCGCAGCGCACCCCACTGCTCGAAGAACCAGTGCTGCCACAGCACGTGCTTGTCTACCTGCGCCGCCACCTCGCGCCGGGCGCGCGCCAGCGCCGCCTCGTCACGGTCGCGCAAGGCAGGCACCCAGTCGCTCCAAGCGGAGCCGCCGTGCGCCTCCTTCAGCGCCATGAAAAGCGCGTACTCCTCCAACCAAGCGGCGTTCTCGGCGCGGAAGCCAGCCAGCGCCGCCCTGGCCGCAGCGCCCGCGTTGGCGGCGAAGCGCTCCGCGGCCCGCTCGAGCAGTGCGAACTTGCGCGGGATGAGCGCGCCGTAGTCGACCCGGTCGGTGGGTAACTCGCTTAGCGGCGCCAGCTCGCCCCCCTCCAGCCAGCCGGCCGCCACCAGCTCCTCCATGCTGATGAGGAGCGGGTTACCCGCGAACGTGCTGAACGACTGGTAGGGGCTGTCGCCGTAGCCGGTGGGCCCGAGCGGCATGACCTGCCACAGCCGCTGCCCCGCGGAGGCGAGGAAGTCGAGCCAGGCGAACGCCTCACGGCCCAGTTCGCCCACGCCGTGGGGGCCTGGCAGCGAGGTGGGGTGAAGAAGGATGCCAGAGCGCCTAGCGAACGCCACGGTTTACCTCCGCCCTTTCTGGGCTACTTCTCGAACGGCTTACCCGACGCCTTCGGGGCCACCGAACGACCCACGAAGCCCGCCAGCACGATCATGGTGAGGATGTACGGCAGCGACTGCACCACCGTGGGCGGCAGGATGCGCCCGCCGCCGAGGAGCACCTCGGTGGCCTGGAAAGCGCCGAAGAGGAGCGTGGCGCCGAACACGCCGATGGGGTGCCACTTGCCGAAGATGAGCGCTGCCAGCGCGATGAAACCGCGCCCACCGGACATCTCCGACACGAACTGGTTGACGTTGCCGATACTGAGGTACGCGCCCGCCAGTCCAGCGAGGACACCCGACAGCACCACACCCACGTAACGCATGCGGAACACGTTCACGCCGAGCGAGTCTGCCGCGTGGGGATGCTCGCCCACCGAGCGGAGCCTCAACCCGAACGGTGTGCGGAACACCACGAACCACGTGATGGGAACGAGGATGAACGCCAGGTACACGAGCGGACTGAACGCCAGGCCGTCGATGCCGAACAGCTCCCAGGTGGGGAGGCGGTTACGGATGGGCGTGGAGGTGGCGGTGTTGTTGTAAAGGCCCGAGAGGATGACGGCCGGGATGCCCACGCCCATTAGGTTGATGGCCGTGCCGGAGATGATCTGATCGGCTTTGTAGCGGATGGAGACCACGGCGTGGATCCAACCGATGATGCCGCCCACCACCATGGCCGCCAGCACGCCCAGCCAGGGCGCGTACCAGACGCGAGCCGTTAGCGACTCCCGCAGGTGCGGCGCCTCCACCAGCTGCGCTGTGACGGCGGCCGCCAGCGCGCCGAAGAGGATGATGCCCTCGAGCGCGATGTTCACGACGCCGGAACGTTCGCTGAAGAGCCCCCCAAGCGCTGCGAACAGTAGCGGCGTGGTGGCCCTGATCATGGACGAGACGAGCGCTAGCAAGAGGACGGTGTCCACGTCAGCTCCCCTCCCCTGCGGTGGTCGGCTTCTGGTCGGCGTCGTCCTTGTCAGACCCGGCGGTGGCGTCGAACCAGGTGCGCGGGTCGAACAGCCGTTGCGGCAGGAAGCCGCGGGCAGCGATGAACAGCACCACCAGCGCGAGGATCATGCTCACCACCTCGCGGGTGAGGTTCGGGAAGGTGATGTTGAGGACCGACCCCCCGTACTTGAGCACACCGAACAGGAACGCCGACAGCACGATGAACACGGGCTGGTTAGCCCCCAGTAGCGCCACGGCGATGCCGTCGAAGCCGTCGTTGGTGGGGATGGACTGCCGCAGGGCGTAGTCCTCTAACGCCCCGCCGAGCACGTAGTGGGTGGCGGTGAGCCCGGCCAGCGCCCCGCTGATGGCCATGGCCACCACGGTGCTGCGAGCGATGCTGGCGCCGCCGTACTCCGCAGCGCGCGGGGAGAGACCCACGGCGCGCAGCTCGTACCCCCAGCGGGTGCGGAAGAGGATGACGTGCACCAGCGCCGCCATCAGCAGCGCCAGCACGAACGAGAGGTTGAGCTTGGTGGGCGGGATGGCGGTGGGCAGGTTCGTCCAGCCGAGCAGCCACGCCAGGCCGTACGCCACCACCCCCACTCCGAGCGCAGCGGGCAGGCGCCTTCCCCACGGCCTCAGGCGTCGCCAGCGTGGCAGCACCACCACGGCGAGTAGGACAGCGATGGGCGCCACCAGCAGGCCGTAATCGACGCCGATGACGTTGACGCCCGCGCGCTGGATGCCCAACATGGCTGGCAACTGTGGCAGGCGCGCCGACAGGTTGAGCTCCTGTGACTTGGGTTCGTTACCCGGCACCTTGAACGGCATCTGCAGGGTGATGGGCGCGTCGCCCTCCTGAGGTAGGCCCGCTACCACGGTGCCGCCCAGCAGCACCACGAGCCCTATGGCCATGGCCAGGCGCGGACCGCTCCGCACGAGCTTGCGCACCGCCGGCACGAGCGACAGCACCACGACCAGCAGCAGGAAGGCGCCGATGACCGCGATGATGCGCACGGCGGCGGCCGCGAAGACGTTGCCAGAGGAGAGGATGAACAGCAGGATGGAGGCCGCCACGAAGTTGAGCAGGATGGTGTTGATGACCTCGTTGGCCCCGAAGCGCGCCTTCAACCAGCCTGGTAGGGCGCCCCAGAGACCCCCACCCAGCGCGGCGGAGAGCACGGCCAACGGCAGCACCACGATCTTCGGACCCGGGATGTAGAGGCCCGCGAACATGGCGAACACAGCGCCCATGACCATCTGACCCGGCGCCCCGATGTTGAACAGCCCCGCCTGGAACCCGAAAGCCACCGCCAGGCCCGTGAAGATGAGCGGGGTGGCGAACTTGAGCGACTCTGCGAAGCCGTTAACGGTACCGAGCGAATCGTGGAACATGGAGAAGTAGGCGTACCAGAGCGTGTCGATACGGCCCACCAGGTAGTTGAACCAGCCCGACACGTCGGCGTTGGCGCCCGTGGGGGTGGGTTGCAAGCTGAGGATCACGACCGCTGCGGCCAGGAGCGCTAGGAAGATGGAGATGGCCGGCACGGCCGCGCCGCGTATCACCCTGTCGAGCAGGCGGGAGATGCCCTGCCAGTAGCGGAGCCCGAAGAGCAGCGAGAAGAAGCCCGTTACCGCCACCAGGAACGCCGTGAGACCGAAACCAGCGTTGCTGTAGGGCAGCCGCCGCACCACCAGGCCGGCGTCGTCGGCGGCGGCGATGTTCTCGCTCAGGCTGTGCTCCTCCGCCGTTGCCGCCACCTGACGTAGGGCGTCCACGTCGACGTTGGGTCGCGGGTTGTCGATGGCGCGCTGCACCTCAGCCACGAACGCAGAAACGCGCGCGCCCGCCACGCCCTCGTAGAAGCGGTTCACACCCCAGCTGGACGCGACGAGCAGCACGACGCCTGCGGCCAGCCACACGAGATGACGCGCCCGGCCCCTCATGACGGCGCCGGCCGTCACGCCGGCGAGCCCCACCAGGGTGAGGACCAGCACGGTGCGTTGGTGCGGCAGGTCGACAGGGTCGGTCCGGCCGGTGAAGTCCACGACGCGGTTGGGTAAAAGCACCAGTGCGCTGCGGGCACCGGTCTCACGGTTGATGGCACCCCAGGGCGCCACCACCACAGCCAGTGCGGTGAGTAGCACCAGCGCCAACGATGCTAGACGTTCGCTCACGCGGGTCATCATACGTGCCCCGCGCGACCTCTACCTCTTGATGAGGATTCCTGCACGAACGAGCGCGGCCAACGCGGCCCTCTCCACATCCGCGCTTTGGGCGGGTGCTCTCAGGAGCGCATGCTTGAAGCCAGCCCGCAGGACGGCGGCGCGGGTGCGGGCTAAGAAGGCGCGGAACTCGGCCTCGTACGCCTCCACCTCCGCCACCCCGACGGGGAGCCTCTCGCCGCTCTCCACGTCGTGTAGCTCTAGGAGCGCCTTCGGCGGCGCGAGCTCCTCCTGAGCGACCACCTGCAGGAAGCCCACATCCACGCCCCGCGCCCGCAGCGCTGCCAGGGTGGGTCGCAGGCTCGTCTCCTCCAGCAGGTCCGACACCACCAACACGAGCGCGCTGCCCCTCACCGCAGGGAGCTGCAGCGCGAAGCGCTTGAGGGCTGTGACGGGCAGCAGCGCAGCGCCGGCCCCTTCGTTCCCGGCGGCGCTGACCGGTACGGCGCCCGCTACGCCCGCCTCGTCGATGAAGCGCATGCTCTCCCGCAGACCGCCCAACCCCTGAGCGGGCCGGCTCGCGCGCCCGTCCAGCAGGTGCAGCTGGGTGGGAGCGTCGCGCTGGGCCACGTAGGTGAGGAGCTGCACCACGGTGCGGGCGTAGGCGGCCTTGCCGTACAGCGCCATGCTGGCGGAGTTGTCGAGCACGAGATGGAGCCTAACGGCGCGCTCCGCTTGGTAGAGCCGCGTGTAGAGCCGGCCGGTGCGGGCGTACACACGCCAGTCCACGTAGCGCAGCTCGTCGCCTGGCTGGTAGGCACGGTAGTCGTGGAACTCCACGCTCTGGCCGGGCTCCGTGGCGCTGCGCTCGCCACCCACGCGCGACAACGCCCTGGACGCCAGCCCGTACCTGTCGAGCAGGGCGCGGGCGCGCGGCCCAACCATCAGCGGCTCCGGTCGACCCGCTCGAGCACCTCGGAGAGGATGGCGTCGGTGCCCACACCCTCGACCTCCGCCTCGAAATCGAGCAGCAGCCGGTGCCGCAGCGCCGACGGCACCGCGCGCCGGATGTCCTCCAGCTCCACGTTGGGCCGCCCGGCGGCTAGTGCGAAGCCCTTAGCGGCGAGGGTCACCGCCTGCGCCCCACGCGGACTGGCGCCCAAGCGCACGAGCGGGTGCTCGTGGGTGGCCTCCACGATGCGCACAACGTAGTCGAGTCCCGCGTCGGCCACCGGCACGGCGCGCAGCATTCGCTGCAGCTCGAGGAGCTCGGCGCGGCTGAAGACGGGCTCCACCGGGGCCTCGTCCTTGCCCGTGGTGACCACGAGGATGCGGCGCAGCGTGGCGGCGTCGGGCCGTTCGATGACGATCTTGAAGAGGAAGCGGTCGAGCTGCGCCTCGGGCAGCGGGTAGGTGCCCTCCATCTCGAGCGGGTTCTGGGTGGCCAGCACCATGAACGGCTCCTCCAGCGCGTAACGCTTGCCCGCCACGGTGACGGCGTGCTCCTGCATGGCCTCGAGCAGCGCCGACTGCGTTTTTGGGGTGGCGCGGTTGATCTCGTCGGCCAGCAGCACGTTGGTGAACACGGGGCCCGGCTGGAACTCGAAGCGGCTGCCGTCGGCGGCGTCGATGAAGACGTTAGTGCCTGTGACGTCGGCGGGCATGAGGTCGGGGGTGAACTGGATGCGCGAGTACGCGAGCTCGGTGGCGTCGGCGAAGGCGTGAACCAGCCGGGTCTTGCCGAGCCCGGGCACCCCCTCGATGAGCACGTGACCGCGCGCCAGGGCTGCGATGAGGAGCTCCTCCACCACGCCCTCCTGCCCCAGCACCACGCTGCCGATGGCGGAGCGCAGGCGCCTGAACTTGTTGGCGAACTGCTGCACGGGGGAGGCGTTGCTGGCGCTCTGTTGGTCGGACATGGCTCCCTTTCGCTGCGGGCTCCGGCCGCTGGCATCACCGTGGCGCCAACGTGGCGTCACCATCCCGGTGGGCCTACGGCCCCAAGCGCCCCGCCTCGGCAGTATAGCCGCGCGCACCCAGGCCTTGCCCCGGCGCGAGGCCGGCCGCCCGGCTGGGCGCAACCAACCGAAAGCACGCCCAACTCGCTGGGGCAGAGTAAACTCAGGCTCATGACACCGGCGTTCGGGCGGGTGACGCTGCGCTCTCTGGAGGAGTTCTCAGAGACCGACTGGCGGCGCCTGCAGAGCCATTTCCGCGATCCCGAGATCGCGTACCTCAACGGCACACCTCCCAACCGCATGCCGTTGTGGCTACTCAGGCGCCTGCTTCGCAACGACTCACGACGTTCCGACCGAGCCACCTTCGGCATCTTCGACGAGCGGGGCGATTTCATAGGCACCACCGAGCTTTACGACGTGCGCGGCACGGAGGGCACGTTAGGCATCATCATCGGCGAGCGCACCCACTGGTCGGTGGGTTACGGCCCAGAGGCCATGCAGGCGCTCCTCGGTTACGCCTTCGATGAACTAGGGCTCACCCTCGTGCGCCTCGAGACGTTCGGCGATAACCTGCGCGCCCAGCGCGCCTTCAAGAAGGTCGGTTTCCAGGAGACGGATAGGCGTGTCGACGCCAACGGGCGCGTCGACGTGCGCATGGCGCTCACGCGCGAGCGGTGGCGGCAGCGGCGCGACGGCCACGTGACCATGGTGGAGAAGGCCTGAGCCCTCAGCCGCTCTGGTCTAGGCCGCCGAAGTACTCCTTCACCGACCGCGCCGCCGCCGGGCCCACGCCAGGCACAGCCGCCAGCACCTCCAGCGGTGCGCTGCGCAGCTCGTCGATGCTCGCGAAGTGCGCCAGTAGCGCGTCGCGCCGAACGGGTCCGATGCCCGGCACGTCGTCTAGCACGCTGCGCGTGAGCGCCTTGCCGCGCCGCTGCCGGTTGTAGCCCACGGCCGTGCGGTGCGCCTCGTCGCGCACGTGCATGAGGAGCCTGAGCGCCGGATGCGTGAGCGGCACGAGGATCTCTTCTCCAGCTCCGGTGATGAGCCGCTCCTCCCGCTTGGCTAGGCCCACCAGAGGTATGCGCATGCCCGCTTCAGCGAGAGCGCGCTTGGCGGCGCTGACCTGCCCCTTGCCGCCGTCGATGAGCAGCAGGTCGGGCGGCGGCAGCTTGTCGGCCAGTTGGCCCGTGAAGCGCCGCAGCACGGCCTGGTGCATGGAGAAGAAGTCGTCGGGCTTGTCGAGCTCCCGTATCCGCAGACGCCGGTAGTCGGAGCGCTTGGCGCGCCCGCCCTCGAACGCCACGATGCTGGCCACCGTGTGCGTGCCCATGAGGTTGGAGATGTCGAAGCCCTCTATACGCCACGGTGGGTTCTCGAGCTCGAGGAGCTCCTGCAGCTCGCCCACGCCGGGCGCCTCACCGCGTCGCTCCAGCAGCGCGATCTCGGCATCCACGCCGGTGATGGCGTTGCGTTGCGCCATGTTGAGGAGCTCCACCTTCTCGCCGCGCCGCGGCACGCGCAGCTCCACGCGGCGACCGCGCCGCTCGCTCAGGTAGCGCTCCCAGATGTGCTCGTCTAACTGGGCGTCTGGCACCAGCACCAGCGGCGGTAGCTGCTGGGCCTGCCCGTAGTACTCGGCCATGAAGCGCTCTAATATCTCGGCTTCCGTAGCGCCCGCCGCGTTGGTGAGCAGGCGCTTGTCGCGCCCCACCACCCGACCGGCGCGCATCTGGAAGAGCTGCACCATCGCCAGGTTGCCGGCGGTTGCCAAGCCCAGGAAGTCGAGGTCCTCGGCGCCTGCCGCCATTACGTTAGAGTCCCAGCCCGTCACGCGTTTTAGGGCGTCCAGGCGGTCGCGGTACGTGGCGGCTAGCTCGAAGTCCTGACGCTGGGCGGCCGCCAGCATCTGCGCCTCGGTGCGCTCCACCACCTCGCTCACGCGGCCTTCTAGGAAGGCGCGCACGTCGGCCACCACCTGGCGGTACTCAACCGGGTCGGCCTGGCCGATGCAGGGCGCTAGGCAGCGGCCCATGTGGTAGCGCAGGCACGGGCGGCTCCGCAGCTGCAGGGGCACACCGGAGTTCTTGCGCAGCTTGAAGACGCTGTACACGAGGTCCTGCACGCGCCGCACGGCGCCGGCGTTGGGGTACGGCCCGAAGTAGATGCCGCCGTCCTTCACCACCTGGCGCGTGAAGATGAGGGTGGGGAACTCCTCGTTGGTGAGCTTGAGGAACGGGTAGCTCTTGTCGTCCTTCAGGAGCACGTTGTAGTGCGGCTGGTGTTCCTTGATGAGGTTCGACTCGAGGATGAGCGCCTCGACCTCGTCCTTGGTGACGATGAAGTCGAGGCTAGCGGCGTCGCGCCGCAACAGCCGCACCTTCTCGGCCACGTTCGTACCGAAGTAACTGCCCACCCGGCTGCGCAGGTTCACGGCCTTGCCGACGTAGATGACGGTGCCGTCGGCCCGGTGGAACAGGTAGCAGCCGGGTGCGGTGGGTAGTACCGGTAGGTCGCCCCGCTTCACTTAGAGGATTCTATGCTCGCGCCGCCGCGCGGCCCGTAGCCAGCGGCCTCCTCAGAGCTCAAGCATGAGCGCTTCTGGGTTCTCCAGTAGGTCGATGACGAAGCTAGTGAACATGGCGCCCTCCGCCCCGTCGATGAGGCGATGGTCGAACGAGAGGCTCAGGTAGAGCATCTGCCGCGCCACGATGCTGTCGTCGTCGAGCACCACGGGGCGCTTCTTGATGGAGTGCACCCCCAGGATGGCCGCTTCGGGCAGGTTGATGATGGGGAACGAGAAGAGCCCACCCAGCGAACCGATGTTGGTGATGGAGAACGTGCCACCCCGGATGTCGTCGGGTGCGAGCTTGCCGGTGCGCGCCAGCTCAGCCAACCGCTGCACCTCGGCGGCGATGTCGAGGATGGAGCGTTGATCCACGCCCTTCACCACGGGCACCACCAGACCGGTGTCGGTGGCGACCGCCATGCCGAGGTTGTAGTAGTGCTTGGTGACGACCTCGTTGGCGGCGGTGTCGAGGCTGGCGTTGATCATGGGGAAGCGCTGCAGGCCCGCCACCACCGCTTTCATGATGAACGGCAGGTACGAGAGCTTGACCCCGCGCGCTTCGGCGCGCGGCTTGAGCTTGTCGCGTAACGCCACGAGTGCGGTCACGTCGGCTTCGTCGACGTGCAGCGTGCGCACGGTCTCGAGGTGAGAGGCGGTGAGCTGGTTGGCGATGACGCGCCGCAAGCCGCGTAGCGGCGTGCGCTCCTCGGTCTGCTCGCCCGGAACGTAGGCCGGCCGCGGCGCCGCGGCCGGCGCAGGAGCGCCCTCGGCGTGCTGCCTGACGTCGTCCACCCGCACGCGGCCGTTGGGGCCCGAGCCCTGCACCTCTTCGATGTCGACGCCCAGCTCGCGGGCCAGCTTGCGCGCGGCCGGCACAGCAAGCACGCGTCCGTACGGTCCCCGCGCCGCGGTCGGTGAGGCCGGGGCGGCAACGGCCGCTGCCGCCGGCGCTGCCGCTGATGCTGGCGCGGCGGCAGTGGCGCGTGGCGCGCCAGCGCTGCCAGCACCGGGTCGCCGGATGGTGATGAGAGGCTCGTCGCTGCCGGCGCTGGGCTTGAAGAGGCTGAGGCTCTCGCCGTCCTCCTCGTCGGCTGGGCGGCCGCCCTCGACTATGGAGCGCTCCTCCTCAGCCTGCAAGCTGGGCGCGGCGGCCGGCGCAACGGCGGCGCCGCCCTCGGCCTCGAAGCGCGCGATGACCGCGTTCACGGCCACCACGTCGCCTTCGGCCGCTACCTTCTCTATCAGCTTGCCAGCGAAGGGGCTGGGTAGCTCCACCGTGACCTTGTCGGTCATGACTTCCACCACGGGCTGGTCGAGCGCCACGGTGTCACCCACCTCCACCATCCAGCGGACGATCTCGCCCTCCACCACCGACTCGGCCAGTTCGGGCAGCCGCAACTCTCTCGCCATCTACGCTCCTTCTCCTTCGGGTTCAGATCGCGGCCCGCCCCTTACGAACGGCGGGCGGGCCACTGGGTTCAGTAGTCGAGGACCCGTTGCACGGCCCTGAGGATCCGGTTGGGGCCAGGTAGGTACTCGCGGTCGTAAGCGTACGGGTAGGGCGTGTCGAAGCCGGAGACGCGCGCCACGGGCGCGAGCAGGGCGTCGAGCACCTGCTCGGCGATGGTGGCCGACACCTCGCTCATGAAGCTGGCGGAGTGCGGCGCCTCGCTCACCAGCACCACGCGGCCTACGCGGGCGGCGGCGGCCAGGACGGCCTCCTCGTCCCACGGCGCCAGCGAGCGCAGGTCGATGACGTGAGGCGAGATGCCCTGCTCCACCAGCGCGTCGGCTGCGCGCAGGGTCTCGGCCATGGAACCGCCGTAGCTCACCAGCACCACGTCGTGGCCTTCACGCCGGGTGGCTGCCACGCCGATAGGCAGCATGAAGTCAGGGTCATCGGAGATGGGTTCACGGATGGCGCGGTAGAGGCGCTTAGGCTCCATGAACACCACCGGGTCGTCGTCGCGGATGGCGCTGCGCAGCAGGCCCTGCGTGTCGGACGGGGTGCTCGGCACCACCACCTTCAGGCCGGCGGTGTGCACGAAGTGCGCTTCGGGGCTCTGGGAGTGGTGATGACCGCCCTTCACGCCCCCAGCGGTGGGCATGCGCACCACCATCGGGGCGGTGAACTGCCCGCCGGAGCGGTAGCGCAGCTTAGCCACCTGGCTAACGAGTTGATCGAAGCCCGGGTAAACGTAGTCCGCGAACTGGATCTCGGCCACGGGCCGGTGCCCGTGCACGGCCATCCCCAGCGCGGCCCCGATGATGGCCGCTTCCGACAGCGGGGAGTCGATGACGCGGTCGGGGCCGTACTTGTCGAACAGCTTCTCGGTGGCGAGGAACACCCCGCCGCGCTTACCGACGTCCTCGCCCATCACCACCACGCGCTTGTCGCGGGCCATCTCCTGATCGAGGGTCCTGGCTACCGCCTGGACCATGGTCACGCCACTCACTTGGTCACGTCCGTTCCTAGGCGTCGTCGCCTAGCAGTTCAGCCTTCTGTCTGCGTAGGCGGGGGGTCAGTTCAGCGAGCACGTCTTCGAACATGAGCTCTACCGGCGGCGGGCCGGCTTCTTCGGCGGCCTTCACTGCGGCCGTGAACTCCGCATCGAACTCGGCGCGGGCGCTCTCATCCGCGGCGTCGTCCCAAAGGCCGCGCTTCTCCAGGAAGCGGCGGTAACGGTCGAGCGGGTCGCGGCCGCGCCACAGCTTGACCTCCTCGCGGGGTCGGTACCGGCTGTCGTCGTCGGCCGAGGAGTGACCGCCGTAGCGGTACACCATGAGCTCCACTAGCGAGGGGCCCACGCCCGCGCGGGCGCCGGCCACGGCTTCCTTCATGACGTAGTAGGAAGCCAGCACGTCCATGCCGTCCACGTAGTAACCGGGCATGCCGTACGCGTGCGCCTTCTGGTGGATGGTGTCGGAACCGGTCTGGCGCTTGAGGTCCACGCTGATGGCGTAACCGTTGTTCTCACACACGAACACGGCGGGCACACCCTGGGCGCCCGCGAAGTTGATGCCCGCGTGCCAGTCGCCTTCACTGGTGGCGCCATCGCCGAACGTGCACACGGTGACCTCGCCCCGGCCGTCGATCTTCTGGCTGAGCGCGGTGCCGGTGGCGGGCGGGATGTGCGAAGCGATGGGCGAGGCCATGGTGAACGTGTTGAGGGACACGGAGCCGGCGTGGTAGGGCATCTGACGGCCGCGGGCCGGATCTGCCATGGTGGCCAGCGACTGACCCACCATCTCCACGAGGGGGATGCCGAGAGCGAGGCAGAGCGCCACGTCGCGGTAGTAGGGGTACAACCAGTCTTTGCCCGCCTCGATGGCGTGGGCGATACCCACCTGCGCGGCCTCGTGGCCGGCGCTGGGGGCTACGAAACTGAGGCGGCCCTGCCTCTGAAGCCGGCCGAAGCGGTCGTCGGCGATGCGGGCGCGCAGCATGTCGCGGTAGAGGCGTTGCAGCATCTCGGGCTCAAGGTCGAGATCGAACTCGGCGACCCAGTCGCCTGATTCGTCGATGACGCGGATCGGCTCGTTCGTGAACGGCTCGAAACGTTGCGACTCTCGGATCATGCGGGCCTCCCTTCTGATCTGGCCGCTCCGCACGGGCGGGCGGCACCATGAGATGGAACGCCCCGGTCGGTAAGACCGGGGTCACGTGAGACGGCGTACTTAAGAACGATGGCTAAGGGCGTACCCACTAGCCCTAGGGCTAGTTCGTGTTCGCGGCTAAGTGAGTTCGCACTGGTCATGATGGTCATGAGACAGCCGTGCCTGCCCGAGAGAGGTCGCCCTGCTGGGCGCCGTTTCCCTCCTGTCGCTCGGCCTGAGGATAGCACCGCCGACCCCTCGTTCCGGTAGCGAAACCCCCATCCGGCATACAAGCGCCCCCGCCAGCGGGCCCGGTGCGCGTGGTGCAGGGGATATAAGTAAGTGTGAGAGCCGCGGCGCCACCTTGGCCGCGGGCGCACCACCAACGGCGGTCACACCGAGCGCCGTTACCGTAGGGGGAAGCAGGTTGTCAGATCCGCTCCGTCTCCTCACCGCCATCTTCACGCTGGCAGCGCTGCTGCTCGTGTCGATCCTCGTGTCTAGCTCGGCCTGGCTCTGGCTCTTCCTCGCCGGCGTGGCCGTGCTCTACTTCCACGCGCGCACGGCGGTGTACTCGCTGTTCGTACTCGGGGCGCTCCTCGTGGGCGCCGCGGTTGGCATCCTGCTGGAGGTGGCGCTGGGCTGGAGCGGCGCCTTCCTAGTGAGCCTCGGCAGCGCCGCCGCCACTGTTGAGGCGCTAGAGGAGCGCCCGGGGCACTGGGCACTCATCTTCGGCCTCGCGCTGATGGGCCTCGGCATGCTCGTGGGTATCTTCGACGCCGGCGGTCTCGCGGTGCTCGTGGCCTCCGTCCTCGTCGGCCTGGTACTACTAGCGCTGCTCCTCCGCCTCAAGCAAGATCGGTAACGGGCCGAAGCCGAGTAGCCACTTGACGAGCCGCCGCTCCTAAGCCCCGTTCCACGCCCCGCAAGCGTCCCCGCACGAGGCCACCGCGCCCCCGCGTTCGGTAAACTAGCCCACGATGAGGTGCCGCCGCTCAGGCGGCCACACCTAGCGCCCGGTGCCAACGGGCAAACTAACGAACCCACCGCAGCGCCGGCGAGCCAGTTCAGAGGCGTCAGACCTCACCTCCGCTGGTAGGCCCGACCTGCATGGAGCCGGAGGAACCATGGAGCAGACGATCCACCGAGGCCTAGATGGCGTCTACATCGACGAGAGCGCCATCAGCTTCATCGACGGAGCCAAGGGCCAGCTGATCTACGCCGGATACGACATCCGGGAGCTAGCTGGCAAAGCGAGCTTCGAGGAGGTCACCTACCTCCTGTGGCACGGCGAGCTACCCAACCGCGCGCAGCTGGACGAGTTCCGTCAGCAGCTAGTGCCCAACTTCCAGCTACCCGAGGCCGTGTACCAGCTCTTCAAGGCGCTTCCCGCCGACGCGGACCCCATGCTCGCGCTGCATAGCGCAGTGGTGCTGCTCGGCAGCTTCGACGACGACGCCAACGGGGTAGACCCCGAGAACGTGCAGCGAATAGGCCTCCGGCTGGTGGCGCAGTTCCCCCTCCTCGTCGCCGCCTTCCAGCGCATCCGCAACGGCAAGGAGCCGGTCCAGCCGCGCTCCGACCTCAGCGTGGCGGGCAACTTCCTCTACGCGCTCACGGGTGAGGTGCCTTCGGCCGCCGCCATCAACGTGATGGACGTGGCGCTGGTCCTGCACGCCGAGCACGGCTCGAACGCCAGCACCTTCGTGGCGCGCGCCACCGCCTCCACCCTCACCGACGCCTACAGCGCCATCGGCGCGGCCGTTGGCGCCCTCAAGGGGCCCCTGCACGGCGGCGCTAACACGGGCGTCATGAACGCGCTCGAGAAGATCGGCGGCATCGAGGGCGTGGAACCGTACGTCCTAGAGGTGCTGAGCCGGCCCGGCGGGCGCGTGATGGGCTTCGGGCACCGCGTCTACAAGGTGCTCGACCCGCGCGCCATCATCCTGAAGGAAGTGAGCCGAGCGCTGGCGGAGGAGTCAGGCGACTCGAAGTGGTTCGAGATGAGCCTCGAGATGGAGCGCATCATGGACCGCGAGATGGCCAAGAAGGGCAAAGAGGTCAAGCCTAACGTCGACTTCTTCTCCGCCTCCGTGTACCGCATGCTGGGCTTCCCCGCCGACATGTACACGCCCATCTTCGCCGTGGCCCGCATCGCCGGCTGGATGGCGCACCTCTACGAGCAGTACGCCGACAACCGTCTCATGCGGCCGCGCCTCGCCTACACGGGCCCCGTGGGCAAGAGCTTCACCCCAGTCGACGAACGCTGATACTTGGCATAACTGTCCGCACTGACTCTTAGGCCGGTGCGGGCGCGGCGCCTGAGCGCACCGAGCTGGCGCGCTCAGGCGCCTACGTTGAACGAGGCCAGGAAACGCCGCAGCCACTCGCGGTAGGCGGCCGGGTCCTGGTTCCACGCCTCCACGTGCTCCACGCCCTCCAACCGCACGTACGTGAGCGGCGCAGCCACCGCGCTTGCGAAGCGGTCGATGGCCGCGATGGGCACCGTGGTGTCGCCCACGCCGGCGAAGAGAAGCACCGGCACACCGATCTCGTGGGCGTTACGGTACTGCCGCAGCGCGCCGAAGTCGGCGCCCGTCCGCAGCCCCGCCACGAACAGCCCCAGGCGCGTGAGGAGCCCCGGCAGCGGCATGCCCGCCTTCACCGCTCCAAGCTCGATGACCGGGTACGGGTCGATGAGAGGCGAGTCGAGCACCACACCCATCACCTCCGGAGCGTCTGCTGGCCAGCGCTTGAGCGCCTCTAACGCCACCGCCCCGCCCATGGAGACGCCGTACAACACCACGCGGTCGTAACCACGCGCCTTGAGCTCACGAGCGCCCACCAGGGCGTCCTCCCACTCGCTCGCGCCGTAATGGAAGAGCCCGTCGGGGCTGGCGGTGGAGCGGTCGTGGTTCCGGTAGGCCAGCGCCAGCGCGGGCAGCCCCAGTTCGTTGAAGGCGCCGAGCGGCCGCAGCAGCTCCGGCAGCTCGCCACGGCGCCGGCCGTGCAGCATGAGAACGGCGGTACCGCCGTCGGCTGGCACGAACCAGGCGCGCAGTTGGCCCACCGGGCCCGCGAGGGTCAGCTCCTCGAACGCGAGCCCTAACGCCGCGGGGTCGGTGCGGTAGAGGAAGTTGTCCATACGGGCGGGCGCGCCCGCAGCCGGCAGGGAGCCCTGCAGAACGCGCAGCTCGCGCTCCACCTGGCCGCCAGCCCGGTTCAGCACCTCGCCCAGCACCCCGTTGCCTCCCTCCCACATGAGGCCGTAAACGCCCTCTAAGAGCGTGTTCTCGAACTGTTGCTCGCCCACAGGCAGGGGGAGCACCACCGTAGCGCTCGCGGCGCCTTCGGTAGCGCGCGCCAGCGGTTCGGGTAGCGCCTCGGGCGGCCACGGCGCCGCTTCCGGCGTGTCTTTCACCCCAACCACAGTGAACTCCGGCATGAGCCCGTACGGGGTAGGCACGATGACGCGGTTGGAGAGCACGTAGCCCACGGCGCCCAGCGCGGCCGCCAGGAGAGCCACCAAGACGATCACGATCCACAGCAACGCTCTCACCGCCTCACCACGCCACTTCGCCGTACGTGTCCTCACGGTCAGGGCTGGTCGAGAAGATGACGACCGGCGTGCCGGTGGCCTCCTCGATGAGCGCCAGGTAGTCGTGCACCGCGGCGGGTAGCGCCTCCCGGCTCGGCAGCCCCTTCAGCTCGCCCCAGCCTGGCAGTTCTTGGTACACGGGTCCGTTAGCGTCGTGGTCCACGGCCACCTTCACCAGGTCCATGCCCGACAGCACGTCGAGCTTCGTGACCACCAGTCCATCGAAGCCGTTGATCTCGCAGGCGTAGCGCAGCTGCGGGAGGTCGAGCCAGCCCACGCGGCGCGGCCGGCCCGTGGTGGTGCCGTACTCGTCCCACTGGTTGGCGCCAGTGCCGCGCAGCCGGCCGGCGGTGACCTCGTCGTGTATCTCCGTAGCGAACGGGCCGTGGCCCACGCGGCTGGTGAACGCTTTCACCACGCCGTACACGCCGGTCAGCGCCTTGTGGCTCACGCCGGCACCCACCAGGATGCCACCCACCGTCGGGTGGCTTGAGGTCACGTAGGGGTAAGTGCCGTACGCCAGGTCGAGCATGGTGCCCTGACCGCCCTCGAACAGTACGCGCTCGCCTCGCTGCAGTGCCCGCCGCACGAGGTCGCCCGTGTCGGTCACCAGCGGCGCCAGCCGCTCACGCACCGGCTGGAGCTCGGCCAGCGCCACCGCTACGCTCGTCCAGCCAACCCGAGCGGTGGAGTTGGGTTTGGCCTCGATGAGCCGGCCCAGGCGCTGTTCGAGCGTGGCGTCGTCGAGAAGGTCGCCGAGGCGTACGCCTATGCGGCGTGCCTTATCGGAGTAGGCGGGGCCGATACCGCGGCCGGTGGTGCCCACGAAGCCGCCGCCCTCGTCGTTCTTCTTGTGGTGCGGCAGCACCAAGTGCGCTTCGTGCGAGAGGTGCACGGGGCCGGGGTCGCGCCTAGCGGCGAGACCATCGAGCTCCTCAAGGAACGTCCAGGGGTCGATGACCATGCCGCCGCCCAACACCGAAGCAGGGCGGTCGTGCAGCGTGCCGCAGGTCAGGTGGTGCAGCTTGAAGACCTCATCGCCCACCACCACGGTGTGCCCGGCGTTAGCGCCGCCCGAGTAGCGCACTACCAGGTCGGCTTC
This sequence comes from uncultured bacterium, assembly GCA_964518275.1. Lineage (GTDB taxonomy): Bacteria > Deinococcota > Deinococci > Deinococcales > Trueperaceae > JAAYYF01. The sequence goes on along the minus strand of CAZFFG010000007.1, from coordinate 8,850 downwards.
CGCCGCCAGCGCGTCGACGACCTTGCCCTTACCCTCGTCGCCCCACTGGGCGCCGATCATCGCTATACCCGGCATGCGTCCTCCACGGGCGCGGCGCACGTTGGGTGGCTCTCGTGCTGCGCGCTCACGCCGCGAAGCCTACCAAGAGCAGGTGGGGAGCTAGTCAGGGCGGGTGCGGCTGGCGTACAGCGCACGCCGGCGGTACCCTGTGCGGATGAGCGCTCACCCTAGGCCGCGCGTGCTCCTGAGCACCGGCATCGAGACCCGCACCAGAGGCCTCTCCCGCGAAGACTCGCTGACGGGCCGCAACTACTCGCAGGCCGTAGCAGCGGCCGGAGGCCTGCCCAGCATGGTGGCAGTGCTGGATCCAGAGCTAGCTGGCGGTTACGTGGCTCTGGCCGACGCGCTGGTCATCACGGGTGGCGTGGACGTGGACCCGAGCCTTTACGGTGCAGCGCCAGCCGGCCTGCTGGGGGCCGTCGACGAGCGCCGCGACGCCTTCGAGCTGGCCCTCTACCGCGCCTTCCGCGCGGCGGGCAAACCCGTTCTGGGGGTGTGCCGCGGGCATCAGCTCATCAACGTGGCCGAAGGCGGCACGCTGCACCAGCACGTGCCTGCCGTGCCCGGCGCCTGGCAGCACGAGCAGAAGGACACGCGCGGCGCGCCGTTACACCCCGTCACGCTGGCAGCCGGCTCGCGCCTGGCGCGCGCGTTCGGTACCGAGCAGCTGAAGGTGAACAGCTACCACCACCAGGCCATCGACCGCCTGGCCGCAGGGCTCGTGGCCACCGCGCACACGGGCGACGGGCTGGTGGAGGCCGTGGAGGAGCGTACGGGCAGCTTCGTGCTGGGCGTGCAGTGGCACCCGGAGATGGCGTTCATGGCGCACCCGGAGCAGCGCGCACCCTTCGACCTGCTCGTCGAGGCAGCCAGGCAACACGCGCATGACGAACGTCTGTTACACTCGCCCGCATGACGCAACTGCGACCGGGAGGTGACGCCATGGACGATGGCTATGGCTATTACGTCTTCAGAGCCGTCCGGCTCCTCTCCCTGACGTATATACGGCCCGCGGTTGCTCGCCCGGCGTAAGCCCGGCACAGACTCTTCCCAAGTACCACCACATCACCAGAGTCGGAGCAAGCTGCGGGGAACACGCAAGCGGTGCGGTCCTACTCTTCCCTGCGGCCCTCACGTAGCGGCGCGCAGCGTACACCCACAGATTCAGGAGAACGACATGGTCATCGTTATGGCTAAGAACGCCCCGGCTCAGGCCGTGGAGCGTGTGATCGCAGACATCAAGGCGCTCGGCTTCACCCCGCACGTGAGCGAGGGGGAGGAGCGCACGCTCATCGGCGCCATCGGCCCCGCTCCCACCGAGGAGCTGCGCGAGCAGCTGGCCGGCCTGGTGGCGGTTGACACCGTGGTGCGCATCACCAAGCCGTACAAGCTCGCCTCGCGCGAGTTCAGGCACGACGATTCGTACGTGGTCATAGGCGGTAACGGCTCCAACGCCGTGAAGACGGGTAACGGCCGCTTCGTGGTAGCCGCTGGCCCATGCGGGGTGGAGAGCCGCGAGCAGCTGCTGGGCGCCGCCGCCATCGTTCAGAAGCACGGCGGCGCAGTGCTGCGTGGCGGTGCCTACAAGCCGCGCACGAGCCCTTACGCTTTCCAGGGGCTGCAGGAGAAGGGGCTCGAGATCCTGGAGGAGGCGCGCGCCGGTACTGGCATGCCCATCGTCACCGAGGTCACGGCGCCCGAACTGGTCGAGAAGGTGGCCGCCAGCGCCGACATGCTGCAGATCGGCGCGCGTAACAGCCAGAACTTCGCCCTGCTGGCCGAGGTCGGCAAGGCCGGCAAGCCCGTGCTGTTCAAGCGCGGCATGAGCACCTCCATCGCCGAGTTCCTACAGGCAGCCGAGTACGTGCTGAGCCAGGGCAACCCCAACGTCATCCTGTGCGAGCGCGGCATCCGCACCTTCGAGACCTCCACGCGCTTCACCCTCGACGTGAGCGCCGTGCCCGTACTGAAGGAGCTGAGCCACCTGCCGGTCTGGGTGGACCCGAGCCACGCGGCGGGGCGCCGCCCGCTGGTGGCGTCGTTAGCGCTAGCCAGCGCCGCCGCCGGTGCCGACGGCCTGATCGTGGAGGTGCACCCGAAGCCGGAGGAGGCCAAGTCGGACGCCGCGCAGCAGCTCGACGACGCGGAGTTCGCGGACCTCATGGACCGGCTCGGCAAGGTCGTCCAAGCGCTCGGCAAGAGCCTGTAGCCAGCACCGTGCGCCCCGCACCACTCTTCGGCACCGTCGTCATCGCCGGGGTCGGGCTCATCGGTGGCTCCATCGGCCTCTCCACGCGCCAACGCTTCCTAGCGCGGCGCGTGGTGGGGCTCGACCTCTCCCCCGTCACGCTCGAGGCCGCGCGCGGCCTCGGGGCCATCGACGAGGCGATGCTGAGCCCGGGCCCATGGCTGGCCGAGGCCGACCTGGTGGTGCTGGCCACCCCCGCCCGCAGCCTGGTGGCCACCGGTCGGGCGCTCATGCCGCACCTGAGACCAGGCGCCATCGTCACCGACGTGGGCGGCGTTAAGGCGCCCGTGGTGCGCGGCCTCACGGAAGCCGCCGCACACGCGGGCGGCGGTGCAGGCGCGCGCTTCGTGGGCGGCCACCCCATGGCCGGCAGCGAGAAAGGTGGCGTACTGAACGCCGACGCGGCGCTCCTCGAGAACGCCGTCTGGGCGCTCACGCCCGAGCCGGGCGTTACAGACGCGGACGCGCTCGAGCGCGTGCGCGCGTTCGTGGCGGCGCTCGGCGCCAAGCCCATCGAGGTGGCGCCCGACCTGCACGACGAGCTGGTGGCCACCGTGAGCCACCTCCCCTACCTGGCGGCCGTGGCGCTAACGGCGTTGGTGGCGGAATCGGACGACAGCGGGCTGCTCATGTTGCTGGCGGCGGGCGGCTTCCGCGACCTCACGCGCGTGGCGAGTGGCGACCCGGTCATGAGCCGCGACATGGTGGCGGGCAACCGCGAGGCCGTGCGCGCTGCGCTGGGCGCCTACCGGCGGCAGCTAGAGCGGCTAGAGAGCATCCTCGACCAGCCCGAGGCGCTGTTGAACGCCGGCGAGAGCGCGCGCCTCACGCGCGACTCCATCCCCATCGTGCGGCGCAGCCTGCTGCCCGCGCGCTTCGAGGTGGTCATCGCGGTGCCCGACAGGCCCGGTGAGCTGGCGCGCATCACACGTGCGCTGGGCGACGCCGACGTGAACGTGAAGGACATCGAGGTGCTAGGCGTGCGCGAAGCGGGTGGCGCCATCCGCTTGGCGTTCGAGAGCCTGGACGAACAGGAGCGCGGCACGGCCGCGCTGCGCGCCGCGGGTTACGAGGCGCGCAGCCGGACGGGGAACGGTGGTTCGGCTTAGACCCGCTGGAACAGCGCGGCCATACCCTGTCCGCCACCCACGCACATGGATATGACGCCGTGCTCGGCGCCGCGCGCGTGCATCTCGGCGAAGAGGTCGGCGGCGATGCGGGCGCCGGTGGCGCCGAGCGGGTGACCGATGGCGATGGCGCCGCCGTTCACGTTCAGCTTGTCGTCGGGGATCTGCAGCTCGCGCTGGCTGTAGTACGCCTGGCTGGCGAAGGCCTCGTTGATCTCGAAGAGGTCCACGTCGGCTACCGTCATGCCTGTCTTGGCTAGCAGCTTGCGGATGGCGGGCACGGGGCCTATGCCCATCACCTCTGGGTCCACGCCCACCACGGCGGCCTGCACCAGGCGCGCTAGGGGCTTGAGGCCCAGCGCGCGGGCGCGCTCGGCGGTCATGATGACCGTCATGGCAGCGCCGTCGTTGAGGGGGCTAGAGTTGCCGGCCGTGACGGTGGCTGCCTCGTCCTCAGCGAACACGGTGCGCAGCTCGGCCAACTTGGCGAGGCTCGTGCCAGCGCGCGGGCCCTCGTCCTGCGACAACACCACGTCGTGCCAGGTGCCCTCTTCGTCCTTCACGCGCGTGGGCACGGGCACCACGTGCCCCTCGAAGAAGCCCCTAGCGCGGGCGGCGAGCGCCTTCTCGTGGCTGTTGAGGGCGAAGGCGTCCTGCTCCTGGCGGCTGATGCCGTAACGGCGCGCCACGGCCTCGGCAGTCTGGCCCATGGTGTGGTAGGCGCCCGGTTTGCTCTTGAGCAGCGCGCGGTTCGGGGCCAGTTGGTGCCCGCCCATGGGCACGCGGCTGGTGTTGTCGGAGCCGCCCGCCAGCACCACGTCGTTCATGCCGTGCGCCACGGAGTGCACACCCTGCACGATGGTCTGCAGGCCAGAGGCGCAGAAGCGGTTGATGGTGGCCGCCGCCACGCTGTCGGGCAGGCCCGCGATCTGCACGGCGATGCGCGCCATGTTGTAACCGGCCTCGCCCTCCGGGTGGGCGTTGCCTAGCAGCAGGTCGTCGATGTCCTCAGGCCTCAGTCCGGGCGTGCGCGCCAGCGCCTCCTTGGCTATGAATGCGGCCAGATCGTCGGGCCGCGTGTCCTTCAGCAGCCCCTTGTGGGCGCGCCCCACTGGGGTGCGTACAGCTGTGGTTATCACTACCTCGTTCACGTAACGGTTCCCTTCACGTCTCGGTACCAGGTCTCAGGTTCTAAGGCCCAGGTCGTCAGGTTCAGCTTCGCAGGCTCAGGGTCTCGGTCACGGGCCGCCTGCGCTCCCGCCCAGCCCGCGGCCGCCACGTCAATGCGTGTTCCAGGGCCGGACGACTATGGCGTCGTCGCGCAAGAACGCTACCTCGGGGCCCTTCACGTCGCCCTCGTCGCCGCCCGACTGCGCCAGAGCACCACCGATGCGCAGCTGTGGGCTCAAGATGCGCTCCGCCCAGATGACCGCCTTCTCGTTGCCGGCGGCGCCGGCGTGCGCCAGGCCGCGCAGCATGCCAACCACGATGATGTCGTCGTTAGCCACGATCTCTGCGCCTGAGTTGACGTCGCCCAGCACCACCACGGAGCCGGACGACTCGATCTGCGCGCCAGAGCGCACCGTGCGGGCCACGATGACGGTCTCGCCTCGCGCTTGCACCACCGCGCTCGGGGGTCTGATCTCGATGAGCTCGCCACCGGCAGCCGCCACGCGTTCGGCTACCACCTGCACGAGCTGATAGGGAGTACGCTCGACCACCTCAAGCGACACGCGACCCTCCAACAGCTCGCTGTGGGCGTCGAGCACCTCAGCCACCTGCCCTGCGTCGTCACCAGGCTCGAGCGACAACAGGATGCCGCCTCGGGTTCCTCTGGCCTTCATTGGTTGTTGGCTACCTCCACGCCTTTCAGGCTCCAGTAGCCCGCCATGAAGTCCCGAGCCACCGGGACCGCCACGCGCGAACTGGAACCTCCGTACTCGATGAATACCACGAAGGCGACCTCCGGGTCCTCGTAAGGGCTGAAGCCCATGAACCAAGCGTGGGTGTAGTCGGCGCCCCGCGGCGTCTCGGCCGTGCCCGTCTTGCCGGCCACGCTGACGGGGAAGGCGCCTGGCCCCAGCACGCTCCGCGATGGGTAATCGGTGAGCATCATCCGCATGCCCTCCTTGAGGACCGACCAGTAGCGACCCTCCAACTGCGTGACCTCGGGCACGAACACGTCTTCGCCCACCTGCTTCACGAGGTGCGGCTGCACCATCAGGCCGTCGAGCGCTAACGTGGCAACGAACTGCGCCACCTGCAGCGGCGTGGCCAACACGTCGCCCTGGCCGATGACGGTGTTGAGCGTGAAGCCTGGCAGCCAGCCGTACTCGTACTGCGGCTGGGCGCGCACCCACTCGCGGTCGGGGATGCGCCCCACCTTCTCCTCCGGCAGGCCCACGTCTACCCGAACGCCGAAGCCGAACTCGCGGGCGCGATCCACCACGTCGGAGATGAACGGCGCCCAGCCTTGCGAGAAGCCGGGCGTGGCCGCGGCGGCGTAGTAGTAGTACGTGTTGCAACTGTCGGCCAGCGCGTGCCGCGCGTCGTAGTTGCCCTTGTTGTAGTTCGCCCAGTTGGCCCACGTGCTACCAGCGAAACGGAACGTGGCGGAGCAGGGGTAGAGCGTGTTCGGGCCGGCGTAACCGAACTCCAGCATGGCCGAAGTGGTGACCACCTTGAAGGTGGAGGCGGGCGCGTACGCTTCCACCGCGCGGTTGGAGAGGGGCATGTTGCGCGAGTCGGTGAGGATGGCCGTGACGGCCGCCGGATCCGACGGCCGGTGCGTGAACACGTTCTGGTCGAAGGTGGGGTAGCTGGCCATGGCCAGGATCTCGCCCGTGCGCGGGTCGAGCGCCACCAGCGAGCCCCGCGCGGTCTCCTCCAGCGGCAGCCCGACCCTGGCGCGGTCCTCGTTCACGTAATCGAGCGCAGCGGCGAGCACGTCTTCCGCCACCCGCTGCACGTTGGGGTCGAGGGTGAGGATCACGTCCTCCCCCGGTCGCGCGTTGAAGAGCACCTTCGACGCCACCACGGTGCCGCGGTTGTCGACCTCAACCTCGCGGCTGCCGGCAGAGCCGAACAGGATGTCCTCCAGGCCCGCCTCGAGGCCCATGACCCCCACGAGGTCGTTGTTGGAATAGCCGGGGTTGCGCACCGGGTCGGCTTGCGCCGTGTACCCGACCGTCTGTGCGGCCAGGTTGGTGGGGTAGGTGCGCTCGATGCGCTCCCGGAGGTAGAGGTTGGTGCTCAGCGCCACCCGCTCCTCCACCGCGGGCACCAGCTCGTCCGGGATGTTCCAGGCCAGCACAGCGCCGTTGATGAGCTCCTCCGACTTGGTGGGGTCGGGTGGGCGCGGTTCGCCCTCGATGCCTAAGAGCGCGGCCAATACCGTCCAGTCGGGGATGGGACCGCCCCGGTAGAGGAGGTCGTACGCCACACGGTCGTCGGCCAGCACGGTCCCGTCGCGCGCTAGGATGCGGCCCCGCAGGGGGATGATGCGTCGTTGCTGCAGGGCGTTCTGTTGCGACTTGGCAACGTACTCCTCTGCCATCACCAGCTGCAGGTGCATGAGCCGCACCGTGAACAGTGCCAGCACGGTGAGGATGACGGCCAGCATGACCTTCATGCGGCCCTGCATCTAGAGGAGCTCCTTCTGCAAGATGCGACTGCGCTGCAGCAGCGCCGCCCCCCACGGCAGCACGAGCAGACCCGCCGCCACCGTGAGCGCGGACTCGATGAGGGCAACGGCGCCGAGGCGTCCGAAGCCGATCTGCCCCCCTGCCAACCACAGCAACATGCCTGTCATGACCACCCACTTGCCCAAGCTGGCCACGAACACCACCAGCGCGCGCTCGAGCACGCCCGTGTTAGAGAGCTGCGCCCGTACCAGCGAGGCTACCAGCGCCGCCGCGGCTAGCGCGAAAGCGTGGCTACCGAGCACGCCGCTGCCCACCAGGTCCTGCAGGAGACCGGCGCCGTAACCCACCAGCACGAGCTGCCACGGCTTCACGCGCCACAGCAACGTGAGCACCGCGAGCAGGAACAGGTCGGGGGCTGGTACCGGGGCCAACAGGGCCGAGATGAACCCTTGCGCCACAAGCAGTATCAGGTAGAAGGCTACTAGGCGCATCGGCCCAAGTGTACCGAACGGAGCGGCGGCCCCTGACGGTAAGCTCGGGCATGGCGATTCTTCTCATCCACGGCGGCGCGGGCACCATCGCAGAGCGGTACCAGGCGGAGTACGAGGCGGGCTTGGCGGCGGCCCTTACCGCCGGCTGGCAGGAGCTGAACGCGGGCGCTGAGCCCGGCGCGGGTGGCTCGCGTGCCCTCGCCGCGGTGCTGGCAGCTGTGACCAACATGGAATCCAACGCGGCCGCGTTCAACGCGGGCGTGGGCGGCGCGCTCACGCGCGACGGCACGGTGGAGCTCGACGCCTGCGTGATGGTGTCGGACGCCGCGGCTGGCGCCAGGGCGGGCGCGGTGGCGGCCGTGACCAACACCGCTAACCCGGTGCTCCTGGCCGACGAGGTGCGGCGGAACACCCCTCACGTGCTGCTGATCGGCGCGGGCGCGGAGGCGTTGGTGAGCGCGCCCGTGCCTAACGAGTCCCTCGTCACCCCCAAGAGCCGCGCGTCCCTCGAGCGCTGGCTGGCGGGCAACACCGCTGCGTTAGAGCAGCCCATCGGCCGTGAGCCGCACGGCTCCAACACCGTTGGCGCCGTGGCGCTCGACGACGCGGGCAACCTGGCCGCCGCCACCAGTACTGGCGGCCGCACGGGCCAGTGGAGCGGCCGCGTGGGCGACGCGCCGATCCCGGGCCTCGGCACCTACGCCGACGAACGCGTGGCCATCTCGTGCACTGGAAAGGGCGAAGCGTTCATGGAGGCGGTTACGGCCGCGCGGCTGGCAGCGGCGCTGGAGAGCGGCGTAGGTGTTGAAGAAGCAGTTACCCGCGCCCTGGCCGACGTGAAGCGCATGGACGGCGACGGCGGCCTGATCGTGGTCACTGCGGAGGGCCAGCTAGCGGTGGGCTTCAACAGCCCGGCCATGGCTTACGGCGTGGCCACGTCGGCCGGACGCTCCTCGGCCGTGGGGCGCTCGCCCACGGTCATCGTGAGGTAGGCTCACTTCCCGAAGATGTTGGGTAACTCGTCGAAGTCCACCAGCACGTCACGCGGCTTGCTGCCCTGGTGCGGGCCCACCACCCCGAGGCCCTCGAGCGAGTCCATCAGCTTGCCCGCCCTGGCGTGCCCCACCGACAGGCGCCGCTGCAGCCGCGACACGCTGGCCTGACCCTCGTTCACCACCAGCTCGGCCGCCAGCCGCAGCTTGTCGTCGTTCCAGTCGATGAGCCCAGACGCCTCGGACTCGTCGGGCGACGGCGGGTCGAAGTCGGCGCCGTACGCCTCG